>OUUY01000080.1 GCA_900302705.1 Candidatus Sulfobium mesophilum
GGACAGTCCACTCAGTTTTATGTAGACCTTGCTACGGGCGCCCAAGTGACGGATCCGAAGCTTCAGCGCCGCAAGTCCGTTGACGTCAATAAGTGCAACAATTGTCATACGCGTCTCTCCCTGCATGGTGCAAACAGGGTAAACAGTATCGAGGAATGCGTCATTTGTCATAATGCCGACGCAACGGACAAGGGTCAGAGACCGGCTGATCCCTCGACGACACCGGATGGCCTTGTTGAACGTTCGATACATTTCAAGGCAATGATCCATAGCATCCATACCGGCGAAAACCTCAATGTGAAACCATACGTTATCTACGGCTTCGGCGGTAGCGTGAACGACTTTTCAGACGTCACCTATCCCCGTGACAGGAGGGAATGCATTGCGTGCCATATCGATTCCAGCACCTCCGCGTTTCCTCTGCCTGCAGGAGCGCTTGGAACAACGACTTCCACAGGCGCAAAGGCAAACGATGATTCCGATAATGTCAGGACTCAGCCGTTGACCGCAACCTGCATATCCTGTCATGACAGTGCAAACACTGCTACCCACGTAGCGGACAAGACGAGCGGTGGCCAGGAGACCTGCCTTGCATGCCACACCTCTGGCTTGCTGTTGGGCGCCGACAATGCTCACTTCCCACAACAATAGGATGAGATAGCATTTGTTTGTTTAATGGCCCCGGAGGAATCCGGGGCCATTTTTTTGTTTTTGTATTTATAATATAGGCCAGGGTCAGTGAAGAGATACCGGGCCGCTTCAGAAGATGTCATATGCCGGTGAACTTTTTATAAGGAGGCAATATGTTCAAACCGTGTCTTTCACTCGGACTGGGACTGGTGGTCGGTCTATTTGCCCTTTGGGGCTGTGGCGGCGGAGATGATCGACCCTCAAGTGCAACGACGGTTGGCTCGGCCACGTGCACGAATACATGTCATGCTTCCACCAAAGATATTACCGGCACACCGATAGCTGCTGCATGGGCAGGCACTGAACATACGACAGACGACAAGGTGCAGTGTGAAGATTGCCATGGCCCAGGAAGCCAGCACATGGGCGTTGGAAATATCCCGTTCCCGAATCCGCAGGCGGCGCAGTGCGAAGTCTGTCATAAGGACAAGAAGGGGTTTGACAGTACGATCCATGCAAACCCGGAGCCCTACAATGGGACGAACCCTACTTCTCTTTCAGGGCCCGACAAATTCTTTTTCCAGGGGGATGCGCTGAACAGCGGCACTGCCGAAATAATGGGCGAGCCTGAATTCCTTCCGGACGGCGTTACGCCCGTTACACACGCCCGGCATATCGAGGAGTGTTCGCGTTGCCATAATCCGAACCAGCGTTTTCAATACGGCAATGCCGACGGCAAGGGAGAATTGATCAATCCCAACCCCAACAAGATGCCGGATCCGCCCAATATAACATGCTCCGGCTGCCATGATGCTCATCAGGCCGAAAAGAAGGTGAAGATCGCCCAGAGAAAAGACCGGGTGGCCTATCCCGTCTTCAGAAAATTTTTTGTCAACCCAACCGGCGAGCAAAATGATGATATCCCTGGTACGCAGCTTGCCGCATCCATCTACCAGCCCAACGGCGCTGTCCAGCCTGACGGCACAACTGATTATTCGAAGGTCATAGGAAGAAACAATGAGATTAATCCCGAAAGGCTCTGCGCATCCTGCCATGCAAAGGGGAAATATAAATACAGCCAGCTTGCTACCCACCAGAGCGATGTATATACAGAGTGGCTTAAGTCCGGCCACGCCGCAAGAAGTGCGGCTCCCTTTGCCGAATTTTCTGCAAACCCGCTGGCCTATACAGATGAGGCAACCGGGAAACCTTTCGATGTCGGCAACCACAGGGCAACGTGGCCTTTCGATATGTCTCTCACTGCTGCCGGGACTACTGCTTCTACGTCTCAAAATGGCGGATATGTCCCCGCGGGATCAACTGAAGTTTCAAATGCCTATGCGTGTTATAAGTGCCATAATGGAATAGGCTCTCTTGCATGGCAGGACAATGTGCAGGGAACATCAAAAGCGCCCGTGATCTTCGGTGATGTCACAGTCACCTGCATTACCTGTCATGACCCTCACAAGGACGTTCAGGGTCAGTCTAAAAACACCCGGAGACCTGAAATGATGACAAACTATTCCGCAAATGGTTTGACCATACAGGGCAATTACTTCCTGGATAAACAGCCTGTTCTGCTTGAGAAGACCGGCAATGCCACAATTTGCGTTTTTTGCCATCAGGGAAGAGAGAGCGGGCTGACCCTTTATTATGCGAAACTTGCGCCGGGCAGGACTATAACCGGCAGCTTCTTTAATCCCCATTATCTCGGAACTGCTGCGATGTTATGGGGAGCCAATGCATACGAGTTTCCGGACAAGTTATATGGCGTGGATGTCTTCCATCAGGCCACCGGTGATGCCAACTGCACCGGTTGCCATATGGGCGAGGTCACCAAAGACGGACTCAACGGTGGTCATACCTGGAAGCCAAATGTGAAATCGTGCAATACCTCATCTTGTCACGCCACTATCGGAGAAGTCGGCGTTAAATCGGGCTCGACTGCGACACCTGACGTCGACAATTACAGGACTGCCTCTGATACCAACAACTATACAGGCGATCCCGGCGGTGCTTCACTTTCTATAGCCCGATCTATACAGGTACTGCAAGGCAAACTCATTGCTGGACTGGCCGCCCGGGGCGTATATTACGACGACCTTAACTACCCTTATTTCTTTAAGACCGCCGACCCGGCTACGCATACTGCCTCAGGCAACCCAAACGGCATCAATAATTTTACGGATTGGACGCCGGCTCTTTACAGGTCAGCTTTCAACATTCAGTTCATAATCAAGGGGCTTCCTTCAAAGGCAACCTCTCAGGTAAATGTCCCCAATGCCTCCGCCTCTGTTCATAATGCCAGGTACTCCATTCAATTGCTTCTCGATTCCTATGAGAATCTGACTGGCTCTCCGCTGACAGGCGCCGTGAGGCCTGCGGGCACGAGACCCGCAACTATTTACGGCGCCGGACAGTAAAGGTCCCTCACTTCGAAACACAGTAAGCCCCCGGGAATATCCGGGGCTTTTTTTTCTACGAAGAATAATCTTGTTTGCACTGATCCCAGTGCACTATGCGCTTAGCAGGATGCGTTGTTATAATAGATGGCATGAAAGACATGCTTGGAAGAGGTAACGTAATCTCCGCTGATGAAGCCCTCAGGCTTTTGCTTAAGGGTCTGCCCGAAAAGCTGCCGGATAAAATACGCATCCCCATAGAACACGCATTGGGGATGATATGTGCCGAAGAGATAAGCTCGTCGGAAGATCTGCCGCATTTTGCGCGCTCTACTGTAGATGGGTACGCGGTTATGGCTGAGGATACCTTCGGTGCCTCAGAAGCTATGCCCGCCTATATGACCCTGTCAAATGAGATCTTCATGGGGGAGAAACCTGAAATCGTCCTCTCCAGAGGCCGCGTCTGTAAGATACCGACTGGCGGCATGCTGCCTGCGGGGGCTGATTCCGTTGTGATGCTTGAATATGTCCAGAATGTAGACGAGACAATGATTGAGGTTCTCAGACCTGTGGTGCCCGGAGAAAATGTGATTCAGCCTGGTGAGGACGTAAGGAAAGAGGAAATTGTAATCCCCGTGGGCAGAAAGATAAGACCCCAGGATATCGGCGCCTGCGCCGGCATCGGCATCACGGAACTGACAGTCTATAAGAGGCTTAGGGCCTCTATTATTTCCTCCGGTGATGAGATTGTACCCGCAGGAGCATTACCGGTCATGGGACAGGTCAGAGACATCAACTCATATGTCCTGGCTGCAATGCTCTCTGAAACGGGCGCTGTGCCGCTCAGGAAGGGCATTTTCAGAGACGATTACAGGGTCCTGCTGGCTGCCATCGAAAGTTCCCTGGATGATTCGGACCTTATTATCCTTTCCGGGGGGACTTCGGTCGGCACAAAGGACATGATAGCAAAGATTATTGATGATATAGGCGATCCCGGCATTTTGTTCCATGGAGTCTCTTTGAAGCCGGGCAAACCTGTGATAGGTGGCATTATGGGTAAGGTGCCGGTGTTTGGCCTCCCCGGCCATCCGGCTGCCGTCAGCGTATGTTTTGATGTATTTATAAGACCTGTAGTGGCCCGCCTGTCCGGGCTTAGGGAAAGGTTCGGAGGTCACCCGGTAAACGTAATAAAGGCCAGACTTGCAAAGAATGTTTCTTCATCTCAGGGGAGGGAAGAGCATATACGAGTGATAATCGAAGAAAGAGAGGATGGGCTCTGGGCGATTCCTGTACTTGGTAAATCAGGACTGATCGCTACCCTCGTAAAAGCTGACGGTACGTTCATAATCCCTCTCCATATAAACGGTGTGGAAGCTGGGGAAGTTGTTGAAGTGAGACTTTTCTGAAGGCGTGACGAAAATGCAGTACGAAGATATCGGCAATGATGAAAGCCACCCCTCTGTATCCCCCCTTACGAAGGGGGGGAATTGAAGGGGGGTAATTGTTCCCGTGAAGATCGCCATATTAACAAGGACAGGGTTCCATCACACAAGCTTCATAAACAGGCTCCAGGAAAAGTTCGAGATCGCATGTGTCGTCAGAGAGGCTTATCCTGTGACTCGCAGGGTAAACAGGTTCCAATTCTTTTTAAAAAATATACTTTCTCAAAAAGGGCGTCAGGCGATAAAGGATGATCTTTGTCTGAGGGATTTTCACGGAAAATTCTCAGCCGGCTTCAGATACCACAGGATGCTGAAAGACTTTCTTAAAGCCCCCTTCGATATCGTTGTCGAAAGGCCCGGAACAAAATATTTCAACGTAAAATGCGGGGATATAAACTCCTCTGATTTTGCATCTTTACTTAAAGGCCTCGGACCTGACGTGATCGCCGTCCTTGGAAGCAGTGTCATCTCACCTGAAATCATCTCGATTCCTCTGTCGGGGATGATTAACCTGCACTCAGGTCTTTCGCCATATTACAGAGGCACATGGAGTTACGGGTGGCCGATAGTAAACAGCGAGCCTGAATATATCGGGGCGACAGTGCATTATGTGGATCCGGGTATCGATTCCGGCGACATCATCTACCAGACGAGGCCAGCGTTTGACGATAAGGACGATCTGAACGCTATCTTTCTGAAGGTCATTTCGGAGGGAATAGAGCTGGCTTTGGATGCAATCGCAGAGATCACGGGTAAGGGAGCCGCGGCCTCTTTTAAACAGCCTGAGAGAACAGGAAAGCTTTATGGCCTGAGCGACTTTAATGCCGATGCCGCACGCCGCTGTATTTTCAATCTTGAAGAGGGCGTAATAGGCAGATATAATGCCGTGAAACAGGCGGCTGACGCGAGAGTCTCTTTGATCGGTTACATCGCACCCAGACTTTTCAGATGAAAGAAGTGCCCTCATATGTTGTCCTTCTCTTTCATTCGACTGATGCCCGTGACAGATTGTCCTTGAGGGGACTGGGCAATATCAGTCCGGAGACATTCGGGGAGCTCTGTGTTGCCATTAAGCAGGAATTCGATGTCGTAAGTCTCCGGAGATTTACAGAGCTTATTTCTGCCCGGGAAGCAAAACAGGGACGGTTTCTTGCAGTCACCTTCGACGACGGTCCAAAGTCCTTCGCCCTAAACGCAGCCCATGTACTGGAGTCGCTTCGGATGCCTTCGGCCTGTTTTCTCATTACAGATTGCGTAGGAGATAAGGCATTATACTGGAGGTACCTCTATAACTACTGTATCAACGCCGGTTTCGGCAGGGACCTTGCTGCTCTGGTGAGCGCCCAATATAATGTCCCGGTGAAAGAACAGGATATGGTTAGTTTCACACGGAGCAACTTCAGTAGTGATAAAAACAGGAGAATAATCAAAGGGATTTTAGGACATCTCATCGCCGAGGAAAAATACCGTGAGAACGAATGCGAGCTTTTCCTATCGTCAGACGACCTCCGGCGGCTGAAGGATAACCCACTCATCACCTTCGGCATACATACGTGCACCCATCCTGTTATGAAGGGACTTGGCAATGAAGAGCTCCGCAATGAGATATCCGGGAGTATGGACTTTTACAGGGAAAATATTGAAAACGCCAGCCCGATGTTCAGTGTGCCTTTCGGGAGGCTTTCCAGAGATTACGACGAAAGAACGGTCTTTTCCGCGCTGGATCTTTCGGTCAGTGCAATCTTCTCGGCTTACGGCGGGATCAACGAGAAGGGACAACCCCTTTACAACATCCGAAGAATACCTGTCCATGAGGGTCTTTTGGAGCAGGGCGTCGACAAATTTGTCAGGGCGCTTTGCAAAATGGAGGTAGGCCCGGAATACCGTGAGGCGGAAAAGAGGTTGTGTGAGGCAGTCGAGCGCAGGTTTTTGCCATAAGCATGTCTGCCGCCGTCCCAGTCACTTTTGATCTTCCCGGAAGCAGGAGTTAAAATAAATAAGAGATGGATTTCCCGAAAAAGGCCGAACTCTCCGGAAGGGGAGGGCGGAAAGCGGCGGATCTACTTAATGAGAAGATGGCTGAGCTGCCGAAGGAAATGTAAGTGACTTTGGTGGCTCATTTTTTTTCGGGCTGCCGGGAAAGGAGATAAGCCATGGCGACAGCAGCTGTTAAGGAGGATTTGGATGTCCGCAAATACTGCGAGAGCATATACAGGGAGCTTAGCGATATGAAGAAAAAAGCCTTCGGTATCATCTGCAATGTGGAGACATCGACTACTGAGGAAGAGGCCCGCAGGGCGGAATATTTTGGACTTTTCGACCTTGTGGACTATATCGAAAGAAGACTCGAATCGCTTACGAAGGAGTGCCCTTCTGAATGGATGAGCGCAAAGCAGGAAATCGAAAGCAGCAAGACGAAAATTGCCGATGCCCTTGAGTGGTGGTACGGCTAATATGTAAAATAGACAGTATGTCTAAGCAGCGCCATCAGAGGTCCAAAAAGGCCGGGCTTCCGCCGGGGACACTCGTCCACATAGGAGAGAAGAGGGCGGAGAAGACAAAGATCACCATAATAGATTTTGACGGGGCTGATTTTCATGAAAGGGAAACCGATGCTGTCGACGAATGTTTCCTGTTCAAAGATAAGCCAGGCGTGACCTGGATAAACATGGAGGGTGTCCACCATGTGGAATTGCTCGAAAGACTGGGCGAATGTTATGGGTTTCACTCCCTTGTGCTTGAGGACGTAATGAATACGGAACAAAGGCCCAAGATGGAGGATTATTCCGACTACCTGTACGTGGTTCTGAAAATGCTCCGTTACAATGACAGCGACGGCGGCACCCTCTCCGAGCAGATAAGCCTCATCGTGGGGCCTAATTTCGTGTTTTCCTTCCAGGAAGGAATCGAGGGAGATGTCTTTGGCGTCATAAGGGAGCGCATCCGGAGCAATAAAGGACGGATAAGGAAGATGGGGGCGGATTATCTCGCCTACTCGCTGATCGATGCTATTGTGGACAATTATTTTGCTGTGCTCGAAAAGCTCGGTGAGAAGGTGGAACTTCTTGAGGAAATGATCGTGAGCAACCCTGAGACGGAGACGCTTCGGGAGATCCATTTTTTGAAGAGTGAGATGATTTTTCTGCGGAAGGCGGTCTGGCCGCTTCGGGAGGTAATCAATGCCCTTGAAAGAGGCGAATCTGCCCTGGTCCGGGAGAGCACAAGGGTATATCTGAGGGACGTTTACGACCATACTATCCAGATTATCGATACGGTTGAGACGTTCCGTGACACGGTGTCCGGAATGCTCGATATATATCTTTCAAGTGTCAGCAACAGGCTGAATGCCGTGATGAAGGTACTGACTATCATAGCCACCATTTTTATGCCCCTAACATTTATTGCAGGTATCTACGGGATGAACTTTAAGTACATGCCTGAACTTCAGTGGCGTATCGGTTATCCGTTGTTTTGGCTGGTAATCTTAGTAATCGCAGGCACAATGCTCATTTTCTTTAGGAAGAAGGATTGGCTTTGAGTCTCCGCCTGGCTTGATCTGTAGTTTGCGAAGCAAAAAAAGCCTGCTCAGGAAGGCCGAATCCTCCTAAGGAGAACAAGGCAAGCAGATATCAAGAATTCGAAGATATTTTTTGAAAAAGACTGACTTTATGGTATGTTATGTCATTGGATAATTCTAGTACTGAGACCCGCTGCGATACATTAAAAGAGGTGGTGCTGTATCAGGGAGAGGATGCGAAGAGGTCCCACCAGAAACTTTTCTCTCTGCATGATTCATGCTATTTTCCGGCTGGAGACAGCATAGTTGCCTCCATACTTTCGCTCGATCTTCAGAACATCTCCAAGCTCCATATTTCAGCCCGATGGGAGGCGATGCTTGAGATTGCGCTATGGACATCGGGTAAACCTCTGATGCGTGATGTCATCTTGCTCCTTAAAAGGGCGGGTGTTGGCGACGATGAAACCGCCCCCTTCAAGGAGGCTGAAACGGGAGACATCTTCCCCTGGCTTTATTACGGCAACAGGTTTGATATCCTGAGAAAGGTCTGTAATACTGCGAAGACGAGGATAGATTCAAAACTCGAAAGAAAGAAACTCCTTGTCTACTGTCACCTGAGCATGGATGGTTCAGAGAGGATTATCGCCAGTAATCTCTGAAGGTGCTAGGCAGCAGCCTCGTCGGGGCTGAAAAAATCAATTTCTGCCGAATCTCGATTAAGAGAGGAAGAATGTATGAGAAAAGGTATTTACCTTGAAAATACACCGCTGGCCGAAGCACTGAAACTGTGGGCTGACATGATCGCCTCCGAGGGGATTGGCCCGCTCGGCGGCGAATCGGTGCCGGTGGCAGATTCACTTGGCAGAATAACCGCAGAGGCCATATTTGCGAAGCTGTCCTCGCCCTTTTATCATTCCTCGGCAATGGACGGATACGCGGTGAGGTTCGCCGAGACATTCGGAGCCTCTGAATCTGATCCGAGGAGACTTAGGCTCGGGGAAGAGACTGTCTATGTCGACACAGGGGACCCTCTCCCTGACGGCTTTAACGCGGTAATAATGATAGAGGACATCAATGTCATAGAGGGTTCACAGGGGCAGGGTCATATCGAGATAATCAAGCCCGCAGCCCCGTGGCAGCACGTGAGGGTCATCGGCGAAGACATAGTGTCAACTGAACTGATAGTGCCTGAAAACCACAGGATGAGGCCGGTCGATATAGGTGCGATTATTTCAGGAGGCCATCTGGAGGTTAGTGTTCGCAGAAGGCCGAGGGTGGTTATAATTCCTACGGGATCTGAGATCGTGGAACCCGGGACAGACCTCAAAAAGGGGGACATCATCGAATATAATTCGAGGATATTGTCAGCGCTGGTCATTGAATGGGGAGGACTGCCCTTAAGGTTTAAACCCGTGCCGGACAACATCGGCAAGATAAAAGATGCTATCAACGAGGGATGCGACAGGGGTGACCTCATTGTTATAAACGCCGGATCATCTGCCGGGTCGGAGGATTTTACCGCAAAGGTTATTGCTGAACTGGGAGAGGTGCTTTTGCACGGCATAAACATCAAACCCGGCAAACCGGTCATCCTGGGGCGGGTGAAGGGAAAACCGGTGCTCGGTATCCCGGGATATCCAGTCTCCACATACATAACCTTCAATCTGTTCGCAAAGGACCTCGTCTATAAGTGGCAGGGTTTGGAAGGGCCTGATCCTGAGTTCATGAAGGCGCGGCTTTCGAGGCAGGTCGCCTCTTCGCTTGGGCAGGAGGAATTCCTCCGGGTGAAACTTGGCAGGGTCGGCCAGAACCTTATCGCCACTCCCGTAAGCAGGGGGGCGGGCGTGCTCATGTCTTTGGTGAGAGCAGATGGCATTGTGAGGATACCTGCTATGTCTGAGGGGTTCGGTGCGGGGACTGAGGTTGATGTGGAGATGCTCAGGGGGAAAAAGGATGTAGAAAATACTGTCGTGTGCATAGGAAGCCATGATAATGCGCTTGATATTTTGGCCAATGTCCTTAAGAAGAACCATACGGCGTTTTCTCTTTCGTCTGCCCATGTTGGATCAATGGGCGGATTGATCGCGCTAAAAAAAGGAGAAGCCCATATGGCAGGCACCCATCTTCTTGACGAGGAAACAGGAGAATATAACATCTCCTATATCAAGAAAATTCTCGGACATAGGAAGATGCTCCTTATAAACCTGGTATACCGGCAGCAGGGGCTGATGGTTCCTAAAGGAAACCCGAAGAATATACAAGGATTCGGCGATTTGACCAGAGAGAATGTCGTCTTCATCAACAGACAGACAGGCGCAGGAACGAGACTTCTTACCGACAAATACCTTAAGGAGTTGGGCATTGCGCCCAAAGATGTCAGAGGATACGAACGCGAGGAATATACCCATATGGGAGTTGCTTCAGCCGTCCTTACAGGCATCGCCGATACAGGCATGGGCATACTGGCCTCGGCAGAGGCACTGGGTCTCGATTTTATCCCTCTTGCCAAAGAGCGATATGACCTTGCGATCCCTGCTGATTTCGTGGAAATGCCTGCCTTATCGGCCATATTGCAAATCATCAGGCAGAGTGGCGAGTTCAGGACCTCGGTAGAGGCTCTGGGCGGTTATGATATATCGGACATGGGGAAGGTCATGTATGAGTCCTGAGCCGCTTGCTTTTTTGGTTGATGTCAAGGTCGAGGCCCCGTCAGCTTCCGACAAAGCGGCTGATACTGACAGGTTGGCAGAGGGATTTAGAAATAAGGGCTTCGATGACGTGCAGATTCCCCTTCACATAATGAGAAGGCTACCTGAAGAACTGAGGAGGAATGGCTTTGATGTGAGGCTTGTTGTCGGCCATTGCGGGCAAGGGTACAGACTGCTCGATGTAGGGAAAGAGCGCATTTACGGCATTGCCGTGGACATCGGCTCAACAAACATAGCATGCTCCCTATTTGATCTTACTTCAGGGGATAAGATGGGAACAGCGGAGACCGAGAACCCGCAGATAAGTTTTGGAAATGATGTACTTACGAGGGTCCAGCGGTCGATGATGGGGGAATTTGAGGCGTTGAAAAAAGCCCTTGATGAAGGTGTAAACCTGGCCATTGAAGAGGCGTGCAAAGGCCACGGAGTGGCGACTGAGGATGTATTTGCAGTTACTATCGCCGGCAACACGATTATGTCTCATTTCTTTCTTGGCCTCGGCGTTAAAAATATTCCTATGAGTCCATATGTCCCGGCGGTAAACAGACCTGTTTTTGCCTATGCGGGGGAGACGGGGCTTTTGGTGAATAAGAATGCGGTGGTGTATGTTTTCCCAAATTCAGGGAGTTATGTGGGTGGAGACATTATAAGCGGCATACTTTCCACCGGTGTTCACGGCGAAGACGAGCCTGTGCTTTTCATAGACGTCGGGACGAATGTAGAGATTACGCTGGGCTGCAGGGATTGGATCATGGTGGGCGCAGGCGCAGCAGGTCCGGCGCTTGAGGGAGGTGTGGCCGGCATCGGAAAGAAAGCCGATAGAGGGACAATCTCTGATGTGAAGATCGACAAACTAAGCGGAAAGATTGAGACAGGGGTCATCGGAGATATAGAGCCGCACGGCATCTGCGGCTCAGGACTGATATCCCTGGTTTCCGAAATGTATACGGCCGGGATTATAGACCAGGCCGGAAGGTTTACCGGGACTCAAAACGGGATTTCTGAAAAAGATGGTGTGAAGATGTTCCTTCTGCACAGCTCCGGAAGCGGCGAACTTTATCTGACCGAAAATGAGATAAAGAATTTCCTTCTTTCAAAGGCCGCCATGTTTTCATTTCTTTACGTTTTTGTGCGATCTGTCGGGCTAACTTTTAGGGACATAAAGAAGATATATGTTGCCGGGGCTCTTGGCTGCGGCATCGATACTGAAAAGGCGATCAACATCGGAATGTTGCCTGACATCCCGAGGGAGAGGTTTATTCCTGTGGGGAATTCTTCGCTGAGCGGCGCGGAGATGGTTTTGCTTAACAGAGACCTTTTAAACGAGATCAATGAAATCGCTTCCCGCATTACATACCGCGAGATGAACGAGGATTCCGAACTGATGAGCGTGCTGCAGGGAGCGATGTTCATACCCCATACGGAGCCTGAGATCCTGAAAGGATAACTGAATGACGAAAGATGTTGCAAGGGTCGGCATTCTTCTTCTGAACCTCGGCGGTCCCGACTCCCTTGAGGCGGTGAGGCCATTTCTCTTCAACCTTTTTTCGGACAGAGAGATAATCAGGCTCGGCCCTTCGTTCTTGCAAAAACCACTTGCATATCTCATCTCTACTCTGCGGCACAAGAAGACAGAGAGCTACTACAAGCTTATCGAGGGCAAGTCGCCGATCTTAGAAATCACCCAAAGACAGGCCAAAGCGCTCGAAAAAGTTCTGAACGATTCACTATTAACTATTCACAATTCACGGTCTTTCAAGGTCTTTATAGGGATGCGTTACTGGCATCCTCTTATCGAAGAGGTCGTTCCTGAGATCCATCATCAGGGGATTAAGAGGGTCTTGGCATTGGGCCTCTATCCGCATTATTCTGTTGCGACTACGGGCTCCTCCTTTTCCAAAATGAAGGATGTCGTCTCCAGGTTCCCAATTGACGTGTTCACGATTTCTTCGTGGTATGATAACCCCCTGTACATAGACTCACTCGTTGAAAGCATTAAGAAGGGCCTTGATAATTTCGGGACATCAGCCTCAAACCTTCATCCTTTATCCAATGATGTCCACATACTTTTTAGCGCCCATAGCCTTCCCAAAAAGTTCATCGAAGAGGGCGACCCTTATTTAGAGCATATCAGAGGAACTATCAACGAGATCACCAAGAGGATAAAGATAACGTGGGACCTTTCATTCCAGTCAAAAAGCGGACCGGTTGAGTGGCTCGAGCCCTCGACTGACGAAATGATTAAGGAGCTGGCGGGTCGTGGCGTGAAAAACCTTCTTGTCGTGCCGATAAGTTTTGTCTCCGATCATATCGAAACCCTCTATGAAATTGATATATTATATAAAAGGATGGCGGAGTCGCTAGGCATGAGACTCAGGCGTACTGAATCTCTCAATGCTTCGCCGCTGTTTATTTCTGCACTCAGCGGCATAGTGAAGAAAGGGGTGGAGGAGGCGGGATGGGCAGAATAGCTATAATCGGCGGCGGGATCTCAGGGCTATCTCTGGCGTTTTATCTGATCGAGAAAGACCCTTCTGCGGACGTCCTTGTCTTTGAGTCCGAAAAAAGGGTCGGAGGCAAGATCTGGACTGAAAAGACAGATGGCTTTCTATGTGAAGGCGGCGTAAACGGTTTCCTGGACAACAGACCCAAGACACTCGATCTTGCAGTGAAAGTGAAGCTTTCCCCGCTTCGCAGTAATGACGCATCCAGGAAGAGATTCATCTATTCGGACGGGAAGCTTCACAGACTCCCGGAGTCCCCGCCTGCTTTCTTGTCTTCCCGCCTGCTCAGTTTCCCCGGCAGGCTGAGGGTTATGGCAGAAATGATTATCCCGGGCGGTGCAAAGGATGAAGAGAGCCTTGCGGACTTTGCAAGGCGGAGGCTCGGAAGGGAGGCCTACGAAAAACTTATAGATCCCATGGCCTCCGGGATATATGCGGGCAACCCGGAGACTCTCAGTCTAAGGGCCTGTTTTGCTAAGGTATATGACCTTGAAGTGAAATATGGCGGTTTAATAAGGGGCATGCTGAAGCTCCAGCGAGCAAGAAAAAAAGAAGGCTCCACGGAGAAGGTCGGTGCAGGGCCCGGTGGGACCCTCACATCGTTTAATCAGGGGATGGGCGAACTCTCGGACACGCTTAAGTCGTTCCTCGGAGAAAGGATGAGGACAGGGTATAAAGCTGTCTCTTTGGAGAAGAAAGGCAAGGGATATTCGATTATATTTTCGGACGGCTCCGCACTTGTGACGGATGCGGTTGTCATCGCCGCTCCGGCATATTCGGCCTCAGAGATCCTCAGGGCCGCTGATACCCGCCTGTCAAGCCTTGTTGCGGGGATCCCATATCCTTCTCTCTCGGTGGTATGTTTCGGGTATAAGAAGTCGAAAATAGAATCCACGCTGGACGGTTTCGGCTATCTGATACCTTCGCGTGAGAAAAGAAGGATACTCGGCACCCTATGGGACTCAAGCATTTTTCCCAACAGGGCGCCTCAGGGATATGTGCTCCTAAGGAGCATGGTCGGCGGCGCAAGGGCTTCTGCACTTGCTATGGAAGAGGACACAAAAATAATCGATTCGGTGCGGGTAGAAATAGCCGAAATCATGGGCATCCGTACAGCGCCGGATTTTATAAGAATATTCAGGCATGAGATGGCTATCCCCCAATATGTTATCGGCCATTCCGAAAAGCTGAGGGACATCGACTCAGCCCTGGCAAAGCACAAGGGCCTGTATCTTGCGGGCAATGCCTACAGAGGGATAGGAGTGAACGACTGTATAGAGAATTCGTGGAAGCTTGCGTCCACAATTGCAGAGGAATTTTTGTGAGAATGAAATTTTTTTATCATGAGGAGGAGATCACGGGATGGGGGCTTTAAAGTTTATTTTCGCTGCTGCGGCAATCACTTTTCTGTTTGCGCATAGCGCTTCGGCAGAAATGAAATCAAAAAAATTCACTCAGGAGGAGATCAGGAAGATGGCGGATACCAGGGCGGTAATAGAGACGAAATTCGGCAGCATAGAACTGAAGTTTTTCCCGGAGGTGGCTCCTAACCACGTCAATAATTTTATTGAGCTGGCCAAGAAGGGTTTTTACGACGGCACCATTTTTCACCGGGTGATACCGGGATTCATGATCCAGGGCGGCGACCCCAATTCCAGGAATGCCAATAAGGCTACCCACGGCACTGGCGGACCCGGCCATACGGTAAAGGCTGAGTTTAACGACAAACCCCACAAGCGCGGCATCCTTTCGATGGCCAGGGCCGCAGATCCCAACAGCGCAGGCTCGCAGTTTTTCATATGTGTTGCGGATGCGCCCTTTTTGGATAAGCAATACACTGTGTTCGGAGAGGTTGTTTCAGGAATGGACGCTGTCGACAAGATCGTAAGCCAGCCCAGGGACCCCAGGGACAACCCCAACGAACGAATAGAGATGAAGGTCAAGATTATCGAGAAGAAGTAGGAGCGCGATTAATCACGCCCTTACATTTTTCTAGGTTTGGCAAGCCCTGCCTGAATTGATAATTTTATATAAAAAGGTATATTGTATATTAAGATAACGCATGCAGAGAAAGACGATAACCTTCTCAGAATTGCTTTCACCTTTATCAAAAGACACGAGTCCTTTTTTACCTCTCGAATCGAACACAGAGTTCAGGGCGGCCGACGCCCAGGGTTCCTAATAAATTTTTATCAGGGAGGAGAACAATTTGAAAGAGCAGGAGATTATCGAGCACCTGAAAAAAGAGAATGAGGAGTTCAGGAAGATTTTAGAGGAACATCATGGCCTTGACGCAACGCTTGCCGAGATTGACAGGAAGGTCTATCTGACCCCTGAAGAGGAGGTTGAGAGGAAAAAACTCCAGAAACAAAAGCTTGCGAAGAAAGACAAGATGGCCGAGTTCATCAGGGACTTCAAAAAGACCCACCCGTAGACTGAGATAAACAAGAAGCCTTAGCAACAGTATTCAGAGCATTGATGAGGCAGGGGGCGATACCGGAATCGCCCCTTGCTTATTAAGACCCCGGATTTATTTAATGGTTCATAATAATAATTAAAGAGAGGTGTGGTATGAGAAGCAAGATGATAAAGGAAGGCCTTGAGCGCATGCCCCATCGGGCATTGCTTTATGCCACAGGACTTCCAAAGAGTGAAATCGGGAAGCCCTTTATTGGAGTCGCTACGAGTTTTACGGACCTGATACCTGGGCATACCGGCATGAGGGACCTCGAAAGGTTCATCGAAAAGGGCGTGCATACAGGCGGAGGATATCCGTTTTTTTTCGGCGTGCCAGGCATTTGCGACGGTATTGCTATGGGACATGGGGGAATGCATTATTCCCTTGCATCAAGAGAACTCATAGCCGATATGGTGGAGACTGTTGCCGAGGCGCACAGGCTCGACGGACTGGTGCTTCTCACCAACTGTGACAAGATTACGCCGGGTATGCTCATGGCGGCCGGGAGACTCAATATACCTTCTATCGTGGTCACAGCAGGGCCGATGATTTCGGGACATTACAGGGGCAGGAGGCTGAACCTCACAAGCGACACCTTCGAGGCTGTCGGCAAGTTTAAAAAAGGGCTCATCAGAAAGGAGGAATTGGAGGCTCTGGAGATGTGTGCATGTCCTGGTGCCGGTTCCTGCCAGGGGATGTATACAGCCAACACAATGGCCTGTGTTACCGAGGCGCTCGGCATGAGCCTGGAAGGCTGTGCCACGGCCCTGGCAGTATCTTCGAAGAAGCGAAGGATTGCTTTTGAGAGCGGGCGCCTTATCGCTCATCTTGTCAAGAGAAACATAACGCCGCGGAAGATCATGAACATAAGGGCTTTTGAGAATGCAATTATGGTCGACCTTGCACTTGGCGGGTCAACCAACACAACCTTGCATATTCCGGCGATAGCCCATGAAGCAGGAATTGACCTGCCGCTCGATGCGTTTGACAGGCTTGCGCTTAAGACGCCGCATATAACCGACATGCTGCCGGGCGGAAAGAACTACCTTGAGGACCTGGATTATGCCGGAGGAATTCCGGCGGTGCTTAAGAGGCTGAGGCAGAAGCTGAATGACAATATTACCGTCAGCGGCAAAAATATATACGAGATTGCGGATAAAGCGGAAATATTTGATGAAGACGTGATCAGGCCGCTCGATCGCGCCCATCATGCGCAGGGCGGGATCGTGGTGCTTAAGGGCAATCTTGCGCCGGGCGGATCTGTGGTGAAGCAATCCGCAGTCAGCAAAAATATGATGAAGTTCAGGGGCACTGCCATAGTTTTCAATTCTGAAGAGGAGGCGATGAAAGCGATACTGGCGGGAAAGGTCCGTTCTGGGCATGTTGTGGTGATACGATATGAGGGACCCAAAGGGGGTCCAGGCATGCGTGAGATGCTCTCGCCGACTTCTGCGATAGCCGGCATGGGACTTAGCGAATCTGTTGCCCTCATAACCGACGGGAGGTTCTCTGGCGGCACAAGGGGACCCTGCATAGGCCACATTTCACCGGAGGCTATGGAAGGCGGGCCGCTTGCCATAGTCGAAGACGGAGATCCGATACGCATCGATATCCCCGGGAGAAGACTCGAAGTGCTCTTGACAGATGTTGAAATCGGAAGGAGACTGAAAACATGGAAGAAGCCCGCACCGAAGATTAATAAGGGGTATCTGGCCAGATATGCCAGGTCAGTGAGCTCGGCAAACGAGGGCGCTATAATGAAATAGGCCGGGCCTAAACTTTACAGAACCGGGCGGCCTGTGGTAATCTTAACGACGCAAAAAATTAATAATTGAAAGGTGGTGGTTCGATGGGAATCGAAAAAAACAAGCAAAGGATAATTAGTGATTTCAAGATCCATGAGAAAGATACCGGTTCGCCGGAGGTGCAGATTGCGATTCTGAGTGAACGGATAGGCTACCTCACTGAGCACTTCAGGATACATACAAAGGATCACCATTCCCGTAGGGGACTGCTTAAGCTGGTCGGCCAGAGGAGAAAGCTGCTTGACTATCTCAAAACTTCAAACAGAGAGCGATACGATAATATTATCAGTCGACTTGGAATCAGGAAATAACAACAAATGGCAAATAAAGTTGAGCTTGAAGTCCGCGAAAAGGGAATGAGTTTTGAAACCGGCAAAATGGCAAGACAGGCAGACGGGTCAGTGGTCGCTCAGTACGGCGATACAGTCATTCTTGCGACGGCCGTAAGCAGCAAAACAGCGAGGGAAGGGATTGATTTTTTCCCTCTTACTATAGATTATCAGGAAAAGACTTATTCAGCCGGGAAGATTCCCGGCGGTTTTTTTAAGAGAGAAGGAAGGCCCACCGAGAAAGAGGTCCTTACTTCAAGGCTTATCGACAGACCGGTCCGCCCCCTGTTCCCTAAAGGTTTTGCCTGCGAGACCCAGGGCATCGTCAGCGTCCTTTCATACGGAGACGAAAATATTGCCGACATTCTCGGGATAATCGCGATGTCCGCCGCGCTTCACATATCTGATATCCCCTTCGACGGCCCTGTGGGGGCGGTCAGGATCGGCAGGATTTCAGGGTCCTTCGTGATTAATCCGGACCTTAGGGAATCTGAAGAATGCGATATCAACCTTGTCGTTGCCGGCACTGAAGATGCTGTGGCGATGGTCGAAGGCAGCGCTCAGGAGATGAGCGAGGCAGATCTCCTGGAGGCGATAGACATAGCCCATAGGGAAATCAAAAGGCTTTGCCAGAGCCAAAATGAGTTCAGGGCGAAGGCTGGCAAGCCAAAGAGGACAGTAGCAGCGCCCGTTACCGACGAGACGCTCGAAAAGACCGTCAGGGAGATGGCCCTTGAAAAAATAAAAGGCGCGATTGTTATTCCGGATAAGATGTTGAGGCAGGCAGCCCTCGATGAGATCAAAAAAGGAATAACAGAGAAGCTCAATACCGAAGAAAAAAATATCTCGGCGGAGGTCTCCGCCGTGTTTCACGATATCGAAAAGCAGCTTGTAAGAAACATGATCCTCAACGACAACAGCAGGGCAGACGGCAGGACTCCGGAGCAGATCAGGCAGATCAACTCCGAAGTCAGCATCCTTCCGAGGACCCACGGTTCTGCTTTATTTATAAGGGGAGAGACGCAGTGTCTTGCCGTAGTGACACTGGGCACCTCGGAAGATGAACAGAGGATTGATTCTCTTGAGGGAGAGATGTCGAAGGCCTTCATGCTCCATTATAATTTTCCACCCTTCAGCGTAGGTGAAGTGAAGCCCCTTAGGTCACCAGGCAGGAGGGAGATAGGGCACGGGATACTGGCGGAGAGGTCGCTGAAGGCCGTAATGCCACAAAAGACAGAGTTTCCTTATACTGTGCGTATTGTCTCGGACATCCTTGAATCGAACGGATCGTCCTCAATGGCGACGGTCTGCGGGGGTACACTCGCACTGATGGATGCGGGAGTGCCGATCAAGTCTCCTGTTGCCGGCATTGCCATGGGGCTTATAAAGGAAGGGGACAGATTTGTGGTGCTTACGGACATCCTCGGACTTGAAGACCACCTCGGAGACATGGATTTTAAAGTCACCGGCACTGCAAACGGAATCTGTGCGTTTCAGATGGACACGAAAATAGGCGGAATTCCCAGGGGAGTTATGGAGAAGGCCCTGGAGCAGGCAAGGCAGGGAAGGCTCTTTATTCTTAACAAGATGAAAGAGACGATTGCGGAGCCGAGGCCCAACCTTTCTATGCATGCGCCAAGGATTTATACCATGCATATCAAGCAGGACAAGATTCGCGACGTCATCGGGAGCGGCGGAAAGGTGATCCGTGGCATCATCGAGCAGACGGGCGTAAAGATAGATATAGATGACAGCGGGCTTATCAATATCGCCGCCGCGGACGGCGCGGCCGCCCAGAAGGCGATAGATATCATCAACAATATCACAGCAGAGGCTGAACTCGGAAAGATATATCTCGGGAAGGTCAAAAGAATAATGGACTTCGGGGCGTTTGTAGAGATTATCCCGGGGACAGAGGGACTCCTTCATATTTCACAGCTGGATGACAAGAGGGTGGCCAAGGTCACCGACGTCGTCAACGAAGGAGACGAGGTCCTCGTTAAGGTCATAGAGATAGATAAGATGGGCAGGATCCGTCTGAGCAGGAAAGAGGCCATGAAGGAGAAGGGCTCAGCGGTCTAGCCCGGGGTGCGCTTAGTTGGTTGTCGAAGGGGATTCTTACATCCCCTTTTTATTTTTCAGTGTCTTGACGTTGACGAATGTTTTTGAGAAGCCGGGGATAGAAGGGAAACATAATGTTCAGAAAAGAACACCTTGAAAACGGGATACCTGTCGTAATGGAAGCGATCAACAGCGTGCGGTCAGTTGCGGTCGGCGTTTGGGTCAAGGTCGGCTCGCGATATGAGACACGGGAGGAAAACGGCATCTCCCATTTCCTTGAACATATGTTCTTTAAGGGGACCAAGAAAAGGACGACGAGAGACATTTCCATTGATATAGATTCACTGGGCGGAGACCTTAACGCCTTCACCTCAAGGGAAAACACAGCCTTTTATATCAAGGTCCTTGACGAACACATAAATCAGGGCATCGACCTTCTCTCAGACATCTTTGTCAACTCCGTCTTCCCTGAAGACGAACTCGAGAAGGAAAAAAAGATCATCAAGGAAGAGATAAAGATGGTTGAAGACACTCCTGACGATTACATCCATGACCTTTTCAGCCTCACTGTCTGGGGACAGGAGGGGATTGGCCAGTCGATACTTGGAAGAAGGGAAACGGTTGCGTCTTTCACGAGGGACCATGTGATGTCCCACATCAGAAAATATTACGGGACCAGGGATATCGTCATTTCATGCGCAGGGAATTTTCAACATGACGAGATGATTGCCATTCTTAACAAGCGGTTCGGGGGCTTAAGGCAAGGCTCAACGCCAAAGAAGGGTGTTGCCCCTGATTTTCACAGGAGCGTCAGGGTCCACTCCAAGGCGATGTCAGAGGCGCATATCTGCATCGGAGTGCCGGGAGTCTCCCAGGTGAGCGAAGAACGCTATGCCTTTTTTGTGCTGAATACGATACTTGGGGCGGGAGTGAGTTCTCGCCTGTTCCAGGAGATAAGGGAGAAAAGGGGATTGGCGTATTCGGTGTATTCCTTCACGTCCTCTTATATAGATGCCGGAGTGTGGGCTGTGTATGCAGGTGTGTCAAAAAAGAAGATAAGAGAGGTGGCAGAACTCATTATAGCCGAGATGCGCGACTTCAGCCGCACTCTTACAGATGTCGAGCTGGAGCGGGCTAAGAATCACCTTAAGGGGAACCTTATACTCGGACTCGAGTCGACGAACAGCCGGATGAATAACATTGCCAGACAGGAGATCTATTTCGGCAGGTATATTTCTCCTGCCGAAGTGCTTAGGTCGGTCGACATGGTCAATATGAAACAGATCAGGGAGCTTTCCGAAAGGCTCATAGACGGTGATATGTTCGCGGTGACCGCGCTTGGTCCTCTCGATAAAAATATTCTTGACGGCATAGTCGGCTGATCTAAAGAACCTACTACCTACCCATAGTCCGTTTCTTGCCAACTCACCCATATCATAACAAACCTCGCTTTTGCGCATAATGTCATGAAGTCCACGGGTGGCCCATATCACTTTTGATTTTAATTAATGTTATCTATTAAATTGAAATATGATACCTTAGTGCAGGGAATGGGGATAAACATTAGCCAGTATAGTAATTGTTATGCTTCAAATGAGAATAAATAAAACAATATGGCTAGGTTGAGTGGGTTCCAACGTTATGGCAGAAAGATAGGAATTATATGTCTGGGAAACATACACGACTGATGCGGGAAGAAGAGACCATCCGTGCCATGATAGGGATTTACTGTCGTGATACCCATGGGACGAAGGGTTCATTTTGTGCTGACTGTGAAGAACTGATGTCTTATGCAAAGGTCAGGTTGACAAGATGTCCATTTAAGGAAGCCAAGACAACATGTGCCAGATGTCCTGTCCACTGTTATAAACCGGCCATGCGGGATAAGGTAAAGGATGTAATGCGGTATGCAGGTCCGAGAATGACCCTCAGGCACCCTATTTTGGCCTTATTTCATTTTATCGATGGATTCAGAAAGCCGTTAACACGAAAGTAGGACGATCCAGAAAAGAGGTGGTTGAAATATAGGCGCGTTTATTTTGGAGTTCCCATGATTCATTGACATCCCGACATTTATAGAATATAAGTGAATTAGGTTATCAAAACCACATAGACAAGGCAGCAGACCGTCGGCAATGCGGCTGAAACACCATAAAAGGGAGGGGAGTTTATGCGCAAGAGCAGATTCTTATCTTTTGCTTTTCAATGTTTTGTGATTGTTCTTTTTGGGACCGTCGCGGCCTTTGCAGACATGATTATTACAACCAGAGACGGAAAGCAGTACTCGGTCCCTGTAAACGCCCGGGATGTAATGAAGATTGAATATACCGATACGAGACCCGGAGGGGCCGATGAAAGAGGCCTCTTTGAAGGCTGGCGTAAAGAGGGCGTTCGCTATCACGGATGTTTCAGGGACCAGGGCGGTGTAGGCACTGCAGGCCGCGACCTGTCCGGGTTTGCCATTGAAGACCGTGGTATGACAAATGAAAAATGCGTGTCAATATGCCAGGGCAAAGGGTTTCGCTATGCGGGAACCCAAGCTGGAAGCTGGTGCTTTTGTGGTAATAGCTTTGGACGGTCGGGAAAGGCGGATAACTGCAACATGAAATGCGGAGGCAATCGCGATGATATCTGCGGCGGGGATTGGGCCAACAGTGTTTATGAAGTCAGATAGATATAGCCGCTGACTTAGTTTTGCTCAGATGAATTTGAGTTTTTTCAGTTCGTGATGCCGTGAATCTATTTCTGATCCGTTGAGGCTTCCTGCGTTTTCACATGTTCATGCGTCTTAAGGTGGTCCATGCAATATTCATAGTCGCCTTCGCAGGTGGAGCAATACCTAAACTCCATCTTTGGGTCGTCCTTTTCGGTTTTATTGCATACCGCGCATCTGTGAATAGTGGAAGGTCTCTGCTTCTCAAGCGCCCGGAAGGGTTTTCTCCTCTGATAGGCAGAACCCCTCTGACGCGCGGTTGCAAAGATTTCGCTGCCGAAAAAGAGGAAATAATTTCCGACGGAGACCAGGGCTGCCACCTTACTGGAAAGCGGCGCGGTCAGGACGGTAAATGCAATAAACGCCCAGTTCAGCCAAGCCAAATATTTGACCTTTACCGGAAGGATAAAAAACAACAATATTTGATAATCCGGGTAAACGTAGGCAAACGCTAGGAATAATGAAAGATTGAGGTATGTCGCAGTTGCACCCTGTCCGGTGATAAACGCCGCAAGGCCGGTCGCAAGCATCCCTGTGAAATAATATAAGTTGAACCTGAAGCTCCCCCATTCATGTTCCAGCCCTGTTCCTACGATGTAATAGAAATATAGAATGAAAACAATCCAAAGGAGTGACGTGGCCGGCGGGATAAGTACGAAGGTAAACAATCTCCAGACTTCTCCCTGTCTTATCAGATAAGGGTCGAGAACAAGCTTGCTTATAGCCTCGCTTTGAGGATATGCATAAGAGAGCAGGTAGATAAGTCCGTTCAGCCCTACGATATAGATTATCAGTTCTCTGATCGCAAAACGGCCGAACTTTCTTTCCATTCTGTCGAGGAAATTCACATTTTGCCCGATCCGCGACCTTTGCGCTTCTTCAACTCCGCCTTGTCACTGCAGGACATATTCTTATGGACAAGCCTTTTCTTAAGGGCGCAGTAAAGGGCCACAAAGGTCCTGCAGCTTCGTGAACCATCCACTGAATCTGATTCCGGAAAAAAGGCATATTTGCATTCCAGATCACAAAAATCCATCCCTGATAGTGTCTATCAACTCTAAAGGGTGTGTCAAGAGCGCTCGCCATGTCACGATGACTTTACCTACTATTGAATGAGGAATTCCGCCGGGTGGATTTTTTGAAGTTTTGTGTGGCGGCAGAGGTTAAGCACATTAAAGCTATTCATAAGGCTTTTTTTGAGGGAGAATTAAAAAGGCATTTTCGAATCTTTGAAAAAAGGACCAAGAAGAATGAGGGAGGAATTATGAAGATCGGATTTATAGGACTGGGACACCTGGGCAAGGTGATGGCGAAGCGACTGATGGCTGAAGGCGTTGACCTTATTGTATGGAACAGAACTAAGGAAAAGGCAGCAGACCTTGGGGTGGAGGTAGCGGATACCCCCGCCTCGCTGGTCACAAAATCTGAAACAGTTTTTCTAAACCTTTTTGACAGCGATGCGGTCATGTCAGTGTTGACAGGGAACGCAGGGCTTTTGGAGGGAGACTGCAGGGAAAAGGTCATTGTCGACACCACGACAAACCACTTCGACAATGTTCTTAATTTCCACAGGCTTCTTAAGGAATGCAAGGGGCATTATCTCGAATCTCCTGTACTTGGCAGTGTTGTGCCTGCTTCGCAGGGAAACCTGACTGTCCTGGTAAGCGGAGATAAAGACATCTATGAAAAGACAAAGCCATTGCTTGGCAAGATCGGTAAGAATATCTTCTTCCTCGAAAGACCGGCACTGGCTATTAAGATGAAACTTATCAATAATCTGGTGCTCGGAACGCTGATGAGCACCTTGTCTGAGGCCATCGCCCTTGCTGAAAGAGCCGGTATTGATAAGGCAACAGCCATAGACATACTGTCGGCCGGCGCAGGCAACTCCGCTGTCCTCAATGCCAAGAAGGAAAAGATTCTTAATGAAGACTTCTCAACGCAGTTCTCCTCTGCTCTCATATATAAGGACTTGCACTACCTTCAGGACCTGGCCAGGACAATGAAAATCCCGCTCTTTTCAGCCAGTCTTACGAAGGAACTTTTCGGGATGACATTTGTTAAAGGGATAGCGGACCTGGATATGGCTGCTGTATACAGAATTATGAAAGAGTTCTAGTTAGGTAGAAAAGGAATAGCCTTTGTCGTCTTACGGAACTATTTGGTTTTCCTTGTTAACAGGATGCCCATATACTTGTTTATCGGGTTGCTCCTTTTCAGAAAAGGTATGGGAGGTTTCTTCCTTACACCGAGTTTTTTCAATTCCCATAAAAGGTCATGATTTTTTGGGTCGTTTTGCAGACCTTTGTTAAACGCATCGAATGCCTCCGCTCTTTGGTTGCCCTTTACATAGGCCCGTCCCAGGTTAAGATAGAGGGCCGGGTAAAAGAATTCACTGCCTATGGGGAGGGAGCCACGGATTTTCGCGATAGCCTCCTGGCATATCTTTATCCCCTCCTTCGGATTGTTTTCAACGAGAGCGATCAGGCAGCCGTAGTAAGACATGAGAAAAGGGTCGGCCGGGAACTTTTCAAGCGCTTCCTTGAGCATCTCAAGTGCGGCTTTTTTGTTTCTTTTTTGTAAGAGTTTTTTGATATCCTCAAAGTAGTCAGCCTTGGTTTTTTCCTTTTCCGTCATACTTTTTATGAAGGTATCTATCGCCGCCTTATGGTGACTTCCCATGAGCGCCTTTATCTTCTGTGCGCTGTCTTTAGCGTTTACGAAGTGGGAGTAGTCTGTTTTCCGGGACAGGACAACTTCTCCCTTCAGGTATACGCGTGAGATGATCTTGCAGGTCCTGGTTCCCATGTCTTCTGTCTGCACATGGTAGATGACATCGCCGATAGTCAAATTGCTGCCGAATTCCTGGCCGATGCCCGAGACTATGTTGATCTTGGACTTCGACTTCATGCTTAATACTATCAGAATAAATTGACTCACGCTAGGGTGAAAATAATTGAAAATTGACTTTTGCCTGATTCTGCGATACGTTAGGCCCTGATGGAGAAGAAAATCATTTATTTTGAAAGGGCCGGCAGGGACAATACCCATGCATGTCTTGAGGTCGTGAAGCAGACTCTCGGCGAGATAAATTATAAGCATCTGGTCGTTGCAACCACCACGGGTGCTACGGCGATGATCTTTTCTTCTGCGCTGAAGGATGCGGGCATTAATATGGTTGCCGTTACTCATTCAGCCGGCTTTAAGGGTCCTAATACGTTCGAAATCCCTGATGACACGCTCGCAAAAATCAGGGACAACGGAGCTAAGATTTATACGGGGACTATCCTTACGCATTCAATCGAGACATCCCTCAACTCAAAATTCAGCGGCATATACCCTGCTATGATCATAGCGCAGTCGCTGAGAAGATTCGGCGAGGGCGCCAAGGTATGCTGCGAGATCGCAATGATGGCCGCGGACGCAGGACTTATACCT
Source organism: Candidatus Sulfobium mesophilum (assembly GCA_900302705.1). Lineage (GTDB taxonomy): Bacteria > Nitrospirota > Thermodesulfovibrionia > Thermodesulfovibrionales > UBA6898 > Sulfobium > Sulfobium mesophilum. The sequence continues at coordinate 26,008 of OUUY01000080.1, forward strand.
GAGGGCGAAGAAGTCATTGCGGTGGCGGGAACCGGCTACGGGGCTGACACGGTCATGGTCCTCAAAGCAGCAGCATCCAAGAGGTTCCTTGAACTGAGGGTACTTGAGATACTTGCGAAGCCGAGGGTGTAGAAGCTTCTACTGTCTATTATTTTTTAACTCTTTAACCCCGCATGCCGCTGCGCCCCATAGCCCGCTGTTTTCGTCTTTGATTAGATATACGGGTATCTTTTCAAGAAGAGCACGGAGCGTATCAGAACTCCTGAATTCGGCCTCGAATGCCTTATGGTAAACCAGCTCAGGAGTCTTAGCTGCCACACCTCCGGCAATATAAAGGCCGCCTAGCGCCAGAACCTGAAGTGCGAAGTTCCGGCAGGCCCTGCCATAAAACCTGGCTGCCCAGTAGAGTGTCTCCGGATGTTGAGAAAATTTCTCCGAGACTGAAGAAGGATCAAGTTTTTCACCTGTGAGGAACCGATGGATGTAACTTAGTCCTTGCCCGGAGACCACCGTATTTCCGGTGATGAAACTTTCGCCCCGTTCTTTGAGAAGAAACTCCTGAAATTCATATTCCTGTTCGGACACAAAAGGGAAGTTAGCGTGGCCTGCCTCAGAGGGAGCGGCAATATATCCGCCTTTGCCATCAGGAACGAGAGATGCATGTCCCAATGCAGTGCCTGCCCCTATGACGGCTTTTGCGGCGCCATTTACAGGCATGCCGGGAAGGACTCTTTCAGCCTCCCTTCCTACTTGTGTAAGGCAGGCGAATGCCTGAGCGATGAAGTCGTTAATCAGGGCATATCTTCTAAAACCGTAATCCCTGCCGGCAGAAGAAAGATCTATATTCCACTGTATGAAAGGAGGAGAACTCCTGACGCTTCGTTCAACGGGACCCGCTATGGCGATGACCACGATGTCGGCATCTTCCGGCATGAGCGACATTCCGGTTGCTCTGAGATTTTCAATCAGGTGAGAAAAGGAAGCGGCATCCTGGGTGTTCAACCATTTGATCTCATGGAGGGAAAGGACGTCTTCGTCTTCGCTGAAATGCGCGAACCTGCTGTGAGTCCCGCCAATGTCGGCTGCAAGGATGTTTTTCATGCTATATTTTTATTTCTGTACATACCCTTCGACCAGGATATCTTCGCCGATCTTTTTTACGGAAATATTATCGACCCTATATGCCTCCTCAAGCCGTCTGAAAGTCCTGCCGCCGACCGCCGGGAATGAACTTTTTCCACCGATGATCTTTGGCGCTATGAAGAACATAACCTTATCGACCATCCCGCTTTCCATGCAATATGAATTAAGCGAAGAGCCTCCTTCGACCAAAACCGAGATAATGCCCATCTTACCAAGCTCCTTCATGAGCCACTTCATATCGAGCCTGTCCCCGCTGTATTCAATAATCTGCGCCCCCCTGCCAAGCAAAACCCTTTTCTTCTCGATAACCTCAGGCCTCGTGGCTGCAATATCCCGTGCAAGTCTCGTTACAATTATTGTCTCGGGTGGGATACACAACACATTTGAGTCAGGTCTGACCTCCAGAGACGGGTCGATGATAACGCGGGCGGGATTCCTGTCCTCTTGGGTTCTGCAGGTCAGCTGAGGATTATCAGCCTTTATTGTTCCGATTGCCGTCAGTATCGCATCGACAGAACCCCGAAGTGCGTGTACGGCTGTCCTGGCCTTTTCGCCGGTGATCCATTTTGACTCGCCCTCAGGGGTCGCTATCTTACCGTCCAGTGTCATAGCGACCTTAAGGACAACAAAGGGCATACCCGTCTGTATATGTTTGAT
>OUUY01000034.1 GCA_900302705.1 Candidatus Sulfobium mesophilum
ATGATAGCTGCTTTCCTCTATTTTTTTTCTGTCGGTAATATTTCTTGAGATACCCAGGACTGCATAAATATTACCATCTTCATCCTGAAGCCTTCTGAAATTGGTATTCAACCAGTATTCCTGCTCTGCGATTTTGACGGGATGAGTGATCTGTTCGCCTTTTTTACTTTCAAATACCCCCTTCACAGCCATAAGCATAGCCTCACCGCCAGGCCATAAAAAAATTTCTGACATATTGCGACCAATTATATCTTCCGGCGTTTTGTTGAAAAATTTTGCACCATTATTGTTTATTGACAGAAAACACCCGTCACAATCCACTGTGAAAATAATATCTTCTGCGTCCTCCACGAGGGACTTATACCGTTGTTCGGATTTCTTAAAATCCCGAGTCTTTCGTTCAACTTCCTGCGTTAATGTGCTTGACCAGCTTGTCATGAGGACATGGATAATAAATCCGCCAACCACAATCAAGACAACAATTACTGCCTGCATTAATAATTGCCGCGTATGTATTGAACGAATTGTATTTTCAACCTCCGTTGTGGGCGCCGCAACTGCAACCGACCAAAACTGTTTTCCACCTGCTGCAACGCTAATCGGAGTATAGGCGATCAATTTCTTCATCCGCCCTTGCCAGCCTCTGTGCCAGCCGGAGATGTACCAGCTTGTGCCTTCCTTGCCTGTAAGCATCATCTCCTTCTGTATTGCATTAATTTGATCAAAGGATATCGTGGGCTGCTTTTCCCTTCTGGCCTCGAATGCACTTTTCCCTATAAATTCCCTCTCATAGTGATTCAGAAAAATCCCTTTTCCGTCAATTATCCATGCATAACCTGTTTTTCCCGACCTTATTGACTTTGTTACATTCTCTATTAAGGCGGTCGCATCCACTACAAACAATAAGACTCCCGAGAATTTGTTTGTTGCCGCCGGATGTGTCTCATCGGCCGAAACCTGCCACACTGGCATCACCATTTTCATTATCATCTTATGGTAATTACCCTCGGCAATAACAGGAAAGACGTCGGTTACCATTATTGTGCCTTTATTTATTAATTCCCCTCCCCATTTAAGATAATCCAGATCTTCGGGATGAGAATCTGTGATCCGGTATCCCTGACTGTCCACCATATAGGTCCGAAATTTTTTAGACTCAACATATCTTATCTCCTGGGCACCTTCCCCAGCAATACTTGAGTAGGAAATCAGCATCCTTTTGGGCAGCCAGACTTCCTCGAAATACTGTATCGACGGAGAGGAACTGAGAAGAGATAATTCCCTCTTGAGCATCTGCAGATTATTTTCTATCTGGCTGGCTGCGTGTCGTGCAAGGAGGAGTTGCTGCTGATTAAAGTCTGAAGTTACAATCTCGGTCACTTTTTTGGAAGACATCCATGCGAGCACCAGAACTGCTGATAACAGTAAGACGGTGACTGCACTGACAAAAGCCTCAAATACTATTAATCGCTTGATATTCAGGATAGAAAATATTTTATCTTTCATGATATATCTTCATTTCAGACTAATGCCCTTATTCTAGCAGAAAACTCCGTCTGTTCAATATTTTTTAGAATGAACCGTATAGTTGGGTCGGGGAGTGTCATATGTCTGGATTCAAAAATGTTCCTTTACGAACTCCTCGATGCGCTGGTCTATCAAGGTATCGTTGTACATAATCAGGTCCAGTTGTTTCGTAAACACGGTCAGCTTGCCCAATATCTCGCATTTCTTTTCAATATCCGCCTGCTTGTATTTTGTAAGGACAGCGCTAAGCACATCTTCAGTGACTGTTACCCTGAACCCGAGCCTCTCCAGTATCTCTGTTATCAACCTGAGCCTTCTTAATCTCCTGTCAACTGCGGCCCCGCCGCCCTTGAAGAAATATTTCATATAATTATCATTTCTGTCTTCCCCGGCATAAGCCTCCACCATCGAAAAATGGTAGCCGAGCCTTATGCTGAAATTCATATAATTGGTCGCGATCAATGCAAAGCTCAGCTGGCCGGCGCCATAAAGTACGGACTCCGATGTGGTAGCAGCGGTAGCCATCATCCCAAGCAAGCCTATCGCATCGGCAGGCCGCGGTGCAGGCCACGGTATGCTGAGCAAGCCCTTCAGAAATGCAGCGAATGGTATTGAAAGTATGTCCTCAGAGCCGGCAACTTTTACGCCTTCTTTAACTCCGCCGCCCATATCTATGAAATGGGCATCAAGGGGCCCCTCTTTCCCCAGAGGAATCGTGCCTCCGCCGCTGTCCTGAGCCTTTCCAATCAGGAACATCTCGGTCATGGCCTCTTCATGAGCAAAGCGGGTTATATCATGAAAGGTCTTGCACTGCTCCGGCCTGAAATTTTTATCCTCAGGGTCGATCAGATTCAAAGGGACTATCCACTTTAAAGCCTCTTCGAGTTTTTTAAAAAGCCGGGTATTTTTAAAGGAGTCTTTCTTTTTAGAAGAATACTCGAGAAGCTCATTGACCCTTCCTTCATAGACATTGCAGTTATAGGCGTCGACCGTTATCACCTGCCCGTCCGTGATCATTGTTGTTGCTGATTCCGTATCGAGTATGGTCGGGACACCATATTCCCTCGCCAGAGACGCCATGTGTCCTGTTACACCTCCTACGTCGGCAATAATCGCGGCCGCCTTATTCATGACGGTCACGTATCTTGTGGATGTCTGTCTGACAACAAGCACCGCTCCTTCGGGAAAATCCTTAAGGGCAGCCTCGTTTTTCAACACAAAGGCCTTACCATAGCCTATACCCTTGCAGGCGATTACGCCCCTCTGAAGTAGGAGGTTATAGCCCTCGACCCTCATGGGGACCTTCATAGTTGCACGCTCAACCTCCATTATCTTCAAGGGCCTGCTCTGGAGAATATAAATTTGATCATCATAATCGATCGACCACTCTATGTCCTGAGGTCCGCCATAATAACTTTCCAGGGCGGAGGCATACTCAGACAGGGCCTTTATCTGCTCATCCGTCAAGCATGGTTTGCCCTTCATTTCCTCAGGAACGTTGCGTTCTTCAATGTCCCCCTCCTGATTGCAGACGAGCATGACCTGCTGTTGCGTGATCCGTTTCTCCAGAATGCCGCCCGTCTTTCTCGATATGCTGTAATAATCAGGCTCCATAACCCCATCAACCACAGCCTTTCCGAGTCCCCGCACAGCATTAATGATTTTTATATCTTTTTCCGGGGAATTCGGGTCCATTGTATAAACAACCCCGCCTGTCTTTGCATCTACCATCCTTAAAATACCCACAGCCATAACGATCT
>OUUY01000062.1 GCA_900302705.1 Candidatus Sulfobium mesophilum
GGACGCTCAACAGGAAGAGGATTTCAAGCCATGATCTTGATCTGCCGGAATATGTCTTTGAAACCGAAGGCCTCTGGACAGTGATAGACAGGGGCACGAAATCGGAGATTGAGTCTGAGGGGTTTGACCTCGGCGGAACGCTCCACGCTGTGGAACATACTGCCATAGCGGCCATGCCCCTTTTTGCCTTATGTGACAGGGGAGACATGGGGGGTCTCAGCCACACGTGCTTCCCGGATTTCGGTCTGCCCGCGATATTTCTCTACGACGGATATGAAGGCGGGGTCGGGCTTGCCAAAAGGGCCCTTGAGATTGGGACAGAATGGTTGACTGCGACACTCGGTATCATCGAGGAATGTCCGTGCACAGGAGGCTGCCCCTCATGTGTGCAGGATGCGCAGTGCGGCAACAGAAATGAGCCGCTCGACAAGGAAGGCGCCAAGTATTTGCTTAGGAGATGGCTCGCGGAATAATCTTTCGCAGATTACGTTTGAACTGTTGAACTTTGTTAGAGTTCGCTTAAGTGTCTTTTTCGTGTCTGTCATTCCCGAAGTCAGTAATCGGGAATCCAGTCTGTCGAGCCATGGCTCCCAGGGTCAAGCCCGAGGATGACAGATTTTGAGTCTAAGAACAGACTCTAGCTAGTGCCTCACAAACGCAAGATGCTTTCAGATACGCTTGCTGAGCCACTTGCTGGGCTTCACAACGTGATACGAACCGTCGCCGTCGGAATAGACGACCTTTGCTATCCCGGCGTTAAGGATCATCCTCTTGCACATCATGCAGGGCTCCGAATGGCACTCGCCCACCCCGCTGTCAGCTCCCGATATATAAATGGTAGCACCCTTGAGTTCACCCGCTGAGGCGCGAATAATCGCATTCGCTTCCGCGTGCACGCTGTGGCAGAGTTCATACCGCTCCCCGTGCGGTATCTGTAATTCCTTTCTCGTACACTTGCCGACCTCCAGACAATCCTTCACTCCTGCGGCAGCCCCGTTATAACCAGTGCTTACTATGATATTGTCCTGTGTAACAACAGCTCCATATCTGCGCCTGAGGCATGTGGCGCGCGCAGATACCGCCCTGGCAATATTGATAAAATACTCGTCCCATCCTGGCCTTGACTGTTTTTCAGTCTTTTTCGGCTTCTGTTCAGGTTTGTTCATGAGGTCTTATTATAACCAAAATACAGGCGGTCTGTCCTTAAAGCCGGCATGCCATCAGTTTTGCTTTTTGCCCTTTTCCCACCACCCGTTATGCATGCTCATTCTCTTTACCACAGACAGGGGAAGATTTTGATAAAATCTGCCCAGGTTGTAGCCCGCAAACTTCAATGTCGTCCTGAGCGCCAGTTCAGGAAGCAGGAAATATCTTCCTTTGCGCATAAGATACGACGCGGCAGATCTGATATAAGCCATCCCCTCGCCTTCAGCCCTGCCGAATTCTTCAAGGATCCACCCTTCAGCCTTGTGGAAAACGCCGATGTCAAAATACCGCTTGAATTCCTGCATAGCGGTGTAATTGTGAGAGTGGTAAACCCTGGCATCGGACGAATAGGCTATCCTGTAGCCTGCGAGCAATAATTTAGCCCCCGCATAAGTATCTTCCGACAGGATCAGTCTGCTCTTGAAACCGCCTCCTTCGAGAAGTGCTTTTTTCCTGTATGCTGAAAAGGCATTCGATAAGAAAGGCGTTTTGATTTTGAATTTCTCCTTGTCTTTAATGCTCCGAAGGAAGGATGTCTCCGGGTAGTTAAATAGCCTCAGGTGCGCGGCAAAGGGTGAAGCATCGGGATAAGGCAGCTGTCTTCCATATGCCGCCCCAACTGTCTCGTCCCCGAAAGGCCGCACCAAGTTTTCGATTGACCGTTCATCGAATGGCAGCACATCCTGAGTGAGAAATATGACTATATCACCATTCGCTTCTTTTGCCGCGAGGGTGCGGGTGCCCCCGTGATCGAACTCCTCCCTTTTTACCTTAATGAGCCTGGCACCGAAAGATTCGGCAACGCCTGGCGCATCAGCCGAAGATGACGAGTCCACAATAATAAGCTCGGACATGATAGTCTGCGTCTTTAATTTCGCCAGGAGATCATGCACCTCTTTCCCGGCGTTCTTTATGGGGATAATAATGCTTGTCATATTATTGATAGCGCTCTATGTGTCTCCTGGAGCTATATTATACTGCAATGTCTTTCTTTACTGAAAAGGCCGCGATCAGCGCAGTATTAGGTCCGTCCTTGGTAAAAGAATCAACCCGTATGATATACTTTTTGTATGTCCAATTCAGATTCCACCGCTGTAAATGGGCCTTTTATCACAGGCGAAGATCTGCCAAAGGTACCCTTTGTATTAAATGGCATTTCTTCACGATTTATCCGTGAGAACCTGATTGTCCCGCTTGAGCTAAAGCAAAACAAACTGAAGGTAGCGATGGCAAACCCCGATGATGCACAAACCGTAGACGCCCTGAGGGTGGCGACATCGGCAGAGGTGCTGGTTTACGCCGCAGACCCTAAGGCCCTGGGCGATTATATAGCAAAGTTTTACGGCCAGGAGCCGCAGAACATTAACAAAATAGTGGAGGACATGGGGGAAAAGGGGTTCGAATTCGTCAAGGATGAAGAGGAAGACGTCGGCCATTTGAAGGACCTCGCCTCGGAAGCTCCGATCATCAGACTGGTCAATCTTATCCTGACGAGGGCGATCGAGAGTAGGGCCAGCGATATACATGTAGAACCCTTCGAAGATGAATTGAAGGTCAGGTACCGCATAGACGGCGTCCTGCACGAAACCGAATCCACGCCCAAGAAACTGCAGGCCGCGATCGTTTCACGTATAAAGATCATGGCAAAACTCAATATTGCAGAGAGAAGACTGCCACAAGACGGCAGGATAAAACTCAAGGTGGGTCCCAAAGAAGTCGACCTCAGGGTCTCGACAATACCCGTGATGCATGGAGAGAGCATCGTCATGAGGATCCTCCACAAAGAGGGCATCGTGGTAGACCTCAACCTTCTCGGTTTCCCCCCGGAGACGCTTGCGGGGTTCAACCAGGTAATTACAAAGCCTAACGGCATAGTACTTGTCACCGGTCCTACGGGAAGCGGCAAAACAACTACCCTTTACGGCGCTTTAGACAAGATAAACTCTCCTGACAGGAAGATAATCACTGTAGAGGATCCCGTCGAATACCAGCTCAAGGGCGTAAACCAGATCCAGGTCAAGCCGCAGATCGGCCTTCTTTTCGCAAGTACTCTTCGTCATATCGTCAGGCAGGACCCTGACATCATTATGATCGGAGAGATCAGAGACCTCGAAACCGGAGAGATAGCCATCCAGTCGGCTTTGACGGGCCATCTCGTTTTCTCTACGCTTCATACAAATGACGCGCCGAGCGCCATCACTAGACTGATCGATATGGGTGTGGAGAGTTTTCTCCTCTCCTCTACAATAAGGGGCATCCTCGCGCAGAGGCTTGTGAGGGTCATCTGTCCGTCTTGCAAGACAGTGGACACATCCGCTGACAGGGAAGCTCTGGAGAAACTCGGCGTCAGCAGCGACGTTACCATCTATATGGGAAAAGGCTGCGAGCACTGTGCCTATACCGGCTATTACGGCAGACTGGGGATATTCGAGCTTCTGCTTGTCGATGACGAAATCCGCAGTCTGATTTTAAAAAGCGCAGACGCCAACCAACTGAGAGACGCAGCAAAACGCCATGGCATGAGAACGCTTCTGGAAGACGGCACTAAGAAGATACGGGAAGGGATCACGACTTTAAGTGAGGTTCTCCGGGTAACCCAGGAGGTATAGTGGGAATCTTTTCTTACAAGGCCACCACTACAGACGGCGCTATCGTGGAAGGCGTAATAGAGGCGGCAGATGAAAGGGATGTCGCAGAACGTCTGAAGAACACGGGTGTTATCCCCCTTTCTATAGCCAGCCCAAAAGAAGGACTAGGGAAACGATTTGCCCGTAAATCCTCACGGGGAGACATCCTCACTTTTACTACCGAGCTTTCCTCACTTTTGGGCGCAGGGTTGCCGCTCGACCGGAGTCTTAATATCCTCTCCGACATCTCTGAGAGCGGTGAGATGAAGAATATAATCAAGGCCGTGCTGAAGTCCATCAGGGAAGGCAGTTCCTTCTCAGATGCGCTCCAGAAACATCCGCGGGTCTTCCCGAAGCTTTATGTAAATATGATCAGGGCCGGTGAGGCCGGCGGCGTGCTTGACGTCGTGCTCGATAAGTTGAACGAATTCCTGGAGTCCTCGAGGGAGCTGAAAGACCATGTATTTTCTGCGATGATATATCCGGTAATTCTTCTCTTTACAGGAGGGGCTTCGATTGCCGTGCTCCTGACATGGGTCCTCCCGAAATTCTCGGTGATTTTTGCTGAAATGCACACACAGTTACCGGCTTCGACTCGCCTGATCATCGGATTCAGTGAAGCGATAGCTTCTTACTGGTGGATACTGTTGGCCGGCAGCATCGTGGGATGGATCATTTTCAGAAATTATGTAAAAACCGAGGCGGGGCGTTTCCAGTGGGACTCCTTCAAACTCAAGCTGCTTGGTGAGGTGATCACAAAGATAGAGACCGCAAGGTTCGCCCGGACACTCGGCACTCTCCTTAGAAGCGGCGTGCCGTTACTGCAGGCTCTCCACAACTCAAAGGACATTATAAACAACCGGGTTATAGCCTCTGCCATCGACGTAGTGTCGAAGGGCGCAAAGGAGGGCAAGGGCATCGCTGCCCCCCTTAACGCCGCAAATGTTTTTCCGGCCCTCGCCCTCTCGATGATAAAGGTTGGAGAGGAGACCGGTCAGCTCGACACTATGCTCCTGAAAGTGGCTATTACCTATGAAAAAAGCCTTCGCGTCGCGATAAAGCGGTTCGTGAGTCTCATGGAGCCAGCCATGATCCTCGGTATGGGATTGATCATAGGCTTTATTGTGCTGTCGATGCTAATGGCAATCTTCAGCATCACTAATCTGCCAGTTTAAGCGTCCTCTTGCATATGAACAATGATAAAGGATTCACACTTCTGGAACTGATCATCGTGATGTTTCTCGTGGGGCTGATGCTCTCTCTTGCCGCTGTCCTTTTTTCGAACACTCTCCCTTCAAGCAAGTTCAGTGCAACTACGCGAGAGGTAGCGGCGACCATCCGGCACGCCAGGACACTCGCGCAGTTGAGGGGCGAAAACCAGACGGTCACCATAGACATGGAAACCCGCAAATACGGTATCGATAACGCCGCCGCCAAGGATATACCGTCCGGCATATCCATCAAGATAATCGACCCGCAGCTGGGGGATGTGCAGACCGGTAAATATCAGTTTGAATTTCCGCCCATGGGGGGGATCGAGGGCGGTACGATAGTCCTTTGGAACTCAAAAAAGACGGCGAGGATTGAGATAGATCCGATCGTGGGATCTGCGGTGGTGAAGTAATGCTGGAACAGGAAAGGGCTCCTAACACCAAAGCAGGGTTTACGCTCCTCGAAGTCCTTGTTGCCATGGCTCTGCTCAGCATCGCCCTTGTGTCAATTATTCAGCTTTTTTCGATAAACCTTAGGGGTATAGCCACATCAGAGGATTTAGCGAAAGCGGTAATGAGGGCGGAGGCTACAATGCGCGACGTCCTCGATGACGAAGATATCGCAGAGAAGTCATCATCGGAAACAACGCCTGACGGATACAGGGTAGACGTTGCCATAACAAAAGCTAAAGAGGAGAGGACCGAGAATCTCCCTCTGGAGCTGCTGCAAATAAGTCTCACCGTGCACTGGAAAGATGGGGTCAAAGAACGGACCCTTACGTTAAAGACGATGAAAGCGGTAACCAAGAAGATATGATAAATAATACCCAGTGTTTCGCATTCTGCTACAGGTCCTCTTCGTTAAGGCGGGACAGCTGCGGCTTCACCCTCCTTGAACTAATGATATCCATAGCGATGCTCGGGATTATCGTGGTCATTGTAGCGGGGGCCTTGAAGCTGGGCGTTCAGTCCGTCGAAAAAGGCGAAAGGAGAATAGAAGCCCTTGAGCGCATCAGGACGTCGCTTAATACGGTCGAGGCGCAGATCCAGTCCCTGACGGGTCTTACCTATGATGATAACGGCGAGAAGAAAAGCTACTTCAAGGCGGATCGGGACTCTCTGCAATTTTCGACCAACTATTCGATCTGGGGAGGACAGAAGGGAAATACTGTCGTATCCTACACTGTAGGGACCGACAACAACGGGAAACAGTCGATGAAGGCATCTGAAACCATTGTTGGAATGAGCAATGCGAGAGAGACATGGCTGATGGGTTCCTTCGACAAGATATATTTCGAATATTTTTCCAAGGGCCCCACTGACGAGAAAGGCTCCTGGACGGATAATTGGACGGACGATGTCAATATCCCCGAAAAGATAAAACTCCATCTGGTATCAGGACAAAATGATTTTGCCCTCATCATCCCGATTAGGATCGCCGCATCTCTCAACAAGAATGCAGCCAGCGCCTTAGGCGCAGGCACCCCGGTCCCGGCTCTCCTCAACCCTAAAAAATGATGTTTAGCGAGAGATCATTAGAAAGAAGTGCCGCATGGCGTGCTACTGCGGGAGGCGATAAGGGAATCGCCCTTATCATGGTTTTATGGGTATTGACGGTGCTGATGGTCATCGCCCTCTCTTTTTCTTATATGGGAAGAACGGAGAGCCAGACTTCCCTTGCATTCAGGCAGGGGGTTGAAAAGAAATTTCTTGCCGAGGCGGGTATAGAGAAGGGCGTCGCAGAGATCCTCTACGCAAAAATGAACCCTAATCGCCAGGTCGTTCTCGAGGGAGGCGAAATCTGGAAAATGGACGGCACCCCGTACACCGTCAAAACGGACGACGGCTATTACACTGTCAGCATCGTCGACGAATCCGGGAAGATAAACATAAACACGCTCACCGACGCATCTGCTATAATATTGAAGAACCTCTTGACGAATTCAGGCGTTGAGGCAGCAGAAGCGGACATTATCGTAGACTCCATTTTAGACTGGAAGGACGCCGATGACCTCACCAGGCTTAACGGCGCCGAAAGTGACTATTACATGTCCCTTCCGAATCCATACAAGGCAAAGAACGCCAGTTTCGATACACTGGAAGAGCTTTTGCTGGTAAGAGGAATGACATCTGAAATACTGTACGGCTCCGACAAGAAGAAGGGTATAATAGATTTTTTGTCTGTCAATTCTATGGGCGGCGGGATCAACGTAAACGCCGCACCTAAGGAGGTCTTGATGGCTGTCCCCGGCATAACAGCCGAGATCGCTGATACTATAGTCAGTTCCCGCGGGAATCCTTCGGATCCGGCAAGTGCGACAAATATCCAGGGGATGCTGGCGGCCGTTCAGCCCCCCTTTAACTCGCTCGTCACTTTCGGCGCTGTGGGTAACGCCTTCGCGATGGAATCCTCAGCTTATAAAGCCGATTCAAAGGGAGCCTATACAGTCAAGGCCACGGTCATAATTGAGAGCGATAACAAGTTCAGATATACATACTATAAAAGTCCTGCAAAGAACCCAGTGAAGAACCAGAAAGAAAGCAATGGCGGAAGCGATCACAATTAAGAAATTGACGGACTTCGCCTCGGGTTCAGTGCCGAGGTTGTTGCGGCTGGGAAGCTCCTTCCAGAGGATACTCACTTTCAGTCCAGCCGACGATCTGATCTTCCCTCAAAAAGCCATTTCAGTCTCAATCGGAAAGGGCAGCCTTTCTGTCGCCTACGGAACTAAGATCCTCTCTGGAATGAGTTTGAAAGGCCTGAAAACATATCCATTGGAGGAAAGCGGAAGGTATCCTCAGCCGGAGGAAATGATCTCTTCGCTGGCACTCGCAGTGAACGAGTTCGGCGCGCCGAGGGTCGCACTCACACTGATCATCCCAAAGGCATGGGCAATCATCCGTACAGTGGAATTTCCATCTACGGTAAGAGAGAATTTAGCGTCTGTTGTGGCCTTTGAGATGGACAGGCTCACACCCTTTACTTCTGACGAGGCTTTCTTTGATTTCAAGGTATTGAAAGAAGATGGCGGAAGAATCACCCTCCTCCTTATGGCAGCAAGGTCTGATTCGGTTATGCCCTATCTGAACTCCCTTGCTGCAAACAGTTTCACCGTCAACAGAATTACTGTTGATATTGCGGGCATTTCTGCATTTTGCGGTCAGGATGGAAAAGATTCAGACGTTTTCTTCATAGGCATAGACGAAAAGGAATACGAAGGGGCGCAATTCACAGGAGGCTCGATGGTGAAGGTTTTCTCGGGATCCTTCAAGTCAACCGACGAAACTGCCAAGGTGGATGAAGTCTCTGCACACTTGAAGAAACTTATCGAAGAGTCAAAGGAGCGGGGCAGGTCGCCAGAGGTCACAGCACACATTAAGGGCAGCAGTCCTTCCATCGGTGAACTGCTTAAGGTCAGAATAAGCGTACCAGTCTCCTTATTGAAACCCTCATACGCGAAAATACGCTATCTGCAGCCTCTGCAGGATATCCCTTACGGCACGGTGGGAAGCCTGATAGAGTCGCTTCAGTCCGGTCGAAACGGGCTGAATCTTCTGAAAAAAGGTGTGCAGACAAAACAAAAGCCTCCCGTGGTATTCACGATTATGCTCATGATTGCGATCGTCGTAATCTGGGTCGCCTACCTGCTTGCCCCCCTGCGTGTAGAAAGGCAGAGACTGGCCGAAATAACGCATACGGCATCTTCATTGAAAGCAGCGGTCAAAAAAGTCGAAGATTTAAAGAAAGATGCTGCGGATTTAAACGCCGAGATCGACTTAATAAAAAGCTTCAAGGAAGAAAGGCCTCTGGTGCTGACTCTTATGAAGGAACTTACAACCGTCGTTCCCAAGACAACTTGGCTGACGCGCGTCAGGATCACCGAAACGGGTGTGGATATTGAGGGCTATGCTGCTTCTGCCAGTGAACTTCTTGCAAGACTTGAGGCCTCAAAGTTATTTCAAAAGGTGGAGTTTGCCTCCCCCACGTTTCGGGATGTGAAAATGAATTCAGACAGGTTTGTTATAAAGATGGAGATCGAGGGCATCAAGAAAAGCAGTGAAGCCGCCAAAAAAACAGAAGGCGGCGCTAAAAAGACGGTCGCCGAAAAGCCAAAGGCGGGAGAAAAAATAAAGAGTGATAAAAAATAAGACTCTCATAATAACGATACCCCTTATGCTGGGACTCCTTGTCTTTTCGGCCTACCAGTACGGGTATAAAAGGGTAAAATCGGAGCTGGATACCATCAAGGAGGAGCAGTCCGTAGGCCTGAGGATACTTGAGAAATCCAATGCCATTATTTCAGAAAAACCGAATCTCGAAAAGCAGATCGCCAAACTGAAAGAGGAGCGGCAGGCGGACAATACTAAATTGATTGAAGGGCAGACACTCTCTCTTTCGGCCGCCGCTTTGCAAGAAACGATCAAGGGCATTGTAGTAGGCAGAGGAGGATCCATTTCCAGCGAGCGGGTTGGGAAACCGGAAGACCACGGCAAATTCAAGGTCATTAAGGTCAGCCTCGACGCTGTTTTGCCGGACACCAAGGCGCTTGAGGACATCCTTTTTTCGATAGAATCAAGGACCCCCTATCTTGTGGTCAATGAACTTGATACCAGGGTGAGAAACTTCAGGGACCCCAGAGACCTCCTGATAAAACTGGACGTCTCGGCACTGACCGTAGGTAAATGAAAATGAACAGGATAAGGTGGATACTTAGCAACATAAACGTGGTCAATATCGTGCTTGCGGCAGTCCTCATCGTCTTTGCCTACAATATGCTCTTGCCGCTTATCGGCAGGAGCGCGAAATTGATGTTACCCACTCCGAAAAAACAGGTGGCCGCCGCGCCTGCGGCGAAGGCTGACAAGCCTGCTGATAGCAAGAGCCCATCGCCTTCCGACTTCTTTCTGATAGCCGAACAAAACGTTTTCCATCCGGAAAGGAAGATACCAGTCGAAAAAAAGGACGCGGCCGCGTCCAAACCGAAGCCGGAGTTCGTCCTTTACGGGACATTACTGACGGACGACCTGCAGATGGCGTACATGGAAGACAAGAAGGCGCCCCAGAGCGCCCCCACGAGGGGGAAAAAGCAGATACCGGTGAGACTCGGTGAGCCTCTGAGCGGCTTTACCCTTAAGGAGGTGGGCACTGACCAGGTAGTGATGCAGAGGGGGGATGAAAAGATAGTCGTTGCCCTGAACGAAACAAAGACGAGGGAAATATCCGCGCCCCCTCCTGCTGCCCCGGCGAGAGCCGCAGCCACGCAACCCGCGCATGCACGGAGCGAGCAGGCCGTTTCACATCCTCAGACGCTGCCATTAGCAGCTTCCGGACAAAGAATACCGCCTCGGCAGCCTTCACAGGTTACGCCGAGCAATCAGCAGAGTCCTTCCTCTGGAACATCAGGGAGTCCTTCCTCTGGAACATCAGGGAGTCCTTTCTCTGGAACATCAGGCGGCGCCGCAGCGCCGCGAAGGGGCTGGGGTGCTAGCCGAACCTACCGATGATAGTTTCGAGTTCTGCGGGAAAACTCAGGAGCGGGCAAGAAGATCCTTCTTGACTTGAGTGAACGTTTATTTCGATTCCTGCATAGTTAATATCCTATACGTTGGGCGGGAGGTGAATGATGAGACCTCAGGGAAGCCTAAAGGAACTGGGACAACGACGGCAACGTGCTATCGCTCTGCTTGATAAAGGATACCAGCCTGTTGGTGTAGCCAGCATGCTTGGGGGAGAAAGCCGAAGCGTGGGGCGCTGGAAAGCTAAGGTGCGGTGCAATACGTATTTTAGTCATTATCAAAATCTTGACTTGCCGAACCAAACAGGAGAATTGTCAACGCCATGATGACCGAGACAGTAACGGAGCAAATTACAGCGGGTTGCAATGGCGTTGTGGAAAGCAACGATCTGTCAACAGCAGGATGATTATGGAGCTTCGTGAAATTGTTGCGGTACGTCATTTTTCGAATATGGGATTTTCAGCCAAAAGGGCCGACGCTATTTGAGCTGGTCAGTGATCCGTTCGTATATCCTCCTCCGTTGCGATCCGGCTGGCAACAACCTGTCTCTGACAGTGTAAAATTTCACCGCCATCCTCCAGGGCAGGCTTCCCATCATCCTGTCAAGATGCGCTTGCAATTCATCGATCCGTTTTTCTCTGCTCCCCAGAAGAGAGCGGAGTTCTCGGACGTCAGCCTCATAAGCCTGCAGGGCATCATAGTATTTCCCTATTTCAAAAAGAAGTTCATCAACCACCTTCAGCCTTGAGAGAAACAATGACGTGCTGTCCTCTTTCGGAGTATAAGTCAGCCACTGGAGCAACTCTCCCCTTTCAGTGGGGCGGGAAATTATCAGAAGCGCCTCATAGTACCTGTTTGCCCGCGTATAAAACGACCTGAATCTGTTAAGTGCCTTCGCCGCTTCGACATATATCTCGGGGTGGCGAAACAGGCTATATTGATAGCAGAGAACAGCTCTTTCCTTCACATCTATGAAGTCAGAAATGTCCACGAGCGTGTTGAACCTGATCGTCTCGTACACCTCGTAAAAAGCGACTTTCATAGCGTGCGGGCTCATCAGAAGCCCCACTGCAATTTCTGAAACCGCAATATGATCCTCATGGAAATCAACAGGGGACGGCGCAAAGATGATATCGGGCCTGTAATGGCCGACGATTTCTGCGAGCTTTGCAGTTATTTTGCCTTCATGTGCATTCAGTTGTCCGTCCGGAAAGCCCAGAAAATAAGTCTCTCTCACGCCGAGGATCCCCGATGCAGCCAATGATTCCGCTTTCCTCGCTGCGACAATATCTATATCTTCATCAGCAAACTCATTGGCGATCTTGCCGCCGTCGGATATGACCGCAACGCGGACCTCCACGCCTTTTGAAGCGTACAGTGCGACCGTGCCACCGCAGCCGAGGGCCTCGTCATCGGGGTGCGGAGCAAGAACAAGCACCCTTGCGACACCCGCGAAGGGATCAGCAGGGGCCGACATCAGAGACCAAAAATCGCGACCATCTGTTTCTTCCATCGCTCTATTCCAAACTCCTTTTCGATAAGGGTTCGACCTTCACGTGTCATTGCATGTACAATATCTTCCCCCGACCTTACCTGGGCTATCCTGTCCATCGCCGATGACACGACACACGATCTGCCGGCTGAAAAAGGAGGCAAGAGGAATTCACGAAACGGCTCATCTTTATATACTGTCTTTGCAATGCCCACATTGGTGACGATAACAGGAAGACCGCATGCCATCGCCTCAATGATAACATACCCGAATCCCTCATACCGCGACAGGAATATCATGAAATCCGCAGCCGAGTATAAATCTTTCATCCCTTCATGTGGAATCTGTTCAATAACGCGGACCCTTTCACCAACAGGCGCCTTATCACTGCCTGTCCCCAGTGCCAGAAGCCAAAAAACGTCGGGACTGCCGGCCATCACCTCTTCAAGAACATCGCATCCCTTGAGAATATTCCATCTGCCAACATAAAGACCTACAAAAGCGTCTTCAGGGATAGCGTACCTCTTCCGTGATAATAACTTGTCTGCCTTCGCAAAGATTCTAGTATCTATACCGCTCGGCACAACCTTCACATCTTCAAAGCCATAATACGTGTTAAGCTCATCCCTTACGCTCTCGCTCACCGCGATTTTTGACCGTTCAAAGCCGCTCACTGACTCGGAAAGCTTCCCCCAGAGAAACTTCCATTCCAGGTACTGAGGTGCGGGGACCACATCCCTGATCTCCTCGGCAAAACCCATATGGGTCAGGTGGAAGATATTAAACGTTCTGACGCGGGGAGGGAAATAGCCAAGGCCGTAAAAGGCATTAGCGATGATAAAATCATAGTCCCTGTCGCGTTCGAACACTTTCCGTCCCAGACGGTAGAGCCGGCCGAGATAGTCATTATGAAAACCGTGGCCCTCCTCCTGCTCCCCAATGTAGTAAAAATCGCATGCAACGTTCTGCCCCCTTAACAGGCCCTCCAACTGACTGGAGTAAGTTTCGATTCCTCCCTGAAACGTATAGGGATTAAAGGCTGTTATGATGGCGGCCCGGCCACGCAATATCGTTTACTCTTCAACTCTGAGATCAGCCATGATCTCAATAGGGAACAAATACGTATGGGTATATGGGACCTCTTCGGGCGCTTCATGTGACCTAACAAAGGAGGCGGCATCGTTTTCCAGGAGATACCTAAAACAGCCCTGGCAGAAAGCAGCGCGGTCTGTAAGCAGACCTTTCTTTATATCTTTTGCTTTTTCCGAAAACCAGACATTCGAAAAAGAGGAATGGATAACATTCCCGAGCACATATCTCCTGTCTATGCGTTCGTAATCGGAGTTGTCCTCATGATGATGGCAGCAGACAAAGACATCGCCGGAAGGATCAATCAGACAGTGGTAGAAGGGCACGACACACATCTGAGGCAGACGGCGTTTGTTCAGATTGTAAAAGGCAACGTCGTCATAGCTGTGAACTGCTCCGGGTAGGAAAGGAATGTCCTCCTTCCTGCAGAAATCAATAACGTCGGGGATATGAAAAATGTTTGCCCTCTGCATTACAGCGGTAACCGTCACAGAACAACCCGCTGCTTTCGCCTTCAGGATGTTCTCCTTCACCGTATCTACGTCCCCCGGCCCTCGGATGATGCGGTATATTTCCGGGTCAAGGGCGTCAACGGAAAACTGTATCCTTTTTAATCTCCTGAGAATTTCATTAGAAAGGGGCACAGCGCCGCTAGTAAAGACAAGTGTTTCCAAATCACCTGCCATGTCCAGAATGGATTCGATGTCGTCATGCAGGAAGGGTTCCCCACCGCTCAGTATAAGCAATCGGGCGCCCATAGTCCTCAAGTCCCCGACAAGCTCTCCGACCTTCTCAAGAGGCATATCTATCTGCTCCCACTCATATTTTCGGCACATATGGCATCTGTTCACGCACCTGTTCGTAATATTAAGCTGGACTTCGGACGGCGGCGACGACGCGTCGAGGGACCGGTAAAATTCCCATTTTGCCTGGTCAATGGTCATTTGAAGAGGCACATCGCTAACTGATACGATCATTTTCTGCTGCAGCAGCCCGACGAGACTCTCCAGCATCGCTGCTGTATATGGCCCGTTTTTTATAAGATAGCCGGGACTCATGGGAGTTTCAAAAAAACGCAGAACACAGGCCCTCTCCTTTTCCCGTATATCAATGCTGGTACGCCGGGAGAGACCGTGAAGAAAGGGATCGACCGCATAGAGCTGATCAGGATCAAAACCTCGGTCCTTCAATAATTTCAACGCTTTTCCCGTATCTGCCATGCGAGGATTAGATGAAAACAGGTTCTTGAGGCCACGACGAAAAATGTTTGCAGAAGCCATTTATGAATTTTACCAGTTCATTTCGTTGTATTTCAAGCAGGCAAAATTGTATTATTATTGCGGGCATGAGAAAAATTCTCAGAGAAGATCTTCTTTGGTCCGCAGTGCTCATGGCAAGTCTTTTTCTCCTCTCCTTCAAGTTCCTCACGCTCTGGTTCATCCTAGACGACTCAGCGAACATCTATGCCTCCCTTCAGGATCCTCTCAAACTGATTTTCGACCGCGATACATATCTTTTTTTCAACAAGATGTTCTATACCCCTCTCCTGCCGATATCCTTCAAACCGGATTTTTTGCTTTTCGGTTTCAGGCCATTCGCATACCACATGCATAATCTTTTTGCCGCGTTCCTGACAGGGCTTATGGGATATAAAATCTACAGGCTGTACCTGCCGAGGTTCGAGTCCTGGGCTGGCACGTTCCTCTTCATGCTTTCTTTTCCGATTGTAAACGACATAGGATGGCTTTCAATGAGACATTACTTGTGGGGCTCATTCTTCGCCCTTGCCTCCTTCTATCTCTTCAAAAGATCCGAAGCCGAAAGCAGCATTAGTGTTCTATCATGGCTCTTTTATCTTATTTCCCTGCTATCCAAGGAATCTTTCGCCCCTTTACCCGCAATCGTCTTTCTGCTGGCAAAAGGGAATCTCAGGGAAAAGGCCGTTAAATCCATCCCTTTTTTCTTGGCGCTCGGGTGTTATCTTGTCCTGAGGCATTATATTATAGGAGGCTTGGGCGGGTATCCGGGCGGCCTGCCCGATCCGCATCCGGCTTCGCTCATAAAAAATTACGTGTCGCAGCTCTCTATGGTTTCAAGAGCAGTGTGGGGTTTACCGCTGTATGTCTCAGCCCCTGTGCTGATACTTGTATTTCTTTCAGATAAACGCGTTGCGGCCGTCTGCATTGGGCTACTGGCCCTAACCACCGCCCCTTTCATGTTTCTTAAAGTCTCCGGGGTTCTGGACGATTACAGCACATTCTATTTCCCCTCTAAATATATTCTGCCGTTATATATTTTTTCCGGAGCCACCGCGAGCGCGCTTGCATACGCACCAAGGAAACATCTGAAGTTCCTCTCAGCAGCATTGCTCTGCCTGCTCTTCGTGCTCCAGCTTGTCCATGCCGGGGCATCTCACGGTTTTATAAAGCATAGCGCTGAGTCTTACAGGGAACTGGCATCAGGCGGACTGGATCGGAACATTCAGGGGAAGGACCTCCTCATCGTTTCTCAAGATGCTATTTTTTATAACTTCCTTTATGCGACTTATACAGACTCCAAGAAGCCTTCAGAGACAAATCTTGGTACGGTTATCACGATTGATAATCCCGATTTGTGTGGACTCTTAGGAGGGCGGCTCAACGGCAAACATGATTCTATCTACCGTAATGAAAAATGGTCGGATCAAGACGGAGAAATCATCAGTACGCCGCTCCGAATCGACAACACAGTGCCGAAACCCGCGGTATCGATGGATATGAAGGGGCAGTTCCTTTCATTCTCCGTCACGGACAGCAAAAACGGTTCGTTTTATGCCGCGCTGAAATCAGCCTTTTCACCAAGAAATATCGCAATACAGTCAATGCTTCTTCCAAAGCATGTCCCGATGAAGTTAGGCCTTGCCCGGGGCAGGGATATGCTATACTTGTTTTATTGTGATGGCGGCAGGTGCAGCGAACCTATCGTCATAAGCCCCGGTGGAGGTTAATGATAGGATGGATTCAGTTCAGCAGCGCGAAGTAGTCTGCAGGATGTATGCGGAAGGCGACGAATACGGCATCGTGAAACTCTTTAATAATTGCTTCGACCGGAAGATGACGCTTGAGGAGTGGATGTGGAAGTACAGGGGACAGGGGAACAGGAGAGTTTATGCCGTTGTGCTTGAAGACAGGGAGGAAGGCATTGTCGGCCATTACGGGGGCGTGCCGCTCAGGATGATCCGCGACGGACACGAGATAAAAGGTGTAGGCGCGGGAGATACGATGATCCATCCACAATTCAGGAGTTTCGTAAGGCTCAAGAATATGTATCACCTTTTCATGGAAGAACTGCTGAAAGACTCCGTAATAATGTTTTACGGGTTCCCTCCAAAAAACGTCGCCAGGCTCACTATCGACAGGCTCCGAATATATGAGCGTGTCGAGACCGTGTATGACGCAGTCAAGGATGCGAGGTTTAACAAGGGCCGCGTGCGGCTCCTCTACAGGCTGTTTCCCATGAGGGTTGACGACGCAAGGGTTGATGAACTCTGGCACGATGTGAAAGATGAGTTTGGATTGGCGATCATCAGGGACCGTGCCTACTTCACCTGGAGATATAAGGAGAACCCTCTCTTTGCATATGAAGCGTGGGGACTTGTGAAGAGATGGTCAAAAAAACTCGCAGCCCTTGCGATCGTAAAAAGGGAGCAGTCGGGCAGGCTGCTTGTAACCGATCTAGTTTTTCACGGGAGCGCCCTGTCGCCGCTGATCAAGAAAGTCGAGAACCTTGCGACATCGACAGGGATGGCTAAGCTTTCACTCTGGTTGCCGCAGCGCTTCCACAACCTGCTCAGGGAGAAAGGTTTCTCACTCTCTGACTCCGGGGCCACACTGCCGAGGTCCGCGCATCCTCTCACGATAAAGAAGGAAGAGATACAGGCGAAGTTTTTTTATACGATGGGGGACACCGATTTCATATAGCGCGACATTGTAATGCCGGTGAAACTCTCTATCTTGCAAATAAGCCGCAAATATAGAAACGTGATGACCTTTTTGTCGTACCGTCCTGTCCCCGTACCCCTACCCTACTCAAGGAGGAGTTGCCAGCAGGCTGAAATGAAACTACGAGGCCTCATGAGAAATTTTGCCGGCGGCAATCATTTGATCAACTCCGGATGTATCTCGACATGCACCTCCTTCATTGCATTCACAACAATGTCTTTCCTCTTTTCTGCCTGAAAATCATCCGTAAGCTTCTTCCTGATCTTGTCCTTCGCATAATCAAAAGGCTGAACACCGCCCTCATCTTTCTCATCGACTTTGAGGATTTCGTAACCCACCTGCGTTTCAACGAGACCGCTTACCTCTCCCGGCCTGAGAGAAAACACGGCGTCTTCGGTTGCTTTGGGCATTTTGCCTCTTGTGACGTAGCCCAGATCGCCGCCTCTGTCTTTGGTCGCTTTATCGTCTGAAACTTCGGCCGCAAGTTTTGCGAAGTTCTCGCCTGCATTCACCCGCGCCAGAATTTCCTCGGCCTTTTTCTTTGCCTTTGTCCGCTCTTCATCCGGGGCTTTCTCACTCACTTTGACAAGTATACGCCTCGCCCTTACCATCTCGGGCGCCTTGAAAGAATCCTTGTGCGCTGCATAATAATCCTTCATATCCTTTTCGGTGATATCCACTTTCGCAAGCTCCCTAGCGAGAAGTTCCTGCGAAAGGATCTCATCCGTGTAGTAATCGAGCAGAGATTTGATCTTGGGGTCCTTGTCCATGCCCTTTGCTTTTGCTGTCATGGCGAGGGCCTTTACCTGGACCATCCTGTCAAGAAGGATCTTCTTGCTCGCGGGGTTCTCTGCTAAGTACTTCTGCTTTTCCGGGGAATAAGAACTGACAACCACTTGAAAATCCCTTAGCGTTATCTTTTCATTGCCGACCGCTGCAAGCACGTCTTCACCCTCTGCAAATGCATTCCCGCCAAAAGCAAGGCACACGACAAAAACCACGAAAAAGCCCATCCTGCTCAACATCTTCACGTATCATTTCCTCCTTAATAATAATTGATTTTAACCCGGCAATAAAACGAGCAAAAAAATATAAGACTATTGATATTGTGTTCCTGCCAAAAAAAGGGGGAGTGAAACTCCCCCTTTGTCCTTTCCTTACTGTCCTCCGGCAGAAGAGGCGCCCTATCGGTCTAATAGCCCTGCACGTAAACGTAATAAGATGCGACACATGTGCTGCATGTACTTAAGTTCTTTACGAGCATGTAATAGGTACCCGGCAGGACCGCGGCCGTTACCGTTGTATTCGTTGCCGGCGATGTGGTTGATTGCCTCACAGTGATACTTTCTCCAGAGAGAACGCCGCTCATCTTAGCCCAGACAGTTGGCGGGTATGTCTTCATATAGGCGGATCCCCACTTCGAGTTCACCGCATACCAACTGTTTGCGTCGGCAAAGTACGAGTCAATATTGGTATATGTCCCCTGTTCGACCAGAATGTTTAGGTTAGTCCCCTGGTCTATTGAAGAGACATTGGCGTTGAAGTAGCTTGGGGACGTCGGCACAGTGAAGACATAGATCTTCTCAGCCCCCGGTTGCAGCGTGTCTTTCTTGGACATGGTGCCGCCGTTAAAGGTCAACGGTATCGGAGAGCTAGGGACGCCTACTACCGAGGTATATGCGGTGCAATTGGCAGTTGACCCGCCGTTTGATCCCGTGCAGCTCCAGGTCCATGGGCCGCTGCCGCTCACACCAGTAGTCGCTCCGGCGCTGCAGAGACCGGTGGTGGGAGCTGAGGATAACGTCTGGCCGTTTGATGACCCGCATGCCCCGTTCACGGCAGTAGTTCCATAATTTGCCGAACAATTGGCATTTGAGCCGCCGTTTGATCCTGTGCAGCTCCAGGTCCATGGGCCGGTGCCGCTCACGCCAGTAGCCGTTCCGGTGCTGCAGAGGCTCGTAGGAGTCGTCGAGAAGGTCCCGCCGTTAGAAGATCCGCAGGACCCATTTACCGCCACAACACAACTCTGTACAGTCGGCTGGTCAGGAAATCCTACGCATGGTGACGGATTTCCGGTAGCTGTCCTGGTCTGAATACTGCCAGCCGTGCACGTTGCCGGCGACCAACTACCATAAGTCCAACTGGTGCATGCGCTATTGCACGATACGACGAGCGGTTGGCCGGTACCGCAGCCTGCTGGAATACCTGTTCCGGTCATGACGCCGTTAGCACACGCTGACCAGGAGTAGCTCGTGCACGGGGTAACACTGGCCGGCGCTGTTGAAATTAACGTGCTTAATGGGTAAGTACTGCTGCAGCCAGTAGGCAAGGTCCCGGTCACCTGGGCGAAGGTACAACTTGTGGGAGAAGAATATGAATTACACTTGACCGTCCCGGTCCACATGGAACTACTATCCTTATAACCGATGAGTACCCAGCCATTCACGGTCGAATCCCAGTCTACTGAAGGAGCGCCGCAGGAAATCAAAGACGGAGAACTACCAAGGCTCACTGCAACGTTGCACGAAGCTTCATTGCATACCGTTAAATTTATACCACCGTCCGCAGCCTGATCAGTCATGAGTCGGGTATCGCCCCAACTCAGCGCAAAGCTCAAGACAAGTGTAAGAACGACAACCATCCCAATTCCCAGAACCCTTATAGAATTCTTTCTCATACTTACATTACCTCCTGCTGATTTACAAAATCCAACTATTATAACATGGAAAGCATAGATAACTAAATTAAGTTGTCTTAATCTTCGGTCACTTCTGCCTTCGTTAAAGTATAAGCAAATATTGTGCCCACGTAAAGGATAAAATTCCTGTTAGGGGCCTAATACGGACAGGCAACTAGACCCAGGATGCATCACCCTTGTGCCGAGGTCTTGGCAATCCCATCCTCCATATTGACATCCTATCGTTTCTGAGTGACATTTGCAGTGATATGCATCACTTTTCAGCGAAATAGTAAAGTACACAGCAATTTCTTAGCCGTCATTTCAACAGGAAATCTCAATAATTTCTTTAGGGATGACGATGATACGTTGAATTGAATAAATGATTGGATGATGACCAGTTGCATGAGAAGAGCCCTGTTGAGAACTTCCGGCAGATCTCTTTGTGACATAAACTGTCAGCAACTAGGAACAAAAAGCGCAAGCGTTAAAAAAAGGGAGGCATAAGTGCCTCCCTTTTTGGTCTACGACTATTCCTGCTATCCTTTCAGAACATTAGTCTAGAAATGCATCCGTGAAGTACTGGGTCGGGAACGCACCTGTAGATGCCCCATGATCTACATCGAGGAGCGTGATACCGAGTACTGGCCAACCATTACTGCAGTTAAAGGGTGCTACATTGTCGTCACCAAAGCACGTTTGATGAGGAAAAGTCAGATTGACGTCCGGGTCAAGATTGATGTCGATCCAGCCGAAGTCAAAGGTTATCGCAACCACCTGATCAACTGCTGAATCAAGGATGTCGCTCACCACGCCTGCTGTTGGGATGTTCATCTGAAGGACGTTCACCTCATGCGGCAGCTTGTTTACTGTGCCGCCAGGGCAGGGCGAGAACTGGCATACGGTCGTCAACTGCTTCTCTGAGTCGTTCCATACGGTAAACAGAGCGCTGTCATCTGTAAATATGTTGGGATTAAAGGTTCCGGGTATCTCGAGGGAGCAGCCAACGTTCTGCTGCGTCAGCAGCTTGGTCGGTTCTGTAAGCACAATCTCGGTCCTTGCATGAATCAGGTCATAAATCGTAAAGACGTGCTCCTTGGTGAGAATGTAATTGATGCCATCTATACCGTCTTCCGAATCGCTGGCCAGATCAGGCCTGGATGTGGTCGGAGACTGCTGAATGCTCTCGAATGCGAAATCGGCAATGGCGGTTGCATCATAGGACCAGGAGCCCGATGTGCTGGCGTCGATGAGTATGGCATTTCCAAAGAGCTCGTTGCCAACATCCGTAAATTGATCAGGACAGGTACCCAGTCCAGCAGCTGTACAGCAAGCATCCGGAGTACCGGCACCGGTGCACTGGAAATTAGCAATAGGTTTGCAGGTCGTGAACTCGGCATTGAGCGAATCCTCTCCGATGACCTCGAAGTATCCTTCCATGGTGTCATCGGCAGTCAGAGTAGCGCTGCCGAACGTACCCGACTTGAAGGGAACGCAGCCGGCAGGGAATAGCCCGCTGTTTACGCCATCATAAATTAAGGTATCGACGTCGTTAGAACAGAGCATCGCTCCGCCGCCCGGCGCTGCCGTTACAAAACCGGACCACATGTCTCCTGCGGTAAGGCAGACGTCAAAGTCAAGGACTTCAAAGCTGCCTGCGGTAGCTCCTTTGCCCGTGGTGCTATCAACACACTGGGAGTTTGCAATGTCGGCGGCTTCTCTGAACCTTACTCTTACTCTTGTGCCCTGCTCAGAGTCCGTGTTGACGATCGCAAAGAACGTCTCCATGCCACTTCTGGCGTTGTAATAGTTAAAGAGCAGAACATCGCCCAGTCCGTCCGGGTTTACATACGAATCCGAAACAGGAGCCGGGCCGCTAATTGATGAAAGGCCACCGATACTTGCGGCGCTGGCAATTCCGAAACTTACAAGTACAAGTGCAACGAAAAGCGTAACTATAAAACTCTTTTTTGCTTTCAACATCTAAGCCTCCTTTTTGATTGGATTACTCTCCTTAGTGGAGAGAATATTACGACTCTCAGATAAATGTTGTTCTTTTCCCCTGTTAACCTCTCACCTCCTTATCTTCAAGTATTTCAGACAAATCATGCTCAGATGCGTCTGTTAGCCTATTGTCATCTCTGTTTCGGCACATGATACCACAGACCGTCAATCTTTACCCAACGCTCTCGCAGCTCTATCCCTTTGTTTTCATGCTGTACAGGTTTAGGTATCCGTGGCACCACCATATCGACTTTAATGTCCACCTTTACCGTGACCTCGGCAGCATCGTCTTTCATTTCGATGGTCTGCACCTCGGCTTTGGTCCATTTCATTGACGGCCGAAAGCCCCTAAAGTAATTGGACATACTGACATTTTTTCTGTATACAGGATACTCGAACTCATAGGACTTGTCAAACTTTTCTTCGATCTTGTATCCCCAATATTCCGTCACCCTGTCCCTCAGTATTTCTTCATCAGATTTACTTTTTACTGTCTCCTTTACAGAACATCCCGAAAAAAGAATCAACAGAAAAAATAATACAGGAATTAATCTGAGTTTCCCATAACCGATCATCCTCGTAATAAATACAGCCTCATAAAATGCATTTCGAAAATATAACCCAAAACTAATCCTCTGTCAAGAAAATAAATCCCATTCACGACTTTTTTCTCGTTATCTAAACTAAAGAAAGTAAGCAATAATTATGCCAAAAATGTCATTTTAAAATTATGATCGAACATGCATTGTATTCACGCGCTTTTTTTGAGTTCCCTGCAATATACTGGAATCAGGATTGTGGCGTACTTTCCACATCGGGTGTTGTGTAATTGCAATGAACCTAGCAAACTTGGTTGCCAACGCCGCATTTCTGCTCACAAGGAGGCCTTTTTCCTTGCAACGATCAACGCATAAGTGTTTTTCAATGACCCTTCCCGTATCAGAATGCGCTCAAACATCATGACAACCCTAACCAATGCACTGCCTTTTTTGTCCTCAGGGTCGATGTCGTCGATGATCTTATTCAGGAGAAGATCATACAGCGGTCCGCCGAAATATCGTACGTCTACGATATCAAAAACACTTTCGAGAGCTGGAAAAGGGTTGCCGTGGCTGGATGTCTCAATAGCTCCGGCCGATGCTGAGAAAGGTGCACCTTCTCGCAGGGCGCCGTAAAGCATACGGGCAATCTCCATCTCCTTGTCGGAATAGCGGAAATTTTCCGGCCCGACATATTCAAGCGCGATGACGACACCGTCATCCGTCAGCGCGCTTCTAAGGTCCTCTAAGAACGGACCGAGTTGCCGGATACGGTGCAGTATATCGACACAGAGGACCAGATCATAGCGCTGTTCCCTGAAACTCCACATTCCTCCGATAAGTCGCTCCAGTTTGTCCTCACCATCAATGACATCGAAGGACTTACAAATGTTATGGATCGTGAAGTCGACTTCAATCCCCTTAAACTCGTGACATATGCTCAGTCCCCGGTCGAGTTTCTCAAGCAGATACTGTATTTTCAGGAAATCATAAAAAGTTACTCTCTGGTCACCGGTAATGAAGAGTTCGCATTGACGGGCCACTATCGGTGAATTCCACCATGTTGGCAAAACAAGCTTCCCCGAATCGGCGCCGACTTGAACTGCAGGTTTTTCAACTGGCATACCCTTTTCGACAGCATGTATTTCTTCAGCAGGGGCAGGGATTTCGAGGGAAGCGGAATATTCAAGATATTTCATGATCACTTCCTTGGATTTCCCTATCGCCATAATCACCCCTTTATCAAGCCACGCGGTCCGGTCGCAGAGTTTGGCGATTTCGGACATGCCGTGGCTGACAATTATGATCGTTGTACCTGCTTCCTTGAATTCACTCATCTTTGTCGAGCATTTTTCCTGAAAACTGAGGTCTCCGACAGCAAGGGCCTCATCTACCAGCAAAATCTCCGGCGCGGTGTGAACAGCAACCGAAAACCCGAGTCTCACATGCATGCCGGATGAATACGTCCTTAAGGGCTGGTAAATAAAATCACCCAGTTCAGAGAACTCGATAATTTCGTCAACCTTCTTCAGCATCTCTTGCCGTGTGTTCCCCATGAGTATTCCGTTTAGAATAATGTTTTCGACACCTGAGAGGTCGGGATGAAACCCCGCTCCCAACTCGAGGAGGGAAGATATTCTGCCGGACGTGCTCAAAATCCCCCTATCCGGCTTAATTACGCCCGCGATAAGGCTGAGCATAGTGCTTTTCCCCGAACCGTTTTTCCCGATGATCCCGAATGTCTCCCCCTTTTTCACCTCGAAGGACGCACCCTTTAAGGCAGTAAACTTCATTCGCTTCATAGAAGCGATATTCCTGGGCAAATTAAAGAGAAACGACTTAAACCCTGCGGTTATGTGGTGATAAATAGGGTATTCCTTATAAACATCTTCCAGCTTTACCGCGTAATCCATTCATAGCACCTCGGCAAATTTCCATCTCAGCCGACTGAAAATAACATATCCGATAGCCAGCACAACAATGGCGTATAAGAAAGCAATACCTGCAGCTTCGAAATCCATCACTCCGTTCATGAACAATTTCCGCCAGCTCAGCATAATAAGGGACAACGGATTGAGAAGGAGAAACGTCTTGTATTTGGCAGGGACCATGTCCTCCGAATAAATGATCGGGGTGACATAGAATAGGATTGTGGTCAAAATAAAAACTATCCTCTCGATGTCCCTGAAGAAAACATTTATCGCCGAAACAGCGATGGAAAACCCCAAAACCATCATGAACTGAATTATCAATAAGACCGGTATGCCTGCAGTCCATACCAGATTCGGCTTCAGCCCATAAAAAAATATGAAGGCAACAATCACGGGAATAGACAGGATAAAATGCAGCATATCGTTAAGCACTGTGGCAATTACGAGAACATCGGGTCGGAAATTGATCTTTTTAATAAGTGGGGCGTTTCCCACACAGACCATTGCCGAAGCATTGACGGAATTGGCAAACCATTGCCAAGGAAACAGTCCCGAGATCAGAAACAACGTATAGTTTTCTATCTGGATCTTCATCACGGTTCTGAAGGCGATAAAAAAGACGATTGCGAGCACAAGGGGGTTGGCAACAGACCAGATGTACCCCAAGAAACTCCTCTTATATCTGACCTTGAGTTCTTTGTGTGTCAAGACGACGATTAGGTCTACATAGTATTGCAGTGAATGCTTCAGAGCCATGAGATCAGTAGTTTACTGTAAATCAAAAACCTAATTCAATAAGAAGAAATCAATGGAACCGAATCATTCTCGTCCGTTTTTAAGATATGGCAATACTATAAAATCTCAAAATACGCAGCGAGGCAGATTCTGCCCGACAAGGGGCGGCATCAGATTCTCATCAAGAATCTACGGGCTATTCTTAAGGGGCTCTTCGCCGTCTTTGCTGCCGTTTCCGTCCTGTGCCTTGTGACCCTGTTCCCAGATGAACTTATCTATCTCTTTGTCTCTGGTGGATCTTTTGTAACGTTCTATGAAGTCAGAAGTGACCGTTCCGGCCTCCTGCTGATTTCTAATAACATGGGGGGTGAGCAGGATAATGGTTTCTTTTCTGGTGATATCGTCCGATGTTGTCCCAAAGAGTGCGCCAATGATGGGGATTCGGCTGAGAATTGGTATGCCCGTTGTCCCGTAGGAATGGTCCTCTCTGATAAGGCCGCCGATAATAATCGTCTCGCCGTCGCGTGCGACGAGGTTTGAAGTAGCCTCCGTCTTGTCGATCGCGACCTCATCAAGCCCGCCGACGGTGACCGCCTTGGCGCTGATTGCGGAAATCTCCTGGGAAAGTTCGAGGGAGATTAACCCGCTGTCGTTTACCTGCGGCTTAACCTTGAGGATTATCCCAATATCTTTGTACTGGATGGTCGAGGTGGAAACAACGGAGACAGCTGTACCTGTTGTCGAGATAGGCTGGGCAGTCGATGAAGTTGCGAGAGGGACCTGCTGTCCGATCTGTATTCTCGCCTCACGGTTGTCAGATACTAGGATATGCGGAGCTGCGACGACCTTTGCCTTTGACCTGTCCTCAAGGGCCGTGAGGACCGCCCGCACGTTTCCTGAAGGATCCGTGCCTATGAAGGTGAAGCCCTTGTTAGGTGGTGTCTTCGACAGGTTCCCTGGATTGTTCGTGAAAAGGCCGCCAAGATCTATGGGATTTTTGAAAGGGTTGATGCCGCTTATTTTGACATCGCTGTTCATTGACCATGAAAGCCCGTAACTCAGATTATCATTCAATGTGATGTCGACGATAAGACCCTCGATCATCACCTGCCTCGGCATGATGTCGATCTTCCTGATCGTGTCGTAGATAAGCGCATAATCCTCGGTCGTTGCAAGTACAATGATCGAGTTCGTCACCTCATCGGGTATGATCCGCGTCACCTCGGAAACCAGCGCCTCGCCCGCCTGCTGCCCCATCGAAATCTGGGGCTGGGGTGGCGCGGGCTGGACTGAGGGCTGGGGCAGGCCCGGCGTAGTTGCCCTGGCAGGAGGAGTCGTTGTTTTCGGAGCGGCCGACGCCGACTTCCCCTGGAATATCTGCTGCAGAAGAGCGGCAACGTCCTTTGCCTTGCTATTTTGCACGGAGTACACAAACACCTGCGGCTTCACTGCTTTCAGTTCCTCGCTGTCGAACACCTTCACCAACTCAAGCAGCCTCTTTACGTTCGAATCTGTGTCGACGAGGATCACGTAGTTGCTCTTAGGCACATCGACGATAAGTGCGTTCTTCGAAAGGAAGGGCGTGAGGACCCGCACCATTTCCGCTGAATCTATATATTTGACCCGCACGATCTGCACAAGGGCCTTGCCCGTTATTTCCAGCTTTTCAGGGTCTCTGCCGAGGCCAACCGGCGCAGGCTCTTTCGATATGTCCGATATCGGGACTATCCTGTACAGTCCTCCCTCTTCGACAATGCCGACACCATTGAGTCTCAGGATGACTTCCATGAGGGGAAGCACGTTTTCTTTCGGGACAGGCTCGACCGACCTGAAGGTCACCCGTCCTTTCACATTCGGATCCACGATGTAGTTGACCCTTAGGACATCGCCAAAGATAGTCTGTATAACCGAGTAGATATCGGCATCGTCGAAGTTGAAGCTCACCTCGCCCCTCCTGCCATGCTGCGAACGCTGGCGAGGGGAAACGGCTGGACGCTCAGCAGGTTGTCCGGATGGTACAGCAGGTTGTATGGCCGGTTCTTTCTCGGCCGGCGGCGCAGCAGGCTGCGCTGAGGGCTGGGAAGACTCCGGTTGCGCTGTCGAAGGCGCAGATTCAGAAGGCTGCGCCGGCTCGGAACGTTGTGCGAGGTCTTTAGTAGTCGACGGAGATAAAGATGGCTGGCCGGCCGGCTGTTGAGGCGGTGACTGTTTGAGCACCTGTGCCGCCAGTTGCTGCTTTCCCAGAAAAGTCACCTGATATGAATTCTCGGGCAACCCTTCAGCCGAAAGGATGCCCGTTCCTTCTAAAAAAAAACAAAAAAGGACAAACAATACAGCCCTAGCAATGGTTCGATTGCTCATCAGCACCTCATCTTAACCGATCCAAACTAGGATAATTATTTTGCCGGACCATGTCAAGAAGACTGATACAAGGCTAATGTCCGCCCATTAATTCCCGGCGGACACCGCAACCCGCCGCCTGATAGCGCCGCCCTTGCCCCGGTTCTTCTGAAGACCTCCATAAGACCTGTTTCTGCAATATTCATCCATCCTGCTGATCGCAGGAAGAATGCGGTGACTCGTTATATGTGGGATTACTATGGAAGAAACTCCCCTCTTATGGCGTCTTTTGCATTACTTCCGGCCCCATTCCCCGACAGTGCCGATATCAGGTTCTTCTCAACCATAATTATGATCATTACCCCAAATTTCCGGGTTGAAAAACTCCGGCACCGTCAGGCCGTATTGGACCTCTTCAGAACCCAGTGTCCAACATGTGATATTCCCGTATAAAGTCCTTTATCCCTTTAAAATACATCCTTAACTTTTCTCTCTTGTCTGACTCTAAAAATATTATTTTGAAGAGTTTGCCGATAGATCTGGAGATTTGAGAATAAAGAAAAGATCTGTATTTGTTCCCATACCAGATCATCGCAAACAATCGATTCCTGGTTTGGTAGTAAACTCTTCCGGCATTATGTTCCCTAAACTGAAATCCGAGCTTCTGTTTGCGTTCAGCGAGGGAATGGGAGAGCACAGCGTTTTTACTGAGGAGTATTTTATATCCTTTATTCAAAACCCTGAAGCAATAATCGAAGTCAACGTAGTCGATAAAAAAGCGTTCATTCATCAAGCCAATATTTGAGAGCACTTCATTTTTTATCAGACTGCCTGAAGTGATATGAAAATGCACAAAAGAATCATGAGGAGGATTTTTTATTTTTCTGTTCAGAAAATTCGTTGTTACAACCGACGGCAATACGTTTCTGAAATTTCTGTCAAAAACGACAGGTACGACAATGGCCGTTTCCTCTTTCGTCTTGTCGTCAAGATTCTTATAGGAAACGATCATTTCGCGCACCATATCCTCTGCCGGAACGCTGTCCTGGTCCAGCAGAAGGGTCCACCGATAATTCGTATCTAGGGAGTACTGCAAACCCTGGTTCAATGCAGCTGCAAGTCCTTTATTGATGCCATTGAATATGAAATGTATCTTATCGGAATAGGCCCTTTTCATGAGTGTATCCTTTGTTCTGGACTCGACGCTGTTGTCCACCACTATTATCCCGTCCACCTGGTCGGCTGAAGCATCTATGCATGAGATAACATTTTCAGGTGAATTGTAGGAGACAATCACTGCGCAGACCTCGCGTCGGATAGGGGACGATGTGTCCGGGATTGTTTCAGTCTGCCTGCCCATGATTTTCTAAAACGAGCCAATCCCACAACGCTTTTCTATATTGGATCTTCATTGGCAAAAAAAATTACACGGGATCTCACGGCTTCGGATAGCTGCTGTCGAGGATGTCCTTTGTACTGACATCCCACTTCAGAAGATCTTTATCATACGGGCCGATCTTGCGGGCCAGCACGTTCGAATTAAGGTAGGCCTCATGATTGTATGGAAAGGGCCCCAGGCCTGGAGCCCAATGGTATATCTTACAAGGGTATTCCATGCCTGTTTCGATAATCTCAAAACCCGTATACTTATTAAGGAGGACCTTCCATGCCTCGTCGGAAAACCGCCAAAAATCCCAAGGTTTCTCATGCAATGGAAACGTGTGGAGAGTG
Source organism: Candidatus Sulfobium mesophilum (assembly GCA_900302705.1). Lineage (GTDB taxonomy): Bacteria > Nitrospirota > Thermodesulfovibrionia > Thermodesulfovibrionales > UBA6898 > Sulfobium > Sulfobium mesophilum. The sequence goes on from OUUY01000062.1 coordinate 29,080, forward strand.
TGTATGAACAATAGCCCATTTTGCTTTAGAACCGTATTCATCTCAAGGACCACTTTCCAAGGCATCGCGAGATGTTCGAATACCGACTTTGACATGATGACATCAAAATGTCCCCCCGGGAAAAAAGCACTCAATTCGTGAGCGTCTCCCACCTTATCGACATTCGGCCCGTCATGGATATCAAGGCCGGTATACTGATGGGGAGAACCGAGTTCGAGGAACTTATACAAACTGTCCTTAGTGACCGCCCTTGATCCTACTTCGAGAATCTTGGGACTATCAATCTTTCGAATCATTTCCGTGAAGAGGGTGAAGACATGAACAGAAGTGAAGATCGGGTGAGGCGGAGGTATGATCCGATCCTGGACCAGATTAGCGTCCAACATTTTGCCTAGTTCCAGAAAAGACCTGGCCAACGCCTTCTTCAATCCGTGACTTCTGGAATATATTATAAATTTCTTTATCGTGTCCATTATGCCGCAAGCAATAAGAACAAAGCATTTAAGAGGAGCTGAGTATTCGTACGTTTCATCGCTGTCCTTTTTTATTGTTCCGAATTGTCACATTATACTATTACACATTGAAAATTCCATTATTTGCGTGACCAAGACAATTCAGGATCAGAAGCAGGTGCGTAATGGAAATTAGGGCTGCGCGTCATCCAGCCATTCGGAGACTTATAGCGCAAATAAAAATCTATTTTCCTGGATATGTCGAATGCAGCAGTCCCTTTGATGGCAGGCAACGTCATGGCTGAAGCATTGGAATTAACAAATACAACCACGTAAATTCCATCGCCATAAGGCCCGACCTCCCAGAAAACCTTTTCTTGCTCATATTTGACATGTATAAACAAGGGTCTTTCATACTGTTTCTTGCGGAAATCAAGAATCAATGACGGCACTTTTGATGTAATATCTTCCATACATCGACACTGGTCATTATATCCCCATATCGTTGCCTTATTAAGAAGAGAATTGAGTGAATCAGGATCCGAGATCACAGGACCCCGACGCGGCGACAATGGGTACAACTCCTTCTCAGCCTCTACAAGACTGATCACCACGTCTGATGCAGGATACCAGACATTGAGCGAGTCATATAAGACTTGTTGGGAGTTTGAATTCAAGATGAATTTTGAGGCTGCATCATGGCAATCCCTTATTGCTTTCGAACCATCAGATGAGTACATTTCTTTATACCATGTCTGAAGCGACAGCGCCAGGATCAGGACAGCCAGAAGGCAGCGAAGAGTGCGCGGTTTCTCCCATGTCGACAAAAGAATCGTAAAATAAATAGATAAACTCCACCAAAAAAATATATCGAACCTCTCTATTTTGCCGAGCCACAATGGAGCTAGCGGTGTTAACGTAAGGAAAAGACCCACGATAAGAATGGGCAATCTATTTCTTCTCTTGCAGAAGTAGTCTATCGAAACTGCAAGCAACATAGTGTAGACGAATGCTGCCCCGCCTAAAAGTAATTGAGGCAAGTAAAAAAAGTCCTTTATTATTCGCCACATTTCATTATATGTGATATGTGTAATCAATCCTGGTGTATGTCCCCCAATACCGCCATTTAAAACGACAAATCTCCACGGAATGTACACCAGCGCCACCAGACCATAAGGCAGGGAAAATCTCAACCGACTTTTCATTTTACCTTCGGGCAAAAACGGCAAAATCCCGATCAGCGGGAAATAAATTTCCTTGCACATTAATGCCAACAAGTAGAAGAGAGCGCCAATAAGCGCAGGCCACCAATGTTGCTTCCGCATGGACAGCACATAGCCGTACAAGGCAATTATCGCGAAAAGCAGGCCCGCAGCATAATGACCATCCATTAGTTCTTGCGCGATATGTACCGTTGCAGCATTACTCAGAAGGATTACCGCACCAAACAATGCCCAACCGTCTCTTGTCCACAACCTGAGGAAGACGAATGTTGCGACACTTGACAGCCACAGCACTATAAGCTGATGGGCATAAAAACCTTTTGGATTAAGCCCGAACAGCCACAAATTAACATCGTAGAAAAATGCATTCCACGGAGTGAAAAATTTGCCGCCTGATTGAAGGCTTGTAATGCTTGGAACAAAGAAATACTGCCAGGGAGAATAACGGGCAACAAAGGCAAGATGCAAACCATCATCGTAACGCCAGTAGCCGGAGAGAGCGCTCTTGTGGAGAATATATGTGACGGCCGCTAATAGAACGACGGAGACAAAACTGAAAGGAATGCGCATTTGCCGAAACGCAAGGTTGCTTAACATCTGCCGCTGTTCCCGAACCTGACAAATGCCAAAAGTGCTAACTTCCATTGAGTGTTCGTCAAATCAGCATGAACCTCCCTCGAATTCATGGAGAGTTGACAAAAATCCTTGTCTTGAGATTTGGTATTGCTCCGCTGACCTCCCCCGATCCCGATTCAACAATGTTTCATTCAACAACGGCCGAATCGATCTCCTTGAAGAGCAGTTCTTCGAACTGTCTTGCAGCCCTCTCATGTGTCCTTCCGGCCGCAAAAGAAACGCCGTTCACATACAATTTTTCATATAACGCATCATTTCCCAGTAACTCGCAGATTGCGTCCGCAATTCCATCGGCAGTCGGATCTGCAAGCAATGAATTTTCACGATTTACAAGCGTGCCTTCGCACCTGGGGCTGTCAATTTCAACCACCACACAGCCGCAAGCCATCATCTCAAGGGGAACCAGCGAAAGATTTGTAAGCGAAATCGATAGGCCGATATCCGCCTCGCGGTATCTTGCACCCAATTCCGCGGGCGCGACGACCCCGAGATTCTTGTATGGGAATGGAACCTTGTGCTGAGCCAGACTGTCACTACCGTACAGGAGTATTTCTATCTCAGGATATCGTTTATACACTTTTTGAAGCGCCTTTATCCCCATATCGAACCCACGGCGTCTCGTCTCCGGTCTTGCATAAAAAAGGATCTTGCGGGCCTGATTCTTCTTCTCAGGCATTAAAGAGACAGGAAAATAAATTTTTTCGTCGACCGAAAAATCGAAAAAGCCAGTGCGGGTTCCGTATCGCGTCTCCAGGAGATGGGAAAGATAGCGTCCTATGGTCAGACAGGGCAACCCCAATTTATAAGTATTTTCGCTTAAGGTATAATTTGAATCACGCTCGGTATAAAAATCCGGCTCATGGTCCTGCACAAAGTAGGCCTTCTTGAAAGACCACTTTGAATTGACAACCGTCAGTGCGGTGGGCCACGCAGTCGCAATCAACACATCGTGAGTCCCGATATGATCGTGCCCTACGACTATCTTGAAATCATTGCCGAAATAACCCTGTATGTAATTATTCACTTCATCGTCGGTTTTGCCAGAAAGATGGGCCATCGGATCAATGTATACTGTGGATTCATGGCCAAACTGCCGCAAGGAAGATATCATTCTGAAAATGGTTGTATAGCCTCCCGATCCCTTAAAGGGCGCCTGAAGCACCCATCCTATGTCCAGGGAATCCGGGTCGATACGGCTCCGCCGTATTGAATTCAATACCTGTTTGAAATTCTTGCCCATCGAGCCGGTCGTATAATTATCCAACACATATTTTTTAGCGCACTCGCCGATTTCAATCCGCTTTTCAGCATTCTCGATCAAAAACGACAGCGCCTCGATCCATTCCGTTTCACTCTCTGCAAGAAATCCATTGATTCCACTTTTAATCGCCACCTTGAATCCGCCTACATTGCTCGCCACAGTCGGCACTCCCACGAGAGCCGCCTCAATGAATTTCAGTTCGCTTTTCGATTCACAGAAGGGATTGTGCTCAAGGGGGGCGATGTTGATGTCGGCGCAAGCCTTGAGTGCGGGCAACTCTCTCCATGGCACAAGTGGTTTTCTGAAGACTCTGCTTTCATATTTATTTAAGACATCCGGCAGTTTAAGGTGCCCTACCACAAGAAGCCTCGCACATTCATATTTTTCCAATATGTTTGCGAGCGCTCCGGAGGCGCGTGCAAAATCCGCATCGTGCGTAGGCGTGCCGCTGAAATAGCCGATAATTACTTGCTCGCCTTTACTCGGCGCTCGGTTTGCAACGGCATTTTGAGAAAGGGCGACCATTTCGTCGCTCACGGCATTCCTGTTGATGAATACGGTCCGCCCCGTTTTCTTGATCTCATCAGCCAGATATTCTGTAGTTGTAATAGCGTATTCACAGAGGCGCAAGGTCATCCCATACCGCCTCAGACCATCATAATAGACAGTTCTTTCGGATGGACTCATATCGTTGAGGGCATGGACATATGCCCCATAAGATTCATCGAAAATGAGATCATCCGTATCAAAGATAACTATCTTCTTTTGCGATTTAGCCTTCTCAACGAAAGTTGCCACATAATCATTAATAGGAACCCTGTGAAGTATGAAAAAATAATATAGGGGTATGCTAGATAAAAGGTCCAATTGATCAAAGTAGCCTACCGAACCGACGAAGCCATGTTTTTGAAGCTGCTCAAGCTGATGGAGACATCTATAACGGAATGCATCACCAGGGCATCCCGAAATAATTAACACATCGCGTTTAGGCTGCACATCAGCAATTATTGTTTGCACATGCTCTTCATGAGACCTCAATTTCCGTCTCGCTTTCCTAATGAAAACATTGACACCCTGCTCATTTATTACCCTGAAACTCTTAACCGCCACATCATAAATTTTTCGGCGGCTCTTCCCCCGGGGCAATAATCTTTCCCTGAAGTTCCTGCCTTTCTCAAGAACTTTCCACCCAAGTGTGTTTCTCATCAAATAAATGGCATTTTCCAGCTGAGATATATAATTATTTTTTTCTAGGACAAAACCTTCAATCTGAGAGTTACGATCTCTCACTTCCTTAATTGATCGTTCATATTGAGAGATCAAGTCGTCCTTTTCCTTAATTTCCTTCTCTAGTAAGCCATCCTTTACTATATTTTCCTTTTCTAAATTTGCAGCCATAGTTACGGATGCATTCAGTTCATGCTCGACTCTGCTTTTTTCATATACCAGGTCCACAATGGTTTCAGAATCTATTTTTTTGCGATGCTTTTCAATAACCCGTATATACATCGTCTTCATATTCTTTGCATCCGACTGGTTTATTTGCAGCTCCTTGCTCCACTGATTATATCTGGTCGATGTCCTCTTTATATGATAAAAGGGATATTTCTCTGCTACCCTTATCAACAAATCCCAGTCTTCATACAGTTCAAAGCTTTCATCTAGTCCACCCGTGTCACTCAATACGGTTTTATCAAATAATATCGAATTGAAGGGAATGTAATTTGCGACAAGTAGGCCTTTATAAGAAAAATCTTTCGACAAGATTGATTTATCGATGTCTATCATCTTTCCATCAGCCGGTGAAAAATTTTTAAAGACCATTTCGGTATCAGCATAGGCAACCTTATAATCATTCTGTTCAAGAAAGCTCACAAGAGTCTCGACATGATCCGGATAAAACTCGTCGTCATCATCCAGAAAACCGATATATTCCCCGTTTGTGTTCTCCATGCCGACATTCCCTGCATGTGCTCTTCCTGCATTCTTTTCTAGCCTCATATAATTCAAAGAGACAGTGCCAAGAATATTCCTTATCTCTTCAATGGCAAGATCGCAGCCGCCGTCATTCACAAGGACGACCTCGATTGGCCTGAAGGTCTGCGCAGAAATACTCTGCAGGGCCCTTTTTAAAAGCTTGGGCCTGTCCTTTGTCCTGACGATGATGGAGACTAAGGGTCTGTTTTCCGCCAACATTAAAAGAGTCCTCTCGCTTCCCTTCTTCGCGGAAATAGCGGCTGTGTGTGGCCATGCTATTGAAATTCTTAATTAATTCGTGTTTTTATTATATTTGATGCGTGTCCGAAATTTCCATGGCAAGTTCGGCGCCATGAGTTTTTTTCGATCTCCTCCGCGATCAATGACCCGAAGCCCCCGTTTCATGGTGACTGCCGCTACCGTCTTCATGACTATGAGTATCCCATGTTTTTCGCTAAGAAATATAAAGCACCTCCGCCGAATATAACTGACCCATGCACAGCAGTCCATTAATCTCACCAGGGTGCGCCATCACACCATCTCAGTATCCGCGCACAGGGACGTTTGTCTTTTCGGTCACACGCACGACAGCCTCTATGCAGATCGAAACATGGTGGAACTTCTGAGGCGGGGGATTTATCAGTTAACTAATTTGTATCATCCCCTCTTGGTAAGTTGTGTTGTTTGCGAGCACAACTAAGAGCGCCAGCTTATGCAAAGCAGCCGAGGATAGCCTTCTTGCAGGGAGTCTCTGGAAGGAAGGGGTTGTTGCAGAGAGGTCTTCTACTAGCCTAGTCTTTCTTCTTTTTGCTTATGTCGATGATATCCTTTTCTTCCCGGCTCAATCTGCCGACCTCTTCATTATACTTCTGAATCTTCTCGTCAAGTTCGGCATTCCTTTTCTGCAATTCTTCATACTGATTTACAGGCATCCAGTCAGGGGCTTTCTTAATGTCCTCATCAAGCTGTTCCCGCTCTTTTACCAGTTTTTCGCGCTCAGAAAGCAATTCCCTTTTCCTCTGAGCAATGTCCTCAAGCCTCTTCATCGCCGCTGACTGCCCTCCGGGGTATGGTATCTGCATCACGTCATCCGGACTTTTATCAACAGGAGCTTTTTCCATCTTCTTTTCCGGTTCGGCAGGAGGCGCGAACTTTTCTGAGGGAGCGGACTCCTCCCGCACGCCCTTTATCCCTTTTATGCTGACCACGTCCTTCTTTTCAATTTCGAATGTCCCGCCCATCTTTGTGCAAACCAGCCGGTCACCTTCCTGCTCACATGCATCGGCAATAATCTCTCTGCCGTTTGTCATCTTGATACTTACATCCGGGTAAGCAAGAACAGGCACGCTCACCAAGACCCAAATGATAATCAATGCCAAAATTCCTTTCATGATCCCTACCCCTTTTTTCTAGGATTTAAAACAAGCTCCCTGATCTTCTCAGCATCCCTCACTCCCACGACAATAAGACCGTCGGGCATTATCATTGTTGGCGTACCTGTTATGCCAAGTTCCCGGCCGAGCTTGAGCGTTTCATCCACGACTTTAGTCTCACAATCAGGTCTGGGGATAGGCTTCCTTTCGAAATTTTCCTCCAGCCGCTCTAAGGACTTCGCACAGAGGATGCTCTGAGATTTCCAGTAGGCATCGGGATGGAATTTTAGAGGCATAAGCTTAAGATAAAAGGCAATGTCTTTTCTATCGGAAACTATCTTCTTAAGCTCAGCGTGAAGCTTACTGCAGAAGGGGCAGTCAGGATCAGTAAAGACAATAGCCTTATAGCGGGCGTCCTTTTCTCCCAGCAGCAATGAGTTTTCCACTGGGATCTTCCGGACATCGACATACCGGTCGGCAGGCTCATTCAGCCCACTTAGTGTCTCTTGTGTCTTGTTGGATGCCGTCTCGACTTCATATATAGGACCCGGCATGATATATTTTTTCGAAAAGCCAACATACATGACACCGCGAGCGCCCTTATCATCTACCGTAACTTCCCAAAGACCCCGAACCGGACTCATTTTTATATCCAGCACCTTCACATCGGGGGCCTTAATCTTTGCCAGGATTTCCCGGACCTCTGTTTGATCAAGGGAATGGCATTTCTGGCAGTTCTCTTCACAGCCGCCGAAGGCTTCAACTCTGCGGCTCAGAGAACCTGATAGCAGAAGAGCCAAAAGGCAGACAAAGACAATACACCTGTTCACTTAATTCTTCTCCTTCCGCAAACAAGACATAAGCAATTATATATCAATAAAAGTGTTGTTTTCATCAGCCGAAGGGTATCATCTCCTCACCCTGAGTATGCCTTCCATCTGGCTTATCTTCTGAATAAGAGCTCTAAGCTGCAAGAGGTCCCTGACCCCTATAATAAAGGTTATATATCCTCTTTGGTCCTGAGTCGTTGTCACCTCGAGGTGATTTATATTGATGTTGACGGAAGAGATAAGAGCGGAAAGATTTGCCAGGATTCCGGGTTTGTCTATGGTCTCGACAAAAAGTCTCGCATTTGCGGTGGCATCTCCGATGGGCTGCCATTCGACCCCGACAAGACGGGCATCTTCCACCACAAGCCTTTCAAGGTTGGCACAATCCCGTCGGTGGACAGTTACGCCCTTGCCTATTGTTACGAACCCGACCAGATTGTCTCCGGGGACAGGATAGCAGCACTTGGCTGTATGGTAAAGCACGTCATCGATTCCCTTAATGCTCACGCCTTTATGTTCCTTGACGGTCCTCCTGGGCCTTAGCGGCTCGGGCTCTTCAACAGCCTTTTCAGGCAGTAGCCTGTTTACCACCTGATGCGGAGAAACTTTGCCGAACCCCACGGAAACGAAGAGGTCTTCAAGAGAGGTCATCCCGAGGGCTTTCCCCACTTTCAGTATCTCGTCGGATTTCATAAGAGCGTTGCTCATATTATGCTTTCTGAGTTCGCCTTCCAGCAGTTTTATCCCGAGTTCAACGCTCTGGTGCCTCTCCTCGGCCTTTATCCACTGCTTGATCCGGGTTTTGGCCCTCTGGGTCACGACAAACTTGAGCCAATCCCTGCTCGGTCCGTGCGTCTGCGACGTGATGATCTCGATTGTATCCCCATTTTTAAGCTTGTGTCTGAGGGGGACGATCTTGCCGTTTATCTTAGCGCCCACGCACCTGTGGCCCACCTGGGTATGGACACTGTACGCAAAATCCACGGGAGTGGAACCGATCGGCATTTCCTTGATCTCCCCTTTTGGGGTAAATATATATACCACCTCCGGCACGACCTCGCCCTTTACAGCCTCGAGGAAATCCATCGCGTCGGGGACATCTTTCTGAACCTGTACAAGGTCCCTGAGCCATGAAATGTATTTGCTGCTTTTTTCGTCGAGCGCACCCTTTTCCTTATATTTCCAGTGGGAAGCGATCCCTTCCTCCGCGATCCTGTGCATCTCTTCTGTTCTTATCTGAAACTCGACCCTCTCGCCTTTCGGACCTATTACGGTAGTATGCAGTGACTGATACATATTAGATTTCGGTACGCCGATATAATCCTTGAATTTTCCCGGGATCGGTGTCCAGAGGGAATGTATGAGTCCAAGGATGGCGTAGCAGTTGGCCTTGGTGTCGGTAAGTATCCTCAACCCAAGGACGTCGTGGACCTGATCGAATGTGATCCTCTGTTTCTGCATCTTCTGATAAATTCCGTAGTGATGCTTCACCCTGCCTGTTACCTTTCCAGGCAGCCCTTCCTCCTGAAGTTTCCCCATAATAAGCTCTGAAAGTTCCTTTATATAGCCTTCCTGCTCTTCTTTTCTCCTAGCGACTTTTCTCACCAATTCCTCATAAAGATCCGGCATTAGGAACTTGAAGCTCAGGTCCTCAAACTCGGTCCGCAACCAGCCGATGCCGAGTCTGTTGGCAAGTGGAGCATATATTTCGAGAGTCTCAGCGGCTATCCTCTGGCGTTTGTTTTCCGGCAGATGCTGCAGCGTGCGCATGTTATGCAGCCTGTCTGCAAATTTGATCAGTATAACCCTCACGTCTTCGGACATCGCCAGAAGCATCTTGCGGAAATTCTCGGCCTGGGCTTCCTTCTGGGTCTTGAATTCGACCTTTGAGAGCTTTGTCAGGGACTCAACGATAAATGCGATTTCTTTTCCAAAAAGGACCCTTATATTGTCGATCGTTGTGCCGGTGTCCTCTATGGTGTCGTGCAGGAGGCCGGCCACAATGGAGGACACATCCATCTTTATATCGGCAAGGATGTAGGCGACGGACAACGGATGCTTTATGTAAGGTGATCCTTCGCTTCGCTTCTGGCTGCAGTGGGCTTCTCTCGAAAAGTGATATGCGTCTTCAAGGATATCAAGGCCTTTCCCCTGGCTGTAAGAACGGACCTTATCAAGGAGGCCGTTAAGAGACAACATTTCAGGCATTTTTTATTATACTACTTTGGACGGAGTTGGCGTCTTTGATAAATTTTTGCCATCCCTGGGTTTGGCTGACAATCCACGCCACTGCAAAAAACAACAAATTATCAGGATTTTAATTAAGATTCAGACGAAGACACACAGGAACTGGGCCTGAAAGCCCTTAAAACCAATTGAATATTTCTCCCCCCGTTCCACTCGTTGACGGTCGGAGTAAAGACAGCATCTACAGTCTCATAAAGATCAAGTTTATCAATGAATCCGCCCATATCAAACCCTATCGTATCAACACAATAAGACCTTTGGCAGAGTTTCATCCTCACGTGTCTGGAGCCGACTATCCTGGGTGAGAGGACATCAAGCATCCGCCCGCCGAAAAGAGGCTCCGGGTTACCCAGCCCAAGGGGTTCCAGCATGTTCAGCTCCCTGATAAGGCCGAAGTTCATCTCTGAAAGGCTTACATCAGCATCTATGGTCAGATCCGCCGGTTTCCCGGTCTCAACGGTATCGCAAAGACAACGGAGCCTCCGTTCAAAGTCTCTCAAGTTTGAATCATTCAGTTTGACCCCGGCGGCCTGTTTATGTCCGCCGTAACTGATTAACAGATCACTGCAATCCGACAGCGCCCTGCAGATGTCAAAGGCGGGGACACTTCTTGCCGAGCCTTTCGCAATCCCGCCCTCGAC
>OUUY01000067.1 GCA_900302705.1 Candidatus Sulfobium mesophilum
GGCCATTCGGGTTCCGGCAAGACTACGCTTCTTTCAATTATCGGCGGGATAATAAGACCTACATCAGGCAGGATGCTTCTTGAAGGGACGGACATCTCCACCTTCGATGACGACCGGTTGTCTGCATACAGAAACAGGAAGATAGGCTTTATGTTTCAGTTTGCGAGTCTTTTGCCGATTCTGACTGCAAAGGAAAATCTACTTCTTCCGGGCCTGTTTGGGCCGGGGGAAAGGACAGCCGACGGCAAAAAGGCTGAGGAATATCTCTCCATGGTGGGTCTTAGCGATAAGATAGGCTCATACCCTTCACAGCTTTCCGGTGGCCAGCAGAGGCGTGTTGCAATCGCCAGGGCGCTGATGAACGGGCCGGAGATGATACTGGCTGATGAGCCGACCGGAGACCTTGACGAAGAGACCGAAGCTGAGATCATGGATCTGTTCAAAAATCTAAACAGAGAGCATAAGGTCACCTTCATTTTTATCACGCACAACCTTCACCTGGCAGGACAGGCTCACAGACAGGTGCGGATGGGCCATGGAGTGCTGAAAGAGGCATAGATAACGCCTTTTCCCGGGATCTCGCTTCGCCTCTTCTTTACAAGGAGGGATTAGGGTGAGGTATTGGAGAAGATAGAAGAAAAAAGCCGCCTCCCTTAATCCATACTTGGTAATGAGAGAAAGAACTACCTCTTTATTCCGCCCGTGCAATTATGAGGTATAGAATTCTTTCCTTCTGTCTTCGAGGAGGTTGTTAAAGGCATTAAGATTCTTGTTGCGGGCCTGGGAGATATCCAGCTCGGCCAAGCCGAATTCCTCGGAGTCTCTTGCCGCTCGATAGAGGATCTCGCCGGCCGGCGATACTATTTCACTTGTCCCGATGAATTCAAGCCTCTCTTTTCCGCCCCTTTCTTCAGAGCCTGTCCGGTTTGCGGTCACAGCAAAGACCCTGTTTTCGAGGCATCTGGTCGGCATTGCGTCGGGACAGTACGGAAGTACAAGGTTTGCGGGATGAGCGATAACATCTGCGCCTTTAAGCGCGAGAGTCCTGGCAGACTCAGGAAAAAGCCAGTCAAAGCATATCATGATGCCTATTTTTCCTACGGCGGTGTCCCATACCTTAAATCCGGAGTTCCCCGGTGAAAACCAGAGCTTTTCCTCAGAGAAGAGGTGAATCTTTCTGTAGACCCCGATGAATCCTTCCGGGCCGGTCAGTACGGCTGAATTATAAAATGAGCCGCTGTCCCTCTCGGCAATTCCTGCAACTACATAAAGCTTCTTATCCTTTGATAATTCCACAAGGCGTTTCGTTGTGAATCCGGCAGGTATCTCCTCGGAGAGGCTGCTTACCTCATCCTTTGATACGAACTGGTAGCCGGTACTGAAAAGCTCAGGGAGCACGACGAGAGCGACCTGTTTATCCGAGACTATCTGTAAGACCCTCGAGACATTCCCCTCAATGTCACCGAAGACAGGGTCGAACTGGAGAAATCCTGCTATCATGCTAAAAAAGCCTCTGCCCCTTTTCGAGGTCCCCAGCCATTATCACCAGTTCTTTGTTTTCGATCCGGCTTTTGATCGAAATGGGGCTGCAACCCTGGGAGTTGTCCCAGTGCTCATGGGCGAGCCTGAACCTCATGCCGCATTCGTTACAGACAAGGTCGGTGCCCTCCTGTTTGTAGCCTCTCTTATGCTTGTAACATGTAAAGCAGGCATCAAAGCATGCAGACATGTTGTCATTGCCGTCGGTCCTGACAAGAAAGTTTATTCTCTTGCCAGATTTCTTATATGTGTAAAAGTGGACCTTGCCGTCATGAACCTCGCCCACAGGTATTCTTATCGCTCCGTCTTTCGGAGTGACGATCTGATGGAGGGCCGGCTGTTTACCGCAGCCGCCGGATATAAAGAGGATCAATAATACCGAGGAAAACAGCCATAACAACTGGCAGGTGCTTCTGTTCATTTTCATTCTTGCTTATTATAACAGATGGCCTCGCACCTGTTTTGAGAGACGAACTCCTTTTGCAAGGCGAAGGTTAGGGTGGGGTAGTAGAAATGTGATAGTTACTAACCGTTTGAAAAATGACCGTAATATCTTACAATATGGATGGGTTCGACATGTTACTTAAGAAGAAAATAGCGCTAAGCTTTTTTATAAGCGGCTTCATAATAGCCATACTCGTGGCTTTTGAGTTCATTAGTTTCATTCAACTGAGAAGGGCGATAACCTTTCTCGAAATTACAGACGATATCAGGTCCAAATCCCTCCAGATAAGAAGGCATGAGAAAAACTTCTTCCTTTACGGCTCGACAAAGGGATATGACGAGTCGATGGAGGTTCACAGGTACCTGGGAGAACTCAAGGGCATACTCAGAAGAGATGTGAGCGCCGCAATAAAGGATAGACTGTCATCGTTTCAGCGGCTTACGGCGGAATATGAGCGGCGCTTTACCGGCATAGAATCGTCGCTGGAGGACCTCTACTCTGAAATGCGGATACTGAAAAAGACGACGATGAAATATGCACAGTTCTTTCCTCTGATAGAGCTTACCTTCCTCGAAAGACCCGGACAGGCCGCTGATTTTTTGGAGCAGGTATTTTTTCTTTCCAAAAATCACAGACTGGTCCTGGGACTTCGCAAACTCGACTCTGAAATCATCGCACTCAGGAAAAACGGTGAAGACATACTGGGCGCCTCCAAAGACATTGACAAACTCGAGAGGGACAATGCAGAGAGAGTGATACAGATCTCTCAGATAACGATGCTTGCCCTTTTCAGTCTTTTTATTCTGGTGGGGCTGGGAACACTTTTTTATATTATGAGCGATGTAGTAAAGAAACTGGGTCTGCTGACAGCTGCAGTCGAAAAGACCGGGAAGGGTAATTTTTCTCCAATGTCGATCTCCTCGAAGATCAATAATGATGAGGTCGGAACTCTTATCAAAACCTTCAATCACATGGAGGAAGAGCTTGCCCAAAGGGAAAAAGAGCTTATCCAGTCCAAGAAGCTCGCTGCGATAGGAACACTTGCATCGGGCGTTGCACACGAGCTTAACAACCCCCTTAATAATATCTATACTACATCACAGCGTCTCATAAAAAAGGCGGATGAGGAGTGTCCTCCTTTCTTAAAGAAGTCGCTTCATGATATATTCAGCGAAACGATGAGGGTGAAAAAGATTGTCGGCGAACTCCTGGAGTTTGCGCGGGGGAGGGAGCCTCATCTGAGACCGGTTGAACTGGGAACGCTTATAAAAGGTGTATACCGTCATCTCGGCAATTCAGTGGATATAAAGGGAATAAAGTTCGACGTTTTCCTGCAGCCGGTTGAAGTGGTCCTTGCCGCGGACCAGGAGCAACTCGAGCAGATCTTTATCAATCTCTTTATGAATGCGGCTGAAGCTATGTCCGGAGAGGGTGAGATACGGGTCAAGGTCAAGGAAGAAACCGAGACTGTCATAATCAGAGTGTCTGATTCGGGGAAGGGGATGTCTGCTGAGACTCTCGAAAAGATATTCGAACCATTCTTTACCTCAAAGGACAAAGGTACGGGGCTTGGACTTGCTATTGTGTTTAATATAATCCAAAAGCATGGCGGGCATATAGATGTTGAAAGCAAGGAAGGGGAAGGCACATCGTTCATAATAACGCTGCCGAAGAACAGGAAGTGAATCGTGAATTGTGAGCAAAAAAAAGTGAATGTATTATATATCTGCGGCTATTTTGTCATGTCATTCCCCGACTTGATCGGGGAATCCATGTTTTTTAGGGAGTTCTGGATTGCGGCTTGCCCCGGACTTGCTTCGGGGTCAGGCCTGAAAATGACTGCTGGACTTTAACTTATATAGAATGCAAAAAGGTGAATGACGATGGCATTTAGAGTCCTGGTTGCTGAAGATGAAGAAATAACTCTTAACAATGTAATCGAGTCTCTTCGTGACGAAGGGTATGACGCCTCCGGAGCAAAGGACGGCCTTCAGGCACTAAAGATGATGGAGGAGGGGAACTTCGACGTCCTGATCAGCGATATAAAGATGCCGGAGATCAGCGGGCTCGAACTCCTCCCGAAGGTGAAGGAGCTTTTTCCAGGAACGGAGGTGATTATAGTGACAGGCTTCGGCAGTATTGGCTCAGCTGTCGAGGCTATGAAGAGCGGCGCCTTTGATTACATCACAAAGCCGTTTGATCTTGATGAACTGGCCCTCAAACTTAAGAAGATACAGGAGCAAAAGGTGCTGATGAAGGAGAACATAGCACTGAAGACATTTTACGGGATGAACAGGGAAGTTCCCATCATAGCTAAAAGCGAGAGCATGAAGGGGGTTCTGAACGATGTAGAGGGGATGAAAGACTCCGATTGCAATGTGCTGCTCACCGGCGAAAGCGGTGTGGGTAAAAACCTCATAGCAAAGATAATCCATTCTACCAGCAAAAGACAGCACATGCCGTTTCTCTCGATTAACTGCGCTACGCTTACTGAGGAACTTCTTGCCAGTGAACTCTTCGGACATGAGAAGGGCGCCTTTACTGGTGCGATCAAAACGAAACAGGGGCTGATAGAAATTGCTGACACGGGCACTCTTTTTCTCGACGAAATTGCCGAGATGTCTCCAAATCTGCAGGCCAAGCTGTTGAAGGTTGTTGAGGATGGGGAGTTCTACAGGGTTGGCGAGACGAAGCTGATCAAAGTGGACGTAAGATTCATCGCCGCTACTAACCAGGACGTCAAACGCCTGATCTCGGAAGGCAAATTCAGGGAGGATCTGTATTACAGGCTCAACGTAATGGAGATATTCATCCCACCCCTTAGAGAGAGGATGGAGGACATCAAGCCCCTGAGTATATATTTTCTGCAGAAGCATCTGCCGAGCGCACACAAGAATATAACAGGCTTTACGAAAGAGGCGATGGAGATATTCATGAATTACAGTTTCCCGGGCAATGTCAGGGAACTGGAGAACCTTATAGAACGTGCGATTATCCTTGAGAAGGGACCTCTTATTACAGCAAACAGCCTTCCTCACAGCATTCAGGTCCTTCATATCGATACACTGGATTCCGGCAGGGTATTGACAATCGACGAAATCGTTAAGGAATATGCAGAAAAAGTCCTCAAGATGCTCGGCGGAAATAGGACCAAGGCAGCAGAGATGCTTGGGATATCAAGGACAAGCCTTTGGAAGATACTGAAGGAAGAATAATGTTTTGTGTGTTTATATTTTGAACGGTCTGCGTAACCTCTCGTTTTCGTCTTTTTTCCTGTCATAAATCCTGTATTAACAATAACTTACGAACCATAACGATCAAGATTGCCTTAAAAATCATGCGTTCATTTTTTTAACGCCTCTTTTATCCTCTTATATTTT
Organism: Candidatus Sulfobium mesophilum; assembly: GCA_900302705.1. Taxonomy (GTDB): domain Bacteria; phylum Nitrospirota; class Thermodesulfovibrionia; order Thermodesulfovibrionales; family UBA6898; genus Sulfobium; species Sulfobium mesophilum. The sequence continues at coordinate 5,365 of OUUY01000067.1, forward strand.
ATCTTTTAATTTCAGCTAGTTTCGACAGGCATCATTCCTGCTTTATTTATTTTCAAAAATTAAGTTTGGCAGGAGGTAAGAATGAGGAGACAGCTTTTATTCGTGACCTATGAGAATGAAGACCTCGATGAAGGACTCAACTATGCCATCGATCTGGCCAATACGATGGGTAAGGACATCGCGATCATGATTGCCTCGAACAAAAAGACGTTGAAGGATAAATTTGATGATCTGATGTCCGCGGTTACCTTTGCAGAGGCAAACGACCATGTGGCGGCGAGACAAATCCTTTCTTCCGGGCAGAGGACGGAGAGCCTTGAGGAAAGGGTCGAGCGTCTTGCCGAGAAATGCCAAAGGTCGGGCGTGAGTGTGAATATTCACGCAGTGACGGCAGACCTGTTTTCATCGATCAAGGACTTTCTAAGAGAAAAGACAGGCATAGACATGGTACTTCTGAGCCCGAGCGTCACAGACAACGGGAACGTGTCTTCCCGGGAGCTGAACAAACTGGTCAGGAGTGCTTCCAGGCCGGTCGTTACTATGGCAAAGCAGGCGCTGGCTTCTGCCAATTAAGAGATTAAATATTTTTTCTGAAAAGGAGGATTTGAGATGTATCTTTACTTACCGGTGGCATTGACCAGCATCAACGTGCTTATCCCCGTCGGGCTGGGTCTCGCCGTGGGCCTGCTTTCAGGCCTCTTTGGAGTGGGGGGTGGTTTTCTTATGACACCGCTTCTGATAATGTTCGGCATACCTTCTACGGTAGCGGCTGCGACCGATTCAAACCAGATCGTTGCGGCATCCACCTCGGGGACATATGCCCATTGGAAGGTCGGTAACGTGGATTTCAAGATGGGGCTGTATCTGCTTTTGGGAGGTTTTATCGGGGGTCTCATCGGCGTGCAGGGAATAAAGCTCCTTAACGCAATGGGGAATGCGGATTTCGTTATTAAGATGACTTACGTACTTATGCTCGGCATAGTGGGCATATACATGTTCTTCGAAAGCCTGCAGAGCATGAAGAAAAAAGATGTTGAAGCCAGCAAGCCTGCCAAGGAATCGGTTGTCGGAAAGTTCCTTAAGTCCCTGCCGCTTCAGACACACTTCGAAAAATCAGGGGTTACTCATTCCGCCTTGGTCCCTGTTGTTTTCGGCGGGTTTGTCGGCGTGCTTGCCGCTGTCATGGGAGTGGGCGGTGGCTTCCTGATGGTGCCTGTAATGGTCTATATACTAAGGATGCCAATGCACGTAGTCGTCGGAACAAGCCTCTTTCAGATACTGTTCAACTGCATAGAAGTGACTTTTCTGCAGGCTTATACTAACCACAGCGTTGATTTCATCCTGGCTGTGCTGCTTCTGATAGGATCGACCTTCGGCGCTCAGGTCGGTGCGGTTTTCGGCAGGAAGCTTAAGGGTGATCAGTTGAAGATAATCCTTGCGGTGATCGTACTCCTTGTCACCGTGAAAATTGTTTTCGATCTCACCTTGAGTCCGTCATTACTATTGTCGATGGGAGGGGGACACTAATGAAACTAAAATTTCTTGCATTAACATTAATAGCACTTGCATTCGCGGCTGCTGCAACAACGGCTTCGGCCCAGTTGACAGCCACGGCAAACCATGACCATATAACTGTAGACTTCTTTTATCATGGAAGCACTGTCAGCGTCAGGGGTGTGTCAGACCCCGAGACTGACCTGGTAATAAAAATAAGTTCACCTGAAGGACATCAGACTTTAAGGCAGAAGGGCAAGGTCGGCGGGCTCCTTTGGATGAATGTTGGCAAGCTTACATTCGAACACGTGCCGAACCTCTATTTTCTCCACAGCACGAAGAACCTGACCGAAATGCTGAGCAATGAGGAGCTTAACAAGTATGTGCTCGGATATTCTGCCCTCGAATCGCACGCAGAAGTTGCCCCTGTCTCGGGCGCTTCGGAAAAGAATAAATGGTTCGACGAATTTGTGAAGATGAAGGAGGCATCGAAGGTATACGCGACTTCAAGCGGAAAGATTTCCACCACGGCGAAAGACGGCCTCCAGGAGTATTACGTACTGATGGACTGGCCGTATCAGGCCTCTCCGGGCGAATACACAGTCTCGGTTTACGCAGTCAAGGGCAACAAGGTGGTCGAGCAGGCCGAGTCAAAAGTTACTGTAGAGCAGGTTGGCGTCGTAAAATCCCTTGCGGGGATGGCTAAACAGAGTGCGGCTGTTTATGGAATTATTTCGATCATAGCTGCTCTGGGCGCCGGTTTCGGTGTAGGGCTGATATTCAGAAAAGGCGGGGGGGCGCATTAATTTATGTATGAAATGCTATTAGTCGGCCTCGACGATTCACAGGCGAGCAAGGCTGCGATGATTGAGGCTTCCAACTGGGTCAAGCGTCACGGAGGCAAGGTAGTTCTTGTTTACGCTGTCTATTTCGACTCCGAGGAATTTGGGATAGCCCCCACACAGCTTGACAACCGCCTCAAACACGGTGAGAAGGTCTGCGTTGAGACCAAAGAGATGATAGCCCGTGAATTCGGCATAGAGGTTAATACTCTGCTTTGCGAAGGGGAGCCGCCGGAGGTCATTTTGAATATGGCGGCTGAGAAAAAGGCCGACCTTATTGTTCTGGGAACTTACGGCAGAAAGGGATTGAACAGGCTCCTTATGGGCAGCGTGACGTCGCATGTGATTGTGAATTCACCGGTAGACGTGCTTGTTATAAAGAAGGAGTGCGCTGAATGCACCGGGACGTACAGGTCCATTCTTGTTTCCTATGACGGCTCCGGGCACAGTAAGAATGCTCTGGACCGGGCATGCAGGCTGTCTAAGATGGATAACGGAGAGGTCACTGTTTTGTACGTCATTCCCCGCTACGAAGAGATGGTCGGATTTCTTAAGACCGAAGCAATAAAGAAGAGTCTTCTTAAGGAGGCCCAGAAGGTCATCGACGGTGCTAAGGAACTGGCTTCCAAAAACGGGGTGTCGGTCAAGACCGAAATAAGGGAAGGCCACGCGGCCGACAGGATACTGGAGACGGCTACGGGTTTGAAAAATGACCTGATAGTAATGGGAAGCTACGGATGGAGAGGGGTAAACAAGGCAATTATGGGAAGTACTACGGAGAGGGTGCTTATCGACGCCACTTGTCCGGTACTTGCGGTGAGGTAAATACTATGAAAGGTTACAGAAAGGTGCTTATTGCAGTAAACGGCTCACGTGAGGTGCTTCGGCAGGGTCTGAAACTCGCGGATGACGAGAAATGCTGGGTGACAGTTGTGAAGGTTATACCTTCCTATGAGGGTGACCTGAACCTGGTAGGCGTGAAAAATATAGAGGATGTGCTTGATAGCGGTGCGGCCAAAGCTGTCTCAGACATCAAAGAGACTGCGGCTGCCGAACGGGCCCTTATAAAAACGAGGCTTGAAGAGGGCGATGTCTCCGAGAAGATTGTTCAGGTGGCCGAGGAAGAGAAATGCGACATCATCATAATGGGCGCAAAAAAACGAAGCTGGCTGAGAAAGATCTTTGGAGACAACGTCGTTGAAAGGGTCATCCAGAGTGCGCCCTGTCCGGTGTTGGTCCTGGGGACATAGCAGCTTAGGGGAGTAAAAAACTATAAAAGCATGAGTGTGGGAAAGCTTGAACGGCTCGTCAGAAGGGGAGTTCTGACGAGCCTGCAGTTGCAGGATTATATAGACGAGGCTGCTTCTTCCGGAAAATACCCCGAAGACGTTCTTTTAGAAAAGGGAGTGCCTAAGCATGAACTCCTTTTCTGTCTCGCTGAACGTTACGGATATCCCTTTGTCGAGTATGATGAGGGGCTTATGGCGCCTTATCTGGTTACGATGCGTCTTGACCTGCAGAGACAGAAAAAGGCCCTCTGGTATCCGCTTTCGGTAGAGGAAGACACGGCTGATGTGGTCGCCTATGCGCCTGAAGATCCTGCGGTAGCTGAAGATATCCGGCGTACGCTAAACGTTTCCTCTATTAATTTTCGCGTCGCCCTTCCTTGCGACCTCGTCAGAATTATCGAAAACAATTTCGACGTGAACCCTTACTTCAGTATCGCCGGAGGAAGGACACCCCTGGCCCATGTCAGGACCTCTTTTGCTTACCGGCGCTCAACTTATGCATATTACAGGACACTGCTTGCCCGGGGAAGGACGGGACTCGCCTTTATCCGGACCGGCATATCTTTTATTACCATCTCGGTTCTTTTCCTGAGGATATTTGGGACCGGTTGGTATGCGGTTTTGAATGTTCCCCTTCTTATAGGCGGCATCGTGATGATCTATGATGGAGTGAAGTGGTATCTGCCCTGCCGTTCTGTCGCCAGGAAGCCTATAGACTATGAATGCACTGAGCCGACCTGGGGGACCACTGTGCTGGAATCCCGTCCTTCGTCTGCCGGTCCGGTGATCGAACGAAGCGGTGCAGTCCCTGGTGCAGAGGAACTTAGGGAAGGGTGGGATACCCTTTCTCCGGTGATGCGGCGCCGTTTCCTTGCAAGCGACAGGACCGACCTCGCAGAAGAAAGGACCTCACTGGCAGGATACCGGACCGTGGTTTCTAAGGCCAGAACAGGCCTTGCATTTACGAGGACCGGAGTTGCTTTCAGCGGACTCGGCATAGGATTGATCAGGTCTTTCCAGGAAAGTCGCTGGACAGCCTTCGACGTATCTCTTATCGTTGCCGGAGTTGTAATGATACTCGAAGGTTTTCACTGGTATTACAGAAGGCGGAGCACCTGGTTGACAGGGGTGAAATGCGCGGTCACGAGGAACATGAGAGAGAGCATCTGGGATTTGGTATTTCCTCTGGGACATAAGCGCAGCGATCAGAAGAAGGACAAACTCTGCCCGCCTGTCCGCCCAGCTGACCTGCCGGGTATCTGGGCTACAACAGGAGTTGCGCTCGAAAGGACCGTCCTGGCAGAAAGGCGCAATGTAATGTCGAGGCTTCGCACGGTTATGGCCCACTCGCGCACGGGAATGGCCTTCATAAGGACGGGAATCGGTATTTGCGGAGTGGGGGCCGGGCTGATGTTCTATTTTGGTACCGCGTCAATTGGATGGACTCTTTTAAATGCTGCCATGATACTTACAGGTCTTCTGCTCATTATTGACGGCTTCCTTTGGGCTGTCCCCGCCGAGAAGATGAGAATCCAGTACCCATATTGCTACGGCGACATGGAAATTACAATTCCCGACTATGGCAAGCCGACACGCTGCTGGGGAAAGGCTGTCTTTAATCATGATGCAGACTGATCTTCAGGAAGTCTCAGAATTTTCGATTCTCAGCGAGTGGGATGTCCTCGACCCGGAAAAAATCGCAGAGGCGACTGCCCGCTGCCGTTCAAGGGGTATCGATGCCGAGAAAATCCTCATGTCGGAATACTGCGTGCCGAAGCATGTATTGCTGCACGCGCTGGAGAAGCACTACCATTGCCCCTCCATCGAATATGACGAGCGCCTGCCCATACCACCTGAGATATTGGACGGCCTGGATGCCAATGTCCTTTCAGCAGGATTATGGATGCCTGTGATGAAGGACATAAACGGCACGGTCGTGATCACAGCCCGGCATCCTTACAGTCCCGAGGTGATAGCCGAAGTGAAGAGGTATGTCAAGGCGGAGGCCTATGAATTCAGGGTGGCGCTGGCCGACGACATCAGGTGGTATATCCAGGATTTTCTTCACGAAAAACCCGGCTATCTGATAGGCACTGAAAGAACAGGACTTGCCTATTGGCGAAACACGATGGCCCAGTGGAGGACCAGGCTCGCATGCTACAGGACGGACCTGGCCAAGGCACGGACGGGGCTTGCCTTCCAGCGGTGGGGATTGGGCACCCTCGCGCTTGCAAATACGCTCATTCAATCGAAGAGTGGGGCTATTTCCATTTATCTCTATTATTTCCTTGTTCTGGCCGGTGCGGCTTTTTTCTTTAGCGGTCTTCCGGTTTATATGCGTATCAGAAGGTCAAGGATTACGCCTCCTGGTCATCATACCCTTGTCGAGGTGACGGCGGCAACGCTTATGTTTCTGGAGAATTATCATTTCATCGAGGAAAGCGGCATGCGGCCTCCTACAAAGGGTACGATGCTGGCAAGGATGGGGGATATGCTCTCCGACCATTGCACGATTCTCTATCCTTCCCCGTCAAGCAGAGTCCGCACGCAGTTGGCGCGGGAGAGGAACGTCCTTGCCGCCCAGCGGACGATAGCTGCATGTTACAGGACGATTTACGCTCGCGCAAGAACAGGCCTTTCTTTCATGCGTACCGGTTTTTCTTTTGTGAGTATAGGCATTGCCCTTATAAGCTATTTCGGCTTTGGCATGGCTGCGGCCTTTGACCTCTTTCTGATTATTGCCGGCCTTCTTATGCTTATCGACGGCATGCTCTGGTATATGCCGGTAAGGAAAGAACAGACGGAAATCACCAGAAGCTTGGCCTATCCCGAGTGATCCGGCCGTTTCCAGATTATCCACAGTGCAGCGGATAAAGCCACGGCGCAAACCTTTCGGGTTATAATAGCCGGATATATGAAGGTAGAGAATAAGATCATACTGTCTAACGTTTTTAACATCGTACTAATCCTGCTGGTAGGGTTTTTTGCGATGCAGAACCTCAATCTTATGCTCACCAAGCTTCGCTTCGTGGAGATAGCCGACGACCTCAACGCATCTTTTCTTGAGATGCGGCTTTCTGAAAAAAACTATTTTCTATATCATGACGAGTCAGCGCTCCTGGACATAAAGGAGAAGATCGATTCTACGGTCAAGTCAATAGACCTAGCCGGTCAGGACATAAGCCGCGCCATTGGTCAGACAAATCTTGATCTGCTCAAATCTCATCTGAAAGAGTATTCCGAGATGGTTGACGGGATTCGTCTGACTTCGCGCAGAGATGTCAGCATCGAGGCGACATTCCGGACGAGAGGTAAAAATCTCAGAGAGTTCTCAAACGCGATCACCAGGCTCGAAAGACAAGGTGTAAACAATATTATCGCAAGGTCCAAAAACGTGCTTTTTTACTCCTTTTGGGCAGTGATGGCGACGGCGATAGTAGTAAGCCATTTCATTTCGCAGAGGATATTGCGCTCTCTCAGGGAGATTCAGAAACTTGCGCAGTCCATATCCCAGGGCAACTTCAACAGAATAGAACGTCTGTCGTCGGCGGATGAGTTCGGCTCTGTAATAGAAGCGATCAACTCCATGTCGGAGGAATTGAGAAACCGGGAGGAGGAGCTGATACAGTCGAAGAAACTTGCCTCCCTTGGCATTCTGACTGCCGGCGTGGCCCATGAACTCACAAATCCCTTAAACAATATTTCGATGATCGCGCAGAACTATCAGGAGTTCTATGACGTCTTAAGCGAACGTAACCGGCTTGAACTTATGAAAAAGATCGAGGGGGAGACTGTCAGAATAGAGGAGATCGTCAAAAACCTTCTCGATTTTTCCAGGCCAAAGGCGGCTAAACTTGAGAAAAGAGAGATCAATGCGACAGTCCTTAAGGCACTTGAGCTTATGCAGAATACGCTCGATATCTCAAATGTAGGGGTAAGGAAGGAACTGGGACAGGACCTTCCCCCTCTCTATATCGATGATCATCAGATAGAGCAGGTGCTGGTAAACCTTATCACCAATGCAGTCCATGCCATGGATCACGGAGGTATACTGAAGATTGCGACAAGACTGGGCGGTGACGGTCAGACAGTAAAAGTGGACGTTTTGGATACCGGCAAGGGGATCCCGCCGGAATTCCTGACTCATATCTTTGATCCTTTTTTCAGCACGAAGGGAGTGGGCGGGACTGGCCTGGGTCTTTCGGTGAGCTATGGAATAATTAAGAACCATGGGGGCACGATCAGGGTCGAAAGCACCCTGGGGGCCGGCACGACATTTACGATCGAACTGCCGATTTATGATAGCAATAAAAATAAAAGGAACAAATAGCTATAGTTTGTGCATAACCGGGATTTCCGATATGTCCCTGATCCCAAGGACAGGCCTTAGTTGAGATACATACGCATCCTGTGAAAAATCTCCGGCAGCATATGATGTTGATTTTACTTTGAGGGGCTTTATTATCGTGCTAGTGTGAAATTATAGAGAGGAGAAATTTAATGAGTGCAAACAAGATAATGATCATCGACGACGAAAAGATTGTGGGTGATATGGCAAAACTGTCGCTGGAGCAGGAGGGCTATGTGGTGGAGACCTTTCTGAGCGCGGAGCCTGCGCTTGAAAGACTGAAGGAAGAGAAGTTCGACGTTGTCGTCACAGACCTTAAGATGAAGGGTATAGACGGCATGGAGGTGCTGAGGACTGTCAAGAGACTCTATCCAAAGACAAAGGTGATAATGATCACGGCCTTTGCCAACCTTGACTCCGCGATTGAGGCACTAAGGGGCGACGTTCACGACTTTTTCCCCAAGCCGGTCAGGATCAAGGAGTTGAAGGTATCCATTCAGCGCGCACTGAACGGAGTGCAATGAAGAATGTCCTCGAAAAGATAAAGTCTTTTTTGGGAACTTCCAAAAAAGAAGACGGCGGATCTTTGCCCATAAAGGCCGTTTTCAAGAGCTTCAAGGAGGTGCTGGAGAACAACAGCCGCGCTCTGGAGATCATCGCCGATATGGGTGAAAAACTTGGCGGCGACTATCTTTTCGACATTAATTACATTAAAGGGGCCTACTCGGAACTCGCCGGAACGGTTTCGAATTCCCTGCAGAACTTCGATGCGCTTACCGCAAACAAATATCTTAAGCTGCACGATGTGTTTGGCCACGTTGATTCTCAGATAAAAAGGCTCATATATGACGTTACCCCTACACCCGGCGTGATGGTCCTTTCATTTAAAGACATAACCTGGAACATGTTCCGGGACGTGGGGGGCAAAAACGCCGCTCTGGCTGAGATGTCAAATTATCTGAGGCTGAATATCCCGGGCGGCTTTGCGATTACGACCAGCGCCTTTGACGAGTTTGTTGCTGAAAACGGTTTGCAGGAAAGGATCCGGGCAATACACGATAGTTCCCCTGCGGATGACCGTATTTTTGAGGAGATGAGGAGTCTGATAATGAACGGGACCATTCCGGAGGAGCTTGACAGCGCTATCAGTGGTGCTGTTGAGACGATCAGGGAGACCTTCGGCAGGGATTGCTTCCTTGCAGTGCGCTCCAGCGCGGAGGAGGAAGATGGCGAGCACTCCTTCGCCGGACAGTTTGAGACCGTTTTGAATGTCCCGCTAGATGTTAAGGCTGTTGAGGACGCCTATAAAAAGGTCCTTGCCAGTCTTTACTTACCTGGCTCGGTTGCATACCAGGCCGGTCTCGGATACCGGATCGGAGACATTAAGATGGCGGTAGGGTGCATGATCATGGTGGACGCGGTGAAGAGTGGTGTCCTCTATACAGTAGCTCCCAACGGAGACAGGGACATTGTGGTAATAAACTCTACATGGGGCCTGGGATCGCTTATTGTAGAGGGTCAGACTGACGCCGATATGTTCATGGTTAAAAAAGAGATAGAGCCCGAATTGCTCGGCGCAAAGAGCGGCAAGAAGGAATTTATGGTGGTCAACCGTAAAGACGGCGGTGTCGAAAAGACTAAAACGTCTGAGGATCTGGCCGGCATTCCTTCTCTCACCACCGAAGAAGTCATGGAGCTTGCCAGGCAGGCTGTCTATATAGAGAAACACTTCAGAAAGCCGCAGGATATCGAGTGGGCCTTTGACAAGGCGGGAAGGCTTTTTATTTTGCAGGCAAGGCCTTTGCGCGGGATGGAAGCGACCGAAGCAGGCGGGATCCGCCATGAAAGATTTGCCGAGGCGACAGAAACGCTCATGAAGGACAAGGGAACAGTCGTGCAAAAAGGCGCGGGAGCAGGGAGGGTCTTTGTCCTGAGACACCCGGGTGAGATGGACAAGTTTCCAAAGGGCTCGGTGCTTGTCTCTAAATACGACTCTTCCAATTTCGTGCGTATCATGCCTTATGTCTCGGCAATCATCACGGATGTGGGCGTCCCCACGAGTCATATGGCATCCCTATGCAGGGAGTTCAGGGTCCCCACCGTTGTAAATGCCGGAGATGCTACCAGGATTTTCGAGCATGGACAGGAAGTCACTGTCGTGATAGATGAAGATGGTGTCACGGTGTATGACGGAATAGTAAAAGAATTACTTAAAGATAACGGGAAGGACTCCCTTAAGATGGAGGAGCTCTACGAATACAGAAAAAGAAGGTATGTGCTCCGATACATTTCGATGCTTAACCTGGTCGATCCTACACAGGACAATTTTTCTCCTGAGGGATGCAGGACTTTGCACGATGTTATCAGATTCATGCATGAAAAAGCAGTGACTGAACTGGTTGTAAATGCGGGCCGCGGAAATGAGATAATAAAACAACATGCGGCTGTGAAACTGGACCTGACAGTCCCGGCAGGCATTGTGGCGATAGATATAGGCGGCGGACTGGACATCAGTGAAGGGGCGGGAAAGGCCGGGTTTGAGCAAATCCTTTCCGTTCCTTTGAGGGCTGTCACCAGGGGCATGATGCATCCGGGAGTCTGGCATGCGGATTCGGTTTCGCTTAAGGTGGGAGATTTTTTTTCCAGTATGATAAGGATGCCTGATCTTACCGCTGACAGAAGCGAGTATGTTGGTTATAATGTAGCGGTCGTCTCCGGGGAATATCTGAATCTTAGTATCAGGTTCGGATATCACTTTACAGTGCTGGATTGTTACTGTAGTGAGAATGCCAGAAACAATCATATCTATTTCCGGTTCATAGGCGGCGCCACCGACATGGCCAAACGGTCAAGGAGGGTGGAGATTATATCATCCGTAATCAGGAATTTCGGTTTTAGTGTAATGGTCAAGGGTGATCTTCTGATCGGAAGACTGGCAAATATAAACAGGGACGAGATGGAGGGTATCCTCGATCAGCTCGGCAGGCTTATGGCCTTTACCAGACAGCTTGATGCCGTACTGAATGATGACGCCTCCGTGGAATTTTTCGCCGGAAATTTCATGGAGGGAAAATATACTATCTGAATCTCGCCGGAGGGATACGATGATCAGCGTTAAAGAAGACTTCTATAAAAATATCCTCGACAATCTGTATGACGGCGTTTATTTGGTAGATTTGGACAGAAGAATCACATATTGGAATAAGAGTGCCGAATCCCTTACCGGCTACAGGAGTTCTGATATTGTAGGCAGGTATTGCTGGGATAATATCCTCATGCATGTAGATCTGGAAGGAGACAGCCTCTGTCAGGGGCCATGTCCGCTTTTGAGGTCGATGAAGGAAGAGAGGATGCTGGAACAGGAAGTTTATCTGAGGCACAAGAACGGGCACAGAACACCAGTTCTGGTACGTGCGAGTCCGCTCAGGGACGCCAGGGGCCAGGTGATCGGGGCGGTAGAAATATTCAGTGACAATACACCTAGAATCACGCTTGCACAGCAGGTCAAAGAATTACAAAAGTTGGCCCTTCTTGATCCGCTTACCGGTCTTGGCAACAGAAGATATGCGGAATTGACCATGCATGCTAAACTGGAGGAAAGGCGCAGGTATGACTCGAGATTCGGGGTGCTCTTCCTGGATATTGACTTCTTTAAAAAGATTAATGACACTTACGGCCACGAGACCGGCGACAGGGTTTTACAGATGGTGGCCAAAACATTGCAAAATGGCATCAGGTCGTCTGATACGGTGGGCAGATGGGGCGGCGAAGAGTTTATCGCATTCATCGCCCACGCAGATGATTGGGCCCTTTCCAGTTTAGCCAACAAGCTTCGCAGACTAGTTGAAAAATCGAACTTTTATGCGGAGCAGCAATTAATTAATGTCACTGTTTCAATTGGCGCCACCGTCTCAAAAATGGGCGACACTGTGGAAGAGCTGGTCAGACGGGCTGACCAGTTGATGTATAAAGCCAAATTATCCGGTCGTAATCGCTTGGTGATAGATTAGGAAGATATGCGGACGGCATCGTTAACCCATCATTATAGTCATTCGGTCCCCGATAGCTTACGGGGTCTGACAGATTGCCAGTTTTACTTCTGAAGTTAATATTGACATCAGCATAATGCCTGTTACAATGAAGAAAAGGCTTTCTTTCAGTCGATGAAATCTTTAAACACTGACAAAACATAATGGGGCAAATATGGCTCAGAGTGAACAGATAGTCAGGCTTGCCAAGCTGGTCCGCTATTATATCCTTATTTCAACCACCGAAGCCGGATCGGGCCACCCCACGTCGTCGCTCTCTGCGACTGATCTGATGTCATGCCTTTTGTTCGGAGGGGCTTTCAGGTTTGATACGGAGCACCCTGAACATCCCAACAACGACCGCCTCGTTTTTTCGAAAGGGCACGCCTCCCCGCTTTTATATGCGTTATGGGCGTCGGCGGGTCGGGTCTCCGAAGAGGAATTAATGACCATGAGAAAGTTCGGCAGCCCGCTGGAGGGCCATCCGACGCCTGCATTCCGATATGCCGAAGCAGCAACTGGCTCATTGGGACAAGGACTTCCGATAGGGTTGGGAATGTCCCTGAACGCCAAGTACGTAGACAAGCTGCCTTATAGGACATATGTTCTTCTGGGAGACAGCGAAATGGCTGAAGGATCGCAGTGGGAGGCTATGCAGTTAGCCGCGCACTATAAGCTGGATAATCTGATCGGCATAATAGACGTCAACCGTCTTGGTCAGCGAGGGGAGACTATGTACGGCCACAACCTTGGGGCCTATGAGAAGCGCATATCGTCATTCGGATGGGAGACTATCGTAATCGACGGCCATAATATCGATGAGATACTGGCCGCATATCAGAAGGCTACTCAGGCTGCTGGACGCCCTGTTATGATCATAGCCGGGACTGTTAAGGGAAAGGGTGTTTCTTTTATCGAGGACAAAAACGGCTGGCACGGCAAGCCGCTTAACAAGGAACAGCTGAAGCAGGCCCTGGCAGAATTGGGAGAGGTCGACCCGTCTTTGCGGGGGGAGATTTCACCCCCTGAATCCCTCAGACTGCCGGCGCAGCAGCCACAGCCGGTACAGAAGATCCTTTACCTTGCCGACAAACCCGTTGCTACCAGGAAGGCTTACGGCAACGCGCTGGTGCGCCTTTTTCCGAAATTCCCCAATATGGTAGTCCTTGATGCGGAGGTGAGCAATTCCACTTTCGCAGATCTTTTTAAAGAGAGGTATCCGGAGCGGTTCTTTGAGATGTTTATCGCCGAACAGAACATGGTCGGCGCTGCGCTTGGGATTTCACGAAGGGCAAAAATACCTTTTGTTTCGACTTTTGCGGCCTTTATGACAAGGGCGTTTGACCAGATAAGGATGAGCCAGTATTCTGATGCCAACATCAAGTTCTGCGGTTCCCACGCTGGTGTATCGATAGGGGAAGACGGACCGTCACAGATGGGGCTTGAAGACATTGCCATGTTCAGGACCATATTGGGCAGCGTAGTACTCTATCCCTCAGACGCTGTTTCGACGGAAAAAATCGTGGAAGAGGCCGCAAAGCACAAAGGCAATGTCTATATCCGGACGACCAGAATGGAGACCCCTATAATATATAAAACGAATGAAGAATTTCCGATCGGAGGGGCAAAGGTGCTCAAACAAAGCGACAGGGACGCGGTTGCTGTTATTGCCGCCGGCATCACTGTCCACGAGGCACTTGCCGCATATGAAGAACTGAAAAAGGAGGGTATATTAACCCGCATCATAGATCTTTACAGCATCAAACCTGCCGATAAAGAGACTCTGAGGAAGGCCGCCAATGTGACGCAGGCATTCGTCACTGTCGAAGACCATTTCTCTGAAGGAGGCATAGGTGAGACAGTAAGAAGCCTTATGGCGGACATCGACGTTCCGGTACACTCGCTTTGTGTGCGAAAGATGCCGAAAAGCGGCAAGCCCGGAGAACTTCTCGATTATGAGGAGATATCAAGGAATGGTATCATCAGGAAAGTGAGGGAACTCATATGAGGCAAGATAACCTGAAGACCCGGATATTTATAGACGGCGGCGATCCCGCTGAAACGAAGGAAAGTATCGGCCTTCTTGGGTTTCTCGATGGTCAGACGACTAACCCCACGCTTATATCAAAGAATCCGGGCGTACGCGGACACCTGGAGCATGGCGGCAAGTATACTGAAAAAGAGGTATATGAGTTTTACCGGGAGGTTGTCAGGAATATATCCGCGATGATTCCCCAAGGTTCGGTTTCGGTGGAGGTGTACGCTGACACTTCCACAAAAGCTGAAGCGATGCTGAAGCAGGCGGTCGAAATGTTTTCATGGATACCGAACGCCCACATTAAATTTCCGACGTCCACAGAAGGGCTTAAGGCTGCGGAGCAGGCGATTAAGGTGGGGATGAGGGTGAACCTTACACTCTGTTTTTCGCAGGCGCAGGCCGCTGCGGTTTATGCCGCTACGCGCGGCGCAAAAAAAGGCGATGTATTTGTTTCTCCTTTTATCGGCCGGATTGACGACAGGGGCGAAAACGGCATGGACCTTATTTCCAATGTGTTAAAGATGTACAGGGGGGGAGACGGTCATGTGGAGGTGCTTACGGCAAGCGTCAGAAGTATTGACCACCTGCTTTACGCACTTAGTCTCGGATCTGACATCATCACGGCGCCTTTTGAAATACTAAAGGAATGGGCCGGCAGAGGACTGCCTGTTCCGGGCAAAGAGTATGTATATGGTAAGAAGGGGTTGAAGGAGATTCCGTATGAACAGATTGATCTCGGAAAAGACTGGCGCGCGTTTGATATCAGTCACGAGCTTACAGTAAAAGGGATGGAGAAATTTTCTCATGACTGGAATGCATTGATCAGGTGAGCGGCCTTCGGTTGACCTTTGTCTTTGGCAACTTCGAAAAGATGGCTGAATTCGTCATCGACAAATGGAGGGACATTTCATCAGAGGCGATAGGCTCCCGCGGTTTTTTCTCGGTGGCCCTTTCAGGGGGAAAGACACCAGTGAAGATATACCGCAGGTTAGCGGGCGAAGTAGGGAAGGGCCTCTTAAGGCGTAAGACACATATCTTTTTTGTTGACGAACGGTTTGTTCCTGCTACCGATAAAGACAGTAACTACAGGATGATCAGGGAAACACTTTTGGACGGCGCGGGTGTCCCTATGCGAAACATCCACTCGTTAAATACCAATCTTCCGGATCCGGCATCAGCTGCTGAGCGGTATGAAAGAGATATAGCTTCTTTCTTCAAACTTTCAGGTCACAATATTCCGGAGTTCGATCTTATCATGTTAGGTATCGGCGTCGACGGTCATACCGCTTCACTTTTTCCCGGAAGCCCGGCTCTGGAAGAGAAGAAACGTCTTGCATCTGCCGTTATATTTAGCGGTAAGAAACACAGCCGGATAACTCTAACGCTCCCTGTTTTGAACAAGGCCAAACACGTCATATTTCTAGTAACAGGGAAGAGGAAGGCGGAAGTGCTTAGGGCAGTTATTCAGGAAAGCGACCCGTCTCTTCCGGCTTCTCTGGTTGCACCTGATAACGGGAATCTTCTGTATCTGGCGGATTCGAATGCCGGGTCGCTTTTGAGAGAAAAAGAAAAGAAGAGGGTGTGAGGGCGCGCCAGCATTCTTTTCTAAAATTTTTTTAATCGGATTTTCATTTCTTTTTAATCTTCCGGGCCTATACTCGCCTCAGTAATTGGATAGCAGGCGTATTTCCTGCGTATTGACGAATGGAGGATTCATACCTGCCCGGATGACCCTGGTTGCAGCTATCTTTTAGAGATCGATACTCTGAAGTGCGAAGACAAACAAAAAGGGGGTAGCGATGAGAGAAAATACGTATTCATCACTGCAATATATCTGTATATCAATATTGTTTTTGTTTCAGGTTTTTTTCGTTGTAAGCGGATCTTCAGCATTCGATGCATCAACTGCTCAGAAATTGACGCCGGCTCATATGACAGCCTATAAAGGAGACATTAAGAAAATTCTTCCTGTCCTGCAAGAGAAGATACATGACGGGAAAATTCTCGAAAAATCGAAAGAAAAGATCTACAGTATGGATAGTGGCGAGGTGAAACTTGTGGCGACGCTTTGTGAGAAAATATCAGACGGCGGAGACACGATAAGTTCAGATATCGCTTTTTTGCTGGTTACAGCCCTCATTGTCCTTTCCTGATTTTCAAACCCACAGAAAACAAATTACTCACGGAGGTCAACAAAAGTGCAACTACTTAAGAGCCTATCTCATCTACTCTATCATATTGCCGTTGTTGTACTCAGCGCTGCCGTTGCGCTTTCCCTGCCGTATACGGCAAAGTTCGCAGCGGGGAAATTTCTTAGATACTGGGCGTTGATTGAAAACGAGAAGATGTTCCTCGTTTCTATAGAGATTGCGACAGCCGTACTCCTGATCCTTTTTTTCAACTTCATTATGAAAAACATGAAGAACAAGAGACTGTCCAGGATGGCGAAGGAAGCCGGCCTTTTTGCCATGGGGCGCGGAAGCGGGCTTATTGACCGGACGAGGCTGCGGAAAATGAAGGAAAAAAACGGCCTTGCGCGAAACGTTATGGTAATCGGCTCGACTGGTTTTACTACCTTCACCGACCCGTCCGGTGACCTCCACCACGTTATACAGAAATGCCGGGAGGCGAAAATTATGCTCCTTGACCCGTCGGGTGAAGGGGCTGGCACACGTGCCAGAAGTATCTCCTGTCCTGATATTACAGTGGAGAGTTTTCGGGATCAGATTGCACAGAGTATATTATTCCTTAAGGGTCTTAGGGAAGTGCAGAAGGACATTCGCCTCAAACTTTATCGTGAAGTCCCCCTTGTGAAACTGGCCATCCTCGGTGACTATGCATTCCTCCGTCATTACCACCCCGGTGTCGATGTCCAGCAACTGCCCGAATACGTCTTCAGGCACGAAAGGAGCCCAGGCTGCCTCTATAACCCTTTTTATCAGTACTTCCTGGATCGATGGCATGACCCGCATGTGCCTGAATATGAACTGGAGACTGATGAACTGATTTACCGGGACAAGGCCGGAAACGAGGTCAGGCGAGAGAAGGCAGCATTTTTAGCATTGCCTCAGGCCAGCTGATTTATAATGAGCAGCTAATTTCTTGATATTTGAACTGGTATTCATAAATCATCCAGTGGCTGATATAATTTATAAAAAATACGGAGGACCCCTATGAAGAAATCTTTGGGTGCGAAGACGTTATTATATCCTGCTCCCGTTTTAGTTATTGGAACTTATGACGTTGAAGGAAAGGCCAATGCCATGACCGCATCATGGGGCGGGATATGCTGTTCCACACCGCCGTGCCTGGCAGTTTCAGTAAGAAAAGCAACCTATACGTACGGCAATCTCATTGCGCAAAAGGCGTTTACAATAAACATACCGTCTGAGGCCCAGATTAAGGCGGCTGACTACTTCGGCATCGTTTCCGGAAAGAATGAGGACAAATTCAAGACCAGCAGCCTTACCCCGGTAAAAGCGGAGTTTGTCAACGCCCCTTACATAAAGGAATTTCCGCTGGTTATCGAATGCCGGCTCATTCAGACTTTTGAAATAGGAAGCCATACGCAGTTCATCGGGGAGGTGATGGACATCAAGGCCGATGAGTCTGTGCTCGGGGAGGGTGATGTGCCTGATATCGAAAAACTTAAACCCGTTGTATTTACGCCGGTTAGCCGCAACTATTACGGCATCGGCAGATTTGTCGGGAAGGCTTTTTCAATTGGGAAAGGGTAATTATTTTTTTAGTATTGTTTTGTTAGTTTACACCGGGACCGCTTTTGGTCTATACTATATCAGAAACTTTTGGAGTTATGATGACCTCAGAGACTTTAAAAGCTCTGGGGTTTTTATTTCCCCGTGAAAGAAGACAGGAGAGAGAGAAGATGGAAAAAAAGATCTACGTCGGCAACATTTCGTTTAAGGCGAGCGAGGAAGACCTGAAGGAGCTTTTTTCGCAGAGCGGGGAAGTGGAGTCAGTTAAGATAATCACTGACAGACATACCGGAAATCCGAAGGGATTTGCCTTTGTCGAAATGGCCACAGAAGACGACGCCCGAAAGGCCATAGAAGCCCTTAACGGCAGCGTATTTATGGAAAGGACGCTCTCAGTCGCTGAGGCTAAACCCCAGCAGCCGAGAGAACGTCGTGGTTTCGGCGGTGGCGGTGGTGGCGGCAGGGGCGGCTTCGGAAGGGGCAGGAGATAACAGTCTTGGACATAAAAGTTTACGGAAATGATGTGGAAAAGGCGCTTAAATCCCTGAAGAGGCAGCTCCAGAAGGAGGGCCTGTTCAAGGAGATAAAGCAGCGGAGTTTTTACGAGAAGCCTTCTGTGAAGGAGAAGAGAAAGAAGAGGGAGGCCGCAAAGAAGAGGGTTAAGGCCCTCAGGTTCAAGTAATTGCGGCGACTGCATCCTTAGGCTCGTCTAAAACTGGTATTTCTCAAACCTCTTAAGAACGCCACTTGTTAGCGCGTCTGCGCTTTCTGATATTTCCAGATGACTCCCGGCCGAAAAAGGTTTAGCAGCATCTTATTCTTTTTTTTCTCCGGATTTTTCAAAGCCCCTGATCTTTTCTTTCAGCATTGATATAAGGCCGTTTAACCCTTTCTCTCTGAATACGCCGGTGAACTGGGCCCGGGTGAGGGCGAGTTGGCTGACGCCCGAGATCTGGATATCAACCACCCGCCACGCGGCTTCGATTTTTCGCATCAGATAATGAAAGCTGATCTCATCACCGTTACCTTTGATCAATTTGCTTATCACAGTCACGGTGCCCTGGCTGGGATTTGATTCCGAAACGACCTCGAATTTCTCCCCTGAATAACTGTCAAATCGCGCTGCGTAAGTGGCGATTGTCCAGTCTGTATACATCTTTATCAGTAAATCCCTTTCTTCGGGCTTTAGGCTCTTCCCGTGCCTCCCCAGCGACTGCTGTGCCATAAAGGAAAGTGCAAAGGAATCTTTAATGACGGGATCAAGGAGTTTATATCTGCCGGAATATCCTAATTGGTCCGCCTTTTTCATCGCCTCAAGCAACGCAGCATTGAAGTTCTTTATGACCTCTCCCGGACCGCGGATTTCAGCAGACGCGTAAGAGCCGGAGGAGATAAAGATTACTGATAACAGAAGCCCGCTGATAACGAGAATGGCCAATTTTTTTTTGCCGGTAGATATTTGCAATTTTGGTCGCCTCCGATTTAAATAAAAGTTTCTCAGGTCTATCGGTTCGAACAACATTATATCACGGCAGGCTCATGTCGCGCCGTCGTAGTGTCCGACATAATGCTTTTTACTCACCAGCTCAGAAGCTGCTGATATGTGAACCCGGCGGCGCAGTGAAACGCAGTTCGCACAAGTGATCAGTTATGAGTGCCCCTATTCTTCAACAGTTATCGGTACATCAATCACCCCGGCATAAAAAACCAGAATTTCTGCGGTCTTGTTGCCTTCATTCTTTCCGTAATGCCATTTATTAACAACCTCGACAATTGAGTCTCCAGTTTTCAAATTTAATGTTTTGCTGTCTTCAGTAACTACAGTCAGCTCGCCGCTCAATAATACACCTGCATTTATCGCCGTATGCTTATGCAGCGGTAATAGCGCTCCCGGCGGAATTTTGATTCTGAGAATTGTCAGTTCCGGTGAGCCTTTTGGGTAGTCAGGCAGCCGGCTCCCATCCCAACTTAAACCTGATTTTGCTAATATGTCGGTTTGGATCGCATTTAAATCTTCAGCCAGAACATTACTTGATAGTAATATAACAAAACATATTCCGTAAATCAGCTTTTTCATTTTATACCCCTCTATTCAAAATGTAGCGTCTGGCTCACCGGGAGCTATTGCGGATACGGCTTTTTATGCCCTCATCTGCAGCCATAGGTTCGCTTTCATCAAACATTGCCATCCTTATGCATTCTTTGACCGCCTGTTCAATGCTGATAATCTTCTCGTAACTAAGCATGTCGTCCACCATTTTGTCCAGGAACTTTACTTCCATCTCTGACAACTCAATCGTTATATTCACGTATTTTTGCCTCCATGAAATCGGTTTCGTTTCACCCTGTCCACAACACGGTGGACATCGGGAAGACATCATTTCCCAGTGGGATTCTTCTCATGACAGCGGCATAGTCCATCTTTCTTTGAAGCTTTTATTTTCTCAATGATGCCGGACTTACCCTGATTGTCAAATACGTCTTGCTCGATATCATCCTCTGTATAATTGAAACAGTAACAAACCGTCTTGCTCATAATGGAATATTATAATGCTTTTAGGCTCGTCGTATCTGCTCTGATAAGTTGAGGGCAATATATTGCTTTTGATATCATTTAGAGATGCTGTCTGGAGTTCCCGATAAATGACAACGACGAAGGAAAGCCGCTCACGCAGGCTTCTGGCACGGTGGGTGGCCTTTGTTCAGCTTCATGCCCTGTCAGTGGTTGCAGTTGCCTTTCTGCTCACTGCAGGAATCCTTTACTTTACGCTAACTCATTTCAGGATGAACACCGACCTCAACGGCTTGATGTCCGATTCCCTTAGCTACCGCAGGCTCCAGAATGATTTTACCCATGCTTTCCCGCAGCTCTCTGATACAATCGTCATGGTTATTGATGGGGATACGCCAGAACTTGCAGCGGATGTTCGCGGTCAAGTTGCCCAACGGTTAAGGGCCGAGAAGGCCGTATGCAAGGACGTCTATGAACCGGGTGGTGGTGTTTTTTTTGAAAAGAACGGGCTTCTTTATCTGGGCGTTGATGAACTTGAAGATCTTTCGGACAAGATAACCGCGGCGCAACCGCTAATCGGTTTTCTTTCGCAGGACTTAAGCCTTAAAGGATTGTTTTCGGTGCTCGGGCAGGCACTGGAGCAACCGAAAGACAGTGTGTTGAAGAAGGAAGGGCTTGATCCGCTTTTTGCGGAGATTAGGCGGGCCTTTGAAAATACTGCCGCCCATCGGCAATACTTTGTATCGTGGCAAAGACTCATGCTTGGGGGGAAGGCGGAGGCGCGCCAGAAAAGACAGTTTATTATTGTAAGGCCTTTACTTGAAAATAACAGCTTGTCGGCATGCGAAGTCGCCCTCAGAAAGGTCCGCAATATTGCAAAAGAGGTCGGTGCCGATGGCGCAAATGGTGTAAAGATACGAATCACGGGCGACGTTGCGCTTTCCGATGAGAATCTTGCCGAGGTGCGTAACAGCGTAGGTGCTGCTACCTTAGTATCACTCGTTCTTGTGGGATTTATCATTTATATAGGCCTTGGGGGTTATGGCCGTCTTATGATCGCCTCACTGATTACGCTGATTATCGGGCTGGTCTGGACTACAGGCTTTGCAATAGCCTTTATTGGAA
The DNA here is from genome assembly GCA_900302705.1 of Candidatus Sulfobium mesophilum. Taxonomy (GTDB): domain Bacteria; phylum Nitrospirota; class Thermodesulfovibrionia; order Thermodesulfovibrionales; family UBA6898; genus Sulfobium; species Sulfobium mesophilum. Next base: position 26,757 of record OUUY01000067.1, read on the forward strand.
GTCTTAATATGATATCGGTGACGTTTGGCGTACTTTTCATCGGTCTTGGCATCGACTACAGCATCCAATTCTGTCTGCGTCATAAAGAATTGCTCGAATCTGGGGTTTCGCACCGTGAAAGCCTGACGACCACCTCTGTGGGCGTGGGAAGGAGTCTTCTTCTTAGTTGTATTACGACTGCGATTGGCTTCTATGCCTTTTTGCCGACAGCTTACGCCGGCGTTGCAGAACTCGGCATGATATCAGGCACGGGTATGTTCATAAGTTTTATTGCGAACCTGACGATACTTCCAGCCCTGATCGAATTGTTGCCTGTCCGGGCAAGAAAAGCCCCGAAGGTTGATGCCGTTATGACACTTGTTCAAGTCCCGTACAGACATGCTGGTCTTATAGTCACGGTAGCCCTCTTCTTGGGAATTGCCTCCGCCATTTTTTTACCGCGATTTTATTTCAATTATAATCCGCTTGACCTTTATGACCAGAAATCCGAATCGGTTTCTACGGTCAAAGAACTTTTTAGCGAACCTAATACTACTCCCTGGACAATCTCTGTCCTGGCAAGGGGAAAGGAAGAAGCGGAGAGACTGGCCGAGAGATTACGAACGCTGAGGGAAGTGAAGACGGTGATAACGCTGCCTGATTTCGTGCCTGAAAAACAGACTGAGAAGCTTGCCATTATTTCAGACTTGCGGCTTTTTATGCCTGCGGGCCTCGGGCGGGCCGCAATAAAGAAATCGAGCTATCGGCAGGACCTTCGCGCGCTTGATGGTTTGGAAAGGAAACTAAAGGATGCTATTGCGTCGTCTTCTGAGGAAGAGGGCGCTACGCTTAAGGGACTTTATAAGGCTATCCTGGAGTTCAAACAACTATTGAAGGATCCAGAAAGAGGCGAGACCGCTTTTGAGGAGCTTGAAGGCAGCCTGTTATGGAACCTGCCGTCTCTTCTTCGCAGGCTCGAAATGTCTCTTCAGGCATCTCATGTTGATGTGTCCGGGTTACCAAAAGACCTTTCCGAACAGTATTTGTCGTCAGATGGCCGTTACAGGGTGCAGGTATTTCCGAGTGAAAATATTATGGACCGGACTGCGCTGGCGCGTTTTGTAAATACCGTGAAATCAATAGCCCCAAATGCCACAGACTCGCCGGTGTCGATTTATTCCTCCGGTATGGCGATCATATCCTCCTTCAAAGAGGCAACCCTTTATGCCTTTTTGGCTATCACCATTTACCTGTTGATTGAACTGAGGAAGTTCACTATAACGCTGGTTATATTGACTCCTCTTATACTGGCAACGCTTATGGCAGGGGCGGCCTCGGTATTGCTTCAAATCCCGCTAAATTTTGCAAATGTCATAGTGGTCCCGCTAATGCTCGGCATCGGAGTGCATAGTGGCATAATATTTGTGGTGCGTTATCAGTCCGAGCCCCCTCCGGGCGGTAACATGCTCACTACCAGCAATGCAAGAGCAGCACTCTTTAGTAATCTTGCGACAATGGTCAGCACGGGGAGCCTCTCTTTTTCTCCTCACAAAGGTATTTCAAGTATCGGTATCCTTCTTACCCTCTGCCTCGGTTTCCTGACATTGGCGACCCTGATTTTGCTGCCCGCGTTGCTTAAGTTGACCGAAAGAAGCCTTAAACACGAGGATTTTGTCTAGGGAGGTAAGCTATTTTCTTGAAGGAAATGGCTTTTTTCCTTAAAATACAAGAAGCCGCGCAACAGCGCGGGGCGTTACCTGGTTGCCATGAACCGGAACCGTTGCTATAATTGTTGCAGTAATGCTAATAGCATTGACGTAGACAGAGGACCGTCTGGTGCGGCCTGAAGAAAAGCAGAAAGGGAGCGAAGCCTTTTTACAGAGTGCGATGAAATGAATAAAGGGATTTTGATAATGGCGGCTGCCTTCAGCTGCTCCTTGATGACAGCTATCTTTTATCCGCCTTGTTGCTTCTTTCTGGAGAGAAAATGGATTTGATAAGCGGAGAGATGAGCCGAATCCTGGGAAGGTATTTCGGGTTCATATCAACTTCGCCTGCCGAGGGCGAGAATGCGACTTTTTCTGCGGGAAGACTGGATGCCCTGAATGAGGAAATAGCGAGGGCAGCGGCCAGGACAAGCGGAAATTATCTGGGCGAACAGCACCCTGACGGTTACTGGTGGTATGAACTGGAAGCTAACGTGACCATTACATCCGAATATCTGATGCTGCTTCATTTCCTCGGATTATATGACCGGCAGAGAGACGAACTGATTGCCCGGCACATCCTTAACAACCAAAGGCCTGATGGTACATGGGCAATTCATTGGGGAGGAGAGGGCGACCTTAGCACCACTGTGGAGGCATATTTTGCTCTCAAGCTCGCCGGATTTGACCCTGACGATCCGCCTTTGAGAAAGGCGAGGGAGTTTATTCTTAAAAACGGCGGGGTGGAGAGCTGCAGGGTTTTCACCAGAATTTTCCTTGCCCTGTTCGGCGAGTTCGACTGGAAGGCGATCCCTTCGATACCGGTTGAAGTCAATCTTATGCCGAGCTGGTTTCCGATGAGCATTTATCGCATGTCCAGTTGGGCCAGGTGCACATTTGTCCCCCTTTCCATAGTCCTTGATCTAAGGCCGGTTAGACCGATCCCTAGGGGCGCCAGGATAAGGGAGTTATATAAGGTCCCTGACAAAATGCCATCTCTTTCTCCGAAGAAACTTTCAACTTTTTCCTGGAAGAGGTTTTTCTTTATACTCGATATGGTCATAAAGGCTGCTGAAGACACGCCTCTCAGAGTGTTTAGAAATAAAGCGATGGGATTTACTGAGAGATGGGTGCGGGAACGACAGGAGCCTACCGGAGACTGGGGAGGGATCCAGCCGGCGATGGTAAATTCCATCCTGGCATTGTCTTCTCTGGGCCACGATGTTTCTCACGAACCTATAAGAAAGGGGCTTGAGGCCCTTGAGCGTTTTACTTTGGAAAAAGAAGAAGAACTTATGCTTCAGTCCTGCATATCTCCTGTATGGGATACGGCGCTTACGTCGCTGGCCCTTCTGCATGCCGGACTCAGGAAAGACCATCCCCAGCTAATTAAGGCGTGCAGATGGCTTGCCTCCAAGCAGATATTCAAAAAGGGAGACTGGAGCATAAAGAGGCCTGGCCTTGAGCCTGGAGGATGGGCCTTCGAATTCGAAAACAGCTGGTATCCTGATGTGGATGACACCGCGGTTGTGTTGATGCTGCTTTACCGCTATGCCGATGATGGGGTGATAGACCGCGCAAAACTTGACAGGGGGCTTTCGTGGATACTGGGGATGCAGGGCAGGGATGGGGGCTGGGGTGCCTTCGATGTCGATAACAATATGAGAATATTGAATCAGCTGCCACTGGGAGACCTCGAAGCGATGATAGACCCAAGTACTCCGGACCTGACAGGAAGGGTGCTTGAACTTCTGGGTCAGATAGGATATGGGACTAATGACCGTGCCGTTAAGAAGGCTATAAAGTTTCTTAGAAAGACGCAGGAAGGCGATGGCTCATGGTGGGGCAGGTGGGGAGTAAATCATATATACGGCACTTGCGCCGTCCTTTGCGGATTAGGGGCCGTCGGAGAGAGCCTGAAGGCCCCTTATGTCAGAAAGGCCGTCAGATGGATCAAGGATAACCAGAATCAGGACGGCGGCTGGGGAGAATGCTGCGAGTCCTACGCAGACCCCTCATTAAAGTGCCGTGGCGCAAGTACGCCCTCACAGACCGCCTGGGCAATGATGGCACTTATGGCGGCAGAGCAGGAGATTGTCGAAGAAGTGATACGCGGCGTCAAGTATCTTCTTAAAAGACAGAAGGATGACGGAACCTGGGACGAAGAGTGGTTTACCGGCACAGGCTTTCCCAAGTATTTCATGCTCAGATACCACAATTACAGGAATTGTTTTCCTCTTATGGCCCTCGGCAAGTTCTGCCAAAGGAGTCGTAGCAGAGGCCTCGGACAGTGAGGCAATGCCCTTAAGATGGCTGTGGCATGGTTCCAAGGAAATGATCGCCTAAAGAAAGCGGCATAGCAGATATTGTGAAGGAGGATTTCAGTACATGCGGTTTCCCGCGGCTCTATATTCGTCTCTTACAGTTTTTTTTATAAAGAACTTTCTTGAAGGCATAAAACGTTTCCCCCTGGTACTTATGCTTGAGCCCACCCACCGGTGTAATCTGGCATGCGCGGGCTGCGACAGGATCAGACTCCATAATGAGCAGCAATCCGAAGACCTGTCTTTGGAGCAGTGCATAGAATCAGTACGGGAGTCCAGGGCCCCGGTAGTGACGATCACCGGCGGTGAACCGCTTCTTTATCCGCACCTGACTGCCCTTGTAAATGAACTTCTGGAAATGAAGAGACACATTTACCTTTGCACAAACGGTCTGCTGACGGAGTCCTTTATTGAGGAATTCAGACCCCAGCCAAGGCTTACCCTTAATTTTCACCTCGACGGTCTTGAGCAGACCCATGACGGGATAACGAAAAGACCGGGCACTTTCAGGAAGGCTCTGGAAAATATTCAGAGAGCTAAGGAAAAGGGCTTCAGGGTTAGCACTAATACCTCTGTATACAAGAACTCCGGAAAAAGGGAGTTGGGTCAACTGTTTGAGAAAATTACTTCCTTGGGCGTTGACGGCACGCTCATATCACCAGCATTCAGCTATGAAAGCGTAGGCGACGATATTTTTCTGAGCCGTGAAGAGGCTGTCGCAAGGTTCAGGGATATGTCTGAGTTTTTTTCGAGATTTCCATTTCTTAATTCTCCCGTGTATGTGGATTTCCTGAAGGGTGAGAAGGATATGCGGTGCACCCCGTGGGGAAACCCCACGAGAAATCCTCTCGGTTGGAAATCACCCTGTTATTTGATCACTGACGCCTATTACGGTTCCTTTGGTGAGATGATGGAAAAAACCCAGTGGGACAGGTACGGAACCGGCGCAGACCCCAGGTGCAGAAACTGCATGGTTCATAGCGGGTATGAGGCCACATCGATGCGGTGCGCTTTTTCGAGTCCAAGAGACCTTTTAAGGCTTTTGATCTGGAATTTGAAAAAGGGCTGATGGAGTCTCTTGCCGGCCTTTTATTCGGAACTATAGCGCTACGGCCCTATGTCTTTATCTTCCTGCTTGTCTATCTTATAGGATGCTCTCTTCATCTCGGTCTGAAAAGGGCTGTGAGCTTTTGCGTGGCGGGTTATTTCGTGACATGGCTGTCCGAATATTCTTCCATACATAACGGCTTTCCTTATGGATATTACATATACGCAGGGACTACGATGGGCAGGGAGCTTTGGATTCTGGGTGTGCCTTTTATGGATTCCCTTAGCTATGTTTTTCTTGCCTATGCAAGCTTTTCTCTTGCCCTGCTTGCCGTTTCACCTGTGCGTCTGGAGAAAAAAGTTATCTACATACTTGAGACGAAAGGACTCAGATATTCGCTGAAGACGACTGTATTAGGCGCTTTATTTATGACCTGTCTCGACGTGATCATCGATCCTGTTGCGCTCAGGGGCGAAAGATGGTTTCTCGGCAAGATACATGAATACCCTGCCGGAGGGGTATATTTTGGAGTGCCCATCTCGAATTTTGCGGGCTGGTTCCTGGTCGGCTTTATATTGATCCTGACTCTGCAGAGAATAGACAAATATCTTGGCGAAGCTGGAGATATTACCGGCTACAGGTTTTCGTGGAGATATCTCATAGGACCAGCTCTTTATTATTCAGTCCTGCTTTTTAATCTTTGCATAACTTTTTTTATAGGGGAGTATGCGATGGCAGGGACGGGGTTTTTTATAGTCGTCTGCCTGACCACACTCCTGCTATATTCGAAGGTGAGGCTATCCTCCGGGGGTGAAGCTGAGGCGGCCCTTTCTGCTCATCTTAACGATTTTCCGATGGCTGAGACAGTGAAATAATATTCACTTTGAGGCCATATCTCCCGGTTGCTATTCATTCACGGCAAAGTATTGCTTCACTTTCGAGAACGGACTTTACAAGATCGCCCAGACTTTTGGCTGCTTTTTCCGAATTCAATCCCAGCCATATAAGGGTTTTAACCAGTCCGGGTTTTTTTAGAACCGATATGAGCAGTCGTGCATATGAGGTCTTGCCCGAGGAGTCAATCAGATCAAAAACCTCCCGAGGGATCTCCTGATATGATGTATCAGTGATTGCGCGTACCGCAAAAAAAGGAATCTGACTGCGCACTGCGGTCGTGGCGAGCGCGAAAGTTTCCATATCACATACCGGAAAAGGAATACCGTCTGGTAATATATTTCTGATTTCCGGTTTTGTCATTGGATGCTCAAGCGTAACTATACAGCCCTCACGAAGAGACATTGAACGGCCGGGAAAGTCGGTTAAGTTCGGTTCGGGCAACGAGATATCACTGGTTTGAGGCGATAGGGAGTCCTTCGGCTCGCCTCGAAGGAAGATGATTCTGGACGCCCGAACCAGCTCGCCTGCGGCAAGCCCTTCGTGCAATGCCCCCCCGAAACCCAGTGATAATATGAGGTCCGGACGAAACTCTTTCAAAAAAAACCCGATTGATGACTCTGCGTTTTTGATTCCACTACCCGTTTGAAGCAGGGT
>OUUY01000072.1 GCA_900302705.1 Candidatus Sulfobium mesophilum
GGCCCCCGCAGTGTCAACCCCGCCATATATGACAACGCATACGAGCGCAGCCAGCCATATTATGAGTCCTCTTTTCATAAGCCATCTGCTCATCATCTTCACCTCAATCAGTCTTTTCCGGCCCTTTTTCGGGTGCTCCGGAACTCGAAAGGTAGATTTTCACATCAGCGGCCGCCCGCAGTTTGTCGGCCCACTCTCCTACCGACGCGTTCAGCTTTTCATTGAATACCTTCTTTTCGATCTCCTTCCTCACGTCTTCGAAGGACTGCAGCGCCGAGGGCACCACGTCGCGCACGTAGAGGACATAAAAATACCCCTCGGGGCTCTGATAAAGCCTATATTCCTCGGATTTCGCCCCTGACAGAGTCTTCCGGACCCCCTCGGGCAGATTTCTTGTAACCACTGTTGTGTCCGGGAAAGAAAGGACATCCGGTTTGCTGCTGTCCAGTTGTCCCTCGGCATTGGACTTCATCCAGTAGAAGTCAGCCCCTCTATTCAGTCGGTCAAGTGCGTTTTCGGCCAGTTCCCGGGTCTCAAAGACAAGATCGCTTACCTTCATCATCTCAGGGGTGGTGTAATCGCCGGGGTGCTCTTTATAGTAGGCCTTCAAGTCCTGCTCACTCGTCTTCACCTCAGGGATGAGCACCCTCTGAGCAAAAGCGCTGAAGAGCACAGAGTCCTCGTATTCCCTCATCCTTTGTTTGAACTTATTGGTGTCCTTGATGCCCCGTTTCAACTCCTCTTTATCGAACAGCCTTTTTTCAAGAAGTCTATCCAGAAGTTCACGTTTCTTCTCGTTCACCTGCTTCGTTTCAGCGGCCTTTTCCAGGCCGTGGAAGAACTTTTCCGACAGGGCCTTGGCAAGGTCCGCAACGGTCACCGGATCTTCTCCCTTTACAGTCGCAATTACCCTCTTGTCCTTCAGCATCTTCTCAATCCCAGGCTCTTTTGCCTCGAAATCAAGACTATCGAGGAGCTTGCCGTTTATTTTTACGGTCTCTTTATAGGCTTCTCTCTTAAAGTTCCTGACCGCCGCGACCTTGGCGACGTCCAGGACAGCACCCCTCGCTCTCTCCGTAACCTCAGGATCCTCGGGATATCTTATATCTTCTAGTTTCATGATAGTAAACCCCTCGTTATTGCCCGAGCCGACCTTAATGACAGGGCTTACGGCGCCGATCTCCATCCCTGCGATCACCTTAGCGATATCGGGAAGGAGGTCCTTAGCCTTCACATATCCTCCCTCGCCCCGGCTCTTCGCGGTCTTGTCCTCGATTGCCTTTGCAGCTATCTCATCGAAATCCTTTCCAGACTTGATAGCTTCTTCCATCTTTTTTGCGTCGTCCTCTTTCTCGAATAAGACGGACTTAATCTTCCACTCCTTGGACACCTCCCTGCGGAGTTTCTCCACTTCCGCTTCGTCCACCTTCACATCCTTTGTGATATCTTCGATAAGAAGCTCCCTCATCGTAGTCTGGCCATGGTCCTTTACCGCTTCTTTCACCGCCGGCAGTTCGTCCATCCCCATTTCCCTCGCCTCCTGCACGATGAGTCGCACGTTTATAAGTCTCTGCAGGATCGCAGAAAAATCCATCCTTGCCGCCTGCTTTCCTCCTTCTTTCCGTCCCTCATGAGAGGAGGTGAGGGCACTACTAAGTTCTCCCAGCCTGATGACCTCGTCGTTCACCTCTGCGATCGGAACATTTTCAAAAAGCGGCGACATCACGGGAACACTAATACTGATACTTGGGACATCAGACAATGCACTGCCCGTCTTGCCCTCGTCAGGCAACGATCCTCCACTGAATGCAAGCGTGACCCTACCGGTTATGAGAACGGCGATTGCCGTAACCGTACAGATTCTTAAGATCTTCATTTGACTCCTTCCTTATAATACTTTGACAGTCTGCTGAAAAGTCTTTCTCAATCACCCTTAATTTTTTTTCCGAGGCCTCACATGACATTGAGTCTTGCTACCTTCTATTTGAAACCTCTTGCACATCAGATAATTTTTGCCGTAATATTCCTGACCAAAAAAGGGTCCGTTTCACGATCAAAGAAAAGCCCAGTCATTCCGTCCGCCGAGGCGAAAAAGGCAGTTCTCCGAGCCCCGGCTCACCTTCCACTTCCACGCCAGGCTGAGATATCTTTTCGACTATCGCACTGGTCATGTATGTCGCTAGTCGATCCGCGGTACTCACCTTTCCACGGTCAAAAAAGAAGACCCCGTCATCTCCCCGATTATAGCTCTTTGAGGACCACAGCACCTTCTTCGTCATTTTTTCAATAATCAGCACTGAAAAATCGACCCTCGGAGACCCTTCCGGTCCCGTATAATCCTCATAGTCGTTGACCTTGCCCGCAAGGACTAGGTCTGCGTTAAGACCGAGCGAAATGACGTCGGCGTCCTTCAGTGTGATGCCCTCATTCATAATGATTCTCATGTTGAGGAGCTTCTGCCTCAAAACACCGGGTTCAACAACATCAAAGCCGTTCTTCAGGAGTTCCTCAATGAAATGGAGGACAATGATATCCCCCGCGTATTTTCTGTCGCTGAAATTTAAAAAAGGGGCCACGGCCACTGCGTATCCGGTGCCTGGGGAAAACGAATCGGACTGGTAAAAGATCTTGGGACGGTACCGCCCTTTGGTAGGTTTCGCCTCTGCCTTCTCCCCTGAAAGTTGCACTGCCAGTGAACGGACAAGGGAGCCAACAACCTTTTCCCTCAATTCGACTGGATCGGTTATCAATCCAATCCCCAGAATGCCTCGGGAGTCGTCACCCGAAACCGATGCGCTTCCCATCCACATTATGGCGGGTCTTTCGCCCGTCGAAACCAACCTCGCTATCACTGACAACTTCGGCGGTGAGCTTTCATCGTAGAGTGTCACCGAGGAGATGAGGACAGCATCGATCTTCTCCTCTGTCTTAAGGGCAAGAGCGGAGTCGCCGTCGATGCCGCCTGTATATCGGACGCGGTGTCGCAGCATGAACCTCTCCAGCGAAGCGTCGTCGAGGATCGAAATCCCGATGGAAGCAACGTCTCTGATAAGTGACTCCCGCAGCACTTTCAGGGGAGCAGGTTTTCCGCTCAGATTTTCCGGAACAAATACCGCAACAGAGGGTTTAAGGCTGTCCGTCAGGACCGCTGCAGCCGTCTCCAAGGGACTTAGTAGCGCAACAAAAAAAGCAAAAGCAACAAGAAGGGCTGCATGTCTATTCATAAAATTGAGTGACTAGATCTTTTATCGCTTTTTCAGTTACGCCGTTCATAGGATCGCCGCCGCCCCCAAGAAGGCGATCCATAATGCCAACCCCCCCCTTGGTTGTAGACGTTGACCACACGAGCCTTCCGCTTTGTGCCTCGAACATCTGAAGGCTAAGGGAGACGACGTTGGCGGTGGCACTCCCTGACCTCAGCTCACCATACTCCCTCACAACCCCGGTTACCACGGCATCAGCCTTTAAGATAGGTCCAAGTTTTATTACTTCGGCAGTGGAAGGGGCAGTGGGATTTTGAATCGCGGCTAGCCCCACGCCTCTGGCAACCTCACCCGTGGGGATAACGTAAACCCCCCCTGAGGCAAGGAGGGCCGTCACAAAGACATCGCGCACCCTATCTGCAGCCGACTGGTCCCTCGAAAGGTTTACAAAAGGCATAATTGCAACATTTTTTATAGCCCCGAAGTCCATTTTGTCGTCGCGATACTTTTCGCCAGCGCCTGGGCTTGCGCAGGCACTAATGGACATTAGCACCGCCACCATGAAGAGGTTCCTCAGTTGTATAAAAGCCCTTTCCAATCGATTATCCTTTCCAGATGTCTGCAAAGCTATTTTGTAGTCTCCCTTGAACACGTTTCAGGGCGACATAACCCGACTGGTACTGAGAGACGCCGATATAAAATAACACTTACAAATGCTGCCTGTTTTGGACTAACAAATGGCTACTAGCAAACCTTTTTTTTATAACATAGATTCGCCGGTCTAGTCAATAATTTATAGCAACCCCACCCTGAGGTTCACAGCAAAGACCTTCGTTTCCGTTTTCTCGGCCGGTGAAGTGCTGGTGGCAATACTGTAGGAGACATTCAGGGTGGTATTGCGTCTCAGGGTCCAGATAAGACTGGGGCCTAGCGTCCTTTCCTTCGTACCCTCAGAGTTTAGCGATTCATTGTAAAAGAAATTGAACTGGAGGTCTCCGTCTCTAAACGGGGACCATGTGACTCCATAGTTCTGCAGTGTAGTTGTCTCCCTGCCTGTCTGGGAAGCTATTCCGAAGGAGGTGAAGATATAGATCGTTGAGAAAGGGGTGTATGTGATATTGAAATTGCCAAGCCTCGTGACGTTCGAGGATGCCGCACGCTCCCCGCCGGTCGTCTCGCCGTCCGTCTGCGAGAAGTTGACGTTGAGAGTCAGCGCAGGGTGGGGTATGGCCGTGACACCCGAGTTGATGATGGTGCTCACGGTTTTCGCACCATCCGCGTTATTCGCAACACTCAGACCTCCTCCTAGAAAGAAGTTGAGCCCCTTGTAAAGCTCAGCCATATTGTTAAAAAAGACAGAATTGGTATTGTTCGAGCCCTGCTCAGTTTCCTCGAAACGGCCGCTCACCACAAGGGAATGAAGCAGGGTCGGCAGCGGCACCGCAAACAGCGAAGCGCTATATATATTGGCGGACCTCCTGCCAACCGGCTCAGGTTCGTGGCCGTCCTCCCGTGCTAACCTCAAGGAGCCTGAAAAAATCCGGCTGAGTCGATGAGTCAGGTTCACCGAGTTTGTTAAAATGTATCTGGTGCCGCCAGGCTGAGAGATTACACTCCAGTAATACATATCATAAATGATGTTAGGCCTGTCTAGGATCTTCCACTTCACGTCAAGATCAAAAACATGCGTGGTCTGGGTTGTCTCTCCCTTCACCTCCTGAGCGGGCCTCTTTAGGAATGTCTGGAGTTCCGTCACGAATATGTTTTTTATGTCAACGCCGGGCGGTACCACTACGGTGGGAGAGAGACGCCTCGTCACAACCTTGATGAAACGAGTGGTTACATTCCGAAAGCTTATCTCAAACCTGTTGTCGAAAGTTCCAAAGGGAGCGGAAGGGACCGTCTGAAAAAACGTCCATGTGACGTTGTCGGTGCTCGTATAGATATCCCATGAGAATAAGGCCGCTACGCTGTTCGGTAACGGTCTGTCGACCCAAAGAAGGATAGTGTTGACCTCTGAGTCGATAGGGAAATCGACGCCGATGTTCCACTGTTTGGCAGTGTCAGTGCTTCCGAAAGGAAGAGGACCAAGGTCGATGCCTGCACTAGCCACAAGGATGCCGTCGATGAGTGGATTAGCCTGCCCGGTAAAGGTCAGCTGGACCTGCACCGGCGGAGTATCGGTAAAGTCCCAGCCGGCCTCACCGGGGAAGACTTGAAAGAGGACCTCCCCGGTTCCGCCTCCCGATATCCTTGTATCCTGGCGTGTGAAGGTGTAGGTCGTGTATGCTGATACCCTTTCCCCGAATTTCCGCGCGTAGGTTGCCCTGCCTTGGTAGTTCACTGTCCTGCTATCCAGGCCAGTGAGCCTGTCTTTCTGGTCATTAAGAGACACCTGGCCCGTGAGTTCGAGGTCTTTGATCGGATCGTACTTACTTGTCACCGATAAAAAGTCGCTTATGATATCCTGGGATTGCCGTTCCTTGTCGTAGGTATGAGTCCTGAGAAAAAGGGTTTCCACCGGCGGCAGGCCGGCCGGCCGCAAACCAAGGTTCGCGCTGTAGGTCTCCCGGAGTTCCGTCAACGAAGGCTGGTTCGATGTATCCGTTTTTTCTTGCCTTATGGTGTATCCGACTCCGGACGTAATAAAACGTGTAGACTGCAGGAGTTGGAGGACACCATTTTCCACAGTGGCCGTCGTTTTATTCGTTACATCGTTCGTCCTAGAATCACTTATGGTCTGATCAAATGTTCCGCTGGCCGTGAACTTGAGGTTCGGGTAAAGCGTCTTGTCGAGATTAAGGAAGTACCTGTGGAGAAAGGTATTGACCTTCGTATTATCGACCACAAAACCGCTCGAGTTTTCAGTCGTAATCCTAGTGGAGCTGTAGTCGAACTCTGCGATTGCGGTGATCCCTTCAGCCCATGCCGGGGCCTGTGGCAGAAACGGCAGCACTAAACACAGGAGCAAAACCAGAAACAAATGGCGATGATTCAAGAGCAAAATGCCGACCTCCTGTGTTTAAATTTAGGATTCCAGGCCCAGGGTTCTAATGTTTACTGCTTGCCCCCTGGACTGCCTGGACCGTGTCTCTCAACGTTCTCCCATCACGGCAGTCCAATAAGGATAGTCGCCCACATCCATCTCAGCAATGGTCTTTTTGCTGACAAGCTCAACGATCGCAAGTCTCTTCTTATCTGGAATGACCACGCAGAGGTTGTTCCCCTCGTTGTCGATGGTCATGTAATCGACTCCCCCTGAGACGCTGAAGGTTTCCATCGGCATAAGGGAAAAAGGATCGTACACCTCGATCATGCCATCATATTTTCTGCCAACATATAGCATATCGTTTTGGGTATCCACCTTCAGGACGCTCAGGCCGGACCCCACAAAGATGCGCTTGATTACAGAGAAGGTGACAGGGTCGTAGACAATCAGATATGGTGACCTTTCGAAAAAGACATAAAGCCTGTCTCCCTTCCTGTTGAACTGCCCCCTCAGTGGCCCCACCTCCGTGGCTAAGGTCGCGGAAACGGCCCTGTTCGGCACGTCAATGACCGAGACGGTATTCGAAAATGAATTGAATACGTATGCCTTTCTCCCCGTCCTGTCGAGGAGGATCGACACGGGGCGGTGGCCCACGGTGAGTCTTTTCATTTCTATAAGAGTAAAGGGGTTAATGATGCTCACGCTGTCCGATCCGCTGTTCACTGAAATGAGCGCCGAACCGTCCGGCGTAAGGGCAAGTTCCGGGGGCCTGTCACCGGCATTGAGTCTCATCCGGTTGATTGTGTCCCCTCTTTCAACATCGATGACCTCGATGGAGTCGTCCTCCGAAAGGGCCACATAGGCCCTCCTCGCCCTCTGGTCCAAGACAATTCCGCCCGGACCGTTCCCTGTTTCGATGACCGAGGCAACCCGGCCAGACCTCTTGTCAAAAACAGTCACAGTGTTTGAGTCCCGGTTCGAGGCGAACGCCTTCAGCGTTACAAGGGGCTTGCCAGGTATCAAGAGGGAGAACGAGGGGAAAAAGCTTGTCCCTTCTTTGACGGACTCGGAATATTTGAAAGTCATCGATATCACGACCGCCTTCTCTCTCGGGACGGTAAAGGGAAAGGAAATTTTGGTGGACTGCTTCGGCACAATAAGGTCCCCTTCGCCCTCTTCCCCCTTCAGAAGAGCCCTTTTTACGGCGAAGGATAAACCTGCATACGAACCCTGAGGGAGACGCCCTGAGGCGATAAGCCTCTGCCTCTTCAGATCTTCCAGCCTGAATTCCTCAAAGGACAGCGCCAGAGGGGTCTCTGTCCCGTCCGCCGCCAGAGCGTTAATGCCGCCGAGTGTAAACTTCAGCCGCTCGGCTTCCTGCGGGAACGGTTCGAGGTAAAGGAAGACTTCTCCTTGCCCCTCCAGCGGCGGCTTTACCTGCGCGGGTTTCATTTCGCAGCCTGTGAAAAATATCAGTGCAATAAGAAAGCTTCCGAAACTCTTTTTCAAGGATCCTCCTTCAAATATCCTGCGCTCTCATCACTTTTTGCTAAATTCAAAGTGCTAATTTCTGAATCCTAAACAAATCTCAAATTCTAAATTCTTAAATTCAAAACCTTACAGTCAGTTTTCTGTCATTTGATTTAGTATATAGTGATTAGGATTTGGAATTTCTCCCTTCCGCATGGTTCTAAATACTAAAGCAAAGCCCTCGAAATTTCAACCCAAAAAGGCCGGCATATTTAAGGGCCGCTACCATCCTGTACGTGGCATTTATTGCAGAGCGTCCTCTGAAAGGCGGCGAACTTTGTGGGCGGCCTGTCGTAGAGGGCCTTCTGAAATTCCTGGGTCGTACGACCCATCGCCTGGGTGGGGTTCGTGCCCGGATCGGGATAGACCGGATATCCGGAGCTGTCCGCAACGGTCGTGAACGTGGTATCCAAAGGGAACCTCATCATGCTTTCCCAACCTGAGGCATGCGCCCTGTGGCACGAAAGGCACATGACCCTGTCGCCTGAAACGGGACCGGCAGCGGAACCGACTGCTCCCTTAAGGGTCGTCATGTCAGTGGTATCGCCCATCTGGAAAGGGACAAGAGAGAGGTAAGACGTGGCCTGTGTGCCTGTCAGGTCGCCGGTCTTCACATACGAATTATAGTTGGATATGATTAATGAACTCATTGCCTGGTCGGCGGGGTGGATGAGGGTGCCGACTGAAGAGTGCATCATGGCATGGCAGTTGGCGCACCACTGGGACACATTCTGGCCATAGGCCACCCGGACATCCGTCGTATTTTCCGACCTGTTGTAGTCTTCCGGAGCAGCGGCAAAGAAAGGATTGTAGAGGAAGGCATAGGAACCCGCCAAAGACTTCGGCTGGTACCCGGCACCGCCGAGAAGGCGATATGTGCCCGCTGAAATCGTGCCAAAGGGCTCCATGCTGGTATTATAGGAACCGCTGCCGATAATCGGCCCCCCGGTCGTGCTGATGGTACCTGTGCCGCTCCTTCTATACCGGCCGTGAGGGTCGTGACAGCTGATGCAGCTCAGTTGGTTGGACGGATACTGGAATGAACCCCCGCCCGGGGCCGTGGTGAGCCTGCCGTCGGCCGCATACCCGTAGTCGTAAGCGGTGATATTGTGGCCGTGAGTGTACCCTGGACTCGTCTGGAGGGCTCCGTTAGCGTCGGTCCAACTATATGTCTTCTTCAGCCACCCGAAATCCCCTCCGGGGCTGAGCTGGATGGGCGGAGAACCGGTTGGCATATCGGACTCCGAAGTGCTGATATGAAACCCGCTGGGTGCTGTGTCGCCCGCATGCTGGTGGCAGTTTAGACAGACCGAACTCTGGTCAGAAGCCTTCAACAGATAGGCTCCGGCCTGATACTGCGGCAACGCCCTGGCCGCCGCTCTGCCGTCGAGCGAGTTGTGCATGCTATGGCAGCCTTCGCACGCCCCTGCGCCGCCTTCGTGGAAGGCATGGCCCGTTCCGGCCAAAACGATGAAACCCGCCATCGAAAAGAAAATAAACAGTGAGGCCCTCGAAGAAGTATTGACCATAGAGGTCATGAAGGAAAATATAGGTAACCTTCTTTTCAAGCTGCCAAGAACGCCCATCGCCATATGTTAAGCACTCAGTGTCCTTTGTTTCAAGTTCCTTGTGAGCATTCTGGCCGGATAATCTCATTACCGTTGCCATTACCCCAAAAAAAAGGGAGCAGGACCGGCTTTGTGCCGGTCCTGCTCCCTCACTTACGTCCTGCCGATTATATCGGCATGTGCCATTCAGTTTTAATTAGTCTTTCACGTGGCACTTGTTGCAGAGAGCTCTCTGGGCATCGCCAAACCATGCATTCTGCGTGACGTCGCCTCTGCCGTAGTATGATGCCTGGATAGCAGCAGAAGTAAAGCCACTCCTTGCTTCGAATGCGCCTGTCTCGTCAGTGACGAGTGCGTCAACACCAAAACGGGTCATGCTCGGGAATGCCGATGCATGCACCCTGTGGCACGAAACGCAGGCAACGTTGGAAGCGGTCGACGGGCCTGTCAGGGGTGCATTGGAGCTGCCGGCAAGGGCCGCGAGAGTCGCTATGTTGTTAGTCCCCTCTTCGTAAGGAACCAGGTTGAGGAAAGAGTTGGCCTGCGTGCCTGTGAGGTCGCCGGTCTTTACATATGCGTTATAGTTAGCTGCGATTGTAGCTGTGAGCTTAGCTGCGTTGGCAGCAGGGTGAGTGTGACCAGCTACTCCGGAGACATATGAAGCCTCTACCAAGCCGCTGTGGCAGTTTCCGCACCATTCTGACATGTCCTGACCGTAAGCAACCCTTGTCTGTCCGCCAGCAGCGGTGTCAGTCCTGTTGTACGAGCTGGGAGCGACTGCATAAGGCGGGTTATTGAGAAAGGTCACGCCGGAATTCTTCGGGGAATAGCCTGTGCCGCCGAGAAGTCTGTATGCGCCGACAGCTTCGCCAGCACCAGGAATCTGCCCATAGGAGCCTGAGGCAATGATAGGAGCGTAGGTGCCACCGATTGCGGTATTAGGTGTTACATAGGCGCCGGTAGAATCCCTTCTGGTCGAGCCGTGCGGGTTGTGGCAGCTCTGGCAGCCAAGCTGATTAGCAGGGAAGGAGCCGCCGGGGGAGGTTATGATTCTGGGGTCCTGAACATAGGACATAGTCGGTGCAATGATGCTATGGCCGAATGTGCCACCGATAGAGTTAGCAGTCGTCCTCATCCATGAGAAGTCGCCGCCCGGTGTGTACTGGTTCGGGAGCTGGCCGCCTGTTGTATTAACTACGCCCTCAGTTGATACGTGGTAGCCGCTGGTGCCAGTGCCTGTGCCATGGCAGTTGAGGCAAACTTCAGAAGGAGTGCTGCCCTGTAAGAGGTAAGGTCCTGCCTGGAACTGGGTGCCATTCCACTTGTTCGTGGCGCCCTGGTTAAAAGTTGTGTTGTTGAGTGAGTTGTGCATTGTGTGGCAGCCTTCGCAACGTGCGGCACCGCCATCATGGAATGCATAAGATGTGCTTGCAAGCCCGATGCTGAGAAGGGCAATTGCCATAAGCATTATTATTGTCTTAGTCTTCACTATTTTGCTCTCCTTGTTTCTTTTTTGGTTGCTAGTTAATATTTATCCCCTCGGCTTGGCCGAAACCCTCGCCCCTTCGCTTTTTGTTCTTCTCTCCCGAGTCACCTCCTTTAATCCCAAGATTGAAAGCCTTCGGGCTTTGACCTCAGTAGTTGCAAAGGCGGTGCCAAGACAATTCAGAGAGGAAAATGTTTCAAAGTCGGAAGGTTACGAACTGATGGCGTTGGCGGGGTGAATGTGACTTGGTGAAATGCCCAACATCGGGTAGCGATTTCACCTCCTCTTGCCGCCGGTTCACCAAAGAAGTTAATGGAAAGATTAAGTTTTTTTAATATACTGCGCAATCTCGGCATTGTCATTACAGCAATGAATTAACAGACGGCTAGATTGGTGAAGAAGAAATGGAAATTATACCGGCTCATCCGACAGGCCCGTGCCTGACGGAATTAGATCAACGATGGCAGATCAATCGCCAACGATATTATATACGCTGACGCCTCTTTCAGTGAGCTGCGTCACGTAGAGTTTTGAGTCTTCACTCAGCACTATTTCAGTGGGCCCGATAAGGTTGCTGGGCCCGTAACCCCGGCCGCCGAATTCCGTTATAAAATCGAATTTTTTGTCGAAGATCATGACCACGCACCTGAGTATGTCGGAGACAATATAATTGCCAGACTTGTCTCTGACTATGCCCCTCGGAATGGCGAACCTGCCCGGTGCGCTCCCCCTCTTGCCGAACGAGTCCACCGTCCGGTCCGCAAAGACGATAAAGGCCTTCGCAGTTATAGGGGACACGAAGAGAAGGTTCCCCTCGTGGTCCACGCTGAAACCGGAAATACCGTAGTCATCCCTCTTTAGCTCTTTTTTCTCCTTATCTCTATCTTCCCCTTTTCGGCCACGTTTCCCTCTGTCATCGGACTTGACATCCATGAGGGGAAAGAGATCGATCCCGTCTTTAAAGACACCATTTGCATCGGTCATAACCACCACCATTCCTGAATCGGAGACAAGATAAAGGGTTCCTTTCCGGTAAACCATACGGCTGGGCGAAATCCCCTGAAACTGGGGTGGAATGTTCGTGAGGGATATCTCCCTGATTGGCTCCCCCCTAAAGTTGCAAAGTGTAATGATAAATTGTTTTCGTTCGTATGAGTGGGACAAGACATAAATATTGCCCTTCTCATCGACTGCTGCATCGTAGAGGACACCGACGTTGAGGTTCTCGCCGAAGCTGTAGATCTCCATGCCTTTGTCGTTGAACACCCTGATGAGGTCTCCGGAAGTAACATAGACTTCCTTATGGAAATCATCTACGCTGACCCTCGCCGAACTGGTGGGGACGGAGCCGGTAAAGTCCGAAAGGGTGTAAAGGTAGGTTCCTTTCGCCTCCCCTCTGGCGGTTCCGGTCAGGACGGTGAGGGCGATGACGGTTAAAAGAGTCAACATTGACGCTCTCATAATGGACATGACATTCCTTATAAAAAGAACTTCAGTTTCGACAAATCCCTGCTATTTCCATGCTATCAGCAATGTCTTATCGTACACAGTTTCTCCGGAAAATGGCAAGCCAAGCGAAAGACATCATTACGGCCATTGATTTTTCTTCGCTCTTCCGGTTATAACATATGGCGAATCACGAAGATCCCAAGGAGATGTGAATCGGTAATTTATGCACCTTATTGACGAGCCCAAGATACCGGTGACGTTAATTATGAGAAATGTCTGCTCAATGATGCGTCTTTTTAAAAAAAGGACAATTGCGAAGAATATTCCGATTATGCCTGTTCTGGTTCTCGTGAGCTCCCTGCTTCTTGCCGGCGCTGCGTACCCGGCAGGCAATAAGGGATCTGCCGTTGAAGGAAGGGTAGTGGACAGGGACGGAAGGCCGCTTGCAGGAGTTAAGGTAGTGGCGATGCTACCTGCCGGCCAGTACATAGAAGATTATGACTTGTTTGAAGTGAAGACGAAGGCAAATGGGAAGTTCCTGCTTCAAGGACTATATCCGGGGACTTATTACAGAATTCTGTTCGACGGCGGGCAGTGTAATGATCAGCGAGAGCGCATCAGGAGTCTTCCTTCAGGAGAGACCCTGAAACTCGAGCGAGATTATGTCCTTATCTTTTCCACATTTAAAGTCTCGCCAGACGGCGTGATTAAGGATCTGCAGACTGGATTGGAATGGGCGCCAATTCCCATGTTTACAGTCACTACTTATGATATTGCTGCCTCGTATGCAAAATCTCTCAGTCTTGCCGGCGGTGGCTGGAGGCTGCCCACGGTGGAAGAACTGAAGGATTTGTATGACTCAGCCAACGACGGGTGTGGTCTGGACTGGGCATTCGAAAACAGGTATCCCAAGGCGTGGTCGTCAGATCCAAAAAGCCCTACGAAGCGATGGCTTGTTAAGTTTTCTCGTGACAAGGTTTACACTGAACTCTGGGATCAGCGATTCCCTGACCCCTGTGACGATTGCGGAGTCCTGCCTGTTAGGTCCTTATTTAAAAAAGCAAAGGACCTTTTTGTAACTCAATAGCGTATTTACCCGTCAGTGAATTGATTCTGAAATTCAACAATTTCGCGGTCATGATCAAAGGGTGACTTATAAGCCCAAACCTTGGAAGCGGGTTAATTAATCCATTTGATGGGACCTATATTTTAAAACTATATTTTTTGCAAACTGGAGAACCTCTAAGACTATACTCTAAACTCTCTGGATTTTCTGTGAGTATGCATGAATCTTCTTCAGAGTCAGCGGAATCTCAAATCCTCATTATTCGCAATTATTATTATGGATATTGAACCCTTCATCCGGCTTACATATTGAGGCAGATCACTTCTTACTCTTTGATGCATATGCCTCATCGAGACTATGCCGTATAAGGGGCTCCAAAGGGGCCCGCTCTGCCGCGGTCTTAAGGTGCTCTATGGCTTTGTCTATCAAACCTTTCTCTTTGTAAGCCACCCCAAGATTATAATTTGCCTTAACTGAATCTGGATCGATCTTTAAGGCCGACTCGTATTCTTCGATGGCCTTGTCGATCAGGCCTTCAGCAAAGAAGCTGTTCCCGAGATTAATTCGGGCGTCGAGATAGTCGGGCTTCAATCTTATGGCGTTTTGATATTGTTCGATTGCTTTCTCTGTCAGGCCTTTTTGTCCGAAGGCTATTCCTAGTCTATAGTGAGTGTCATAGTCATCGGGTCTGAGCGTCAGGGCATATTGATAAGTCTCTATGGCAGCGTCAATGTTTCCACTTTCCATTGCCTTGTTTGCACTATGTATAGATTCGACAATTGCCTTCATCCGAAATTCGCTTGAGCCGGATTTTTGCAGAGCGTCTGCGAAAAAAGAGTTGTTGTTCTTCCAGACGGTGTTTCTCATTACCGTGCCTGACCCATACAAGCCGGCCACAATGAAAAAAATAGCAACAGTAACCAGCCCCCCCGATGGGAAACGGCTTTGGGCCCGGTAGAGGATCAATGCACTAAGCACGACAAAACCTACCGAAGGGAAATAGAGATATCTTTCGCTGAACGGTGGGCCTATTATCCCACGGATATAGAAGGCCGGCAGAAGCGGGATTACGATAACAAGGAGGCTGAAACAAATAATCTTTTCTTTTCTGGAGGTCAGCCAAACAGCCATCAGATAGACCACAGCGACAATCAGGGAGATCATCCCTTCTGCGACCGCCAGTGATTCTATCGGGATAAAATCTCGCCTGAAACTCAGGTTTATGGGCAATATTAGTTTTTCGAGATACTGAGCGAAGAGGGGAAAGATATTGATGAAATATTGGTAATAGCTTAGTTCTGTGCCTATTATCGGCACAACCCCCTCCAGCGCGCGGAACCTCAGAAGCAAATAAACGCCTGCTGCGGCAAGATAAGCGATATACCTTTTAAGCAGGCGGATCTTCTTTTCATCTTTCTTAAAAAGGAAGTCATAAGCCGCCAGAATAAGCGGCAGCATCAGCGCTGGTTCTTTGCAGAGGGTGGCAATAAAAAAAGAGGCTACGGAAAGCATATAGAGGCCGCCGGTCTTGCTGCCGGACCTGATATAAAAGTTCAGAGACAGAAGGCAAAAAAAAGTCGCAGATACATCCGTCAGGCCGGCGACCCACGTCACAGCCTCAGTATGCACAGGATGGGTGGCGAAAAGTATTGCAGCAGCAAAGGCCGGAAACGCACGGGACGGAGAAGACGAGATCCGTAATTGTCCGTCAAGGAGTATCAGGGCAATAGCAAAAACCAGGACCGAAACACCCGCATGGAACAGTACGTTAACCAAATGAAAACCCATGGGGTTAAGTCCGAAAAGGTGAAAATTGAACATATATATGATATGCATTAGGGGGCGATAATAGTTTGACTCAAGCTGTCTATTAAATTTCCAGACATTTGAAGAAAAAATTTCAGGGATATATCTTACGTCCGTAATCCAATAATTCTCCAGTACTTGAAATCTATCGTCATGGACAAACCCGCAGGTGAGGGCATTGAAATATACGCCCGCAGAGATAAGAACGATAATGAATGAAAGAAGCAATTCGGTCTTTACTGACGTCCGCTGCGGCAGGGCTCCGCCAATCGGGAGACCTGCTTCACCTTTCTGTATTTCTTTATGTTTATTCTCGCTTGAGATATTCTTTCCCTTATTTCCGAAAGTTGATAAGACGTAGTTTTGTTCAGTATAGGAGTAAAATAGCACGCGATAGGGGAACTTATCAATCTGCCGATTTTATGGCCAAAACCCGTTTAACTGAAGGTCAGCGGCAGATTATTCTATTTCTTTTTTCACGTATTTATCGAGGCTGTTTCGCAGCGGACAAATAATTAAGATCATGGGCGACGTTGTGGCATTCGTCGCATTTAGAAAACTGCACCACAATACCGACCTTTTGATGGGGCCTAACATGACAGTCCAGGCAGTCAGGTATCATCCTGTGCTTTTCCTTGTGGCAGAAAGCGCATGTAAGGGCCATGTGCTTTGACATACTGGCGCTGAGAATTTCCAGAGCCCTCTTGTGACATGAGCCGCAGCCCTTGGACGGAATACCGGAAGCATATGTCACAATGTTAGGCACGTGCGCCTTATGGCAATTCCTGCAATCGGCAGCAGCCATTTCAGCGGAGTGCGGCTTGTGGCACTGGGTGCATAGAGGGGCCTTACGGTGTACGCTGTGACACATGGGACAGTTCAGGCCAGAATGCTTGCTCTTATTGTTCCTGAGTTGAAGAGTCTGACGTGTATGGCAGGAGAGACAAGCATTCTTTGCATTACCTGCAAATGAAATATTCAGAGGCGTATGCGGGTTCCTGTGGCAACTGAGGCAGCCTGTCATCTCGAAATGAGGCTTTCCCATATGACACATGCTGCACTTCGGGACAGGTTTCTTCACTGTCGGAGGATGCCCGATGTGGCAGCCGCTGCATCCCACACTTTTGTGCTTTCCGCCTGCCACAGCTATGTCAGCAGGCGGACCGGAATGACACTTAACACAGTCTTCGTCTGTCAGTACTGATTGCTTCACGGAATGCGCCGTGCCTGAAAAAGCAGAAAGCAGCCAGATACCCATGGCCAGCAATAATACGCCCGGGAGACTACAACATTTCACGGATTTCATATCATCTCTCCGTTTTGAACACTATCGGCCCCGACCTTCCCCCCGAAGCCAAAATCCCGAAATAAAACACACTTGGGTGCATGGAGGTCATAGATATTCGAATTATGCCATAGTCGCATAAAAAGTCAACAGTTGGCCTGACTTATGACATGCAAGAGGGTCATCTTAATCCAGGCGCTTTGGGCGATCCTTATTTCTGATTCGGCGTAAGTTCTTCAGTAAGACCGGAAAAAGGGCAAGGACCGCTAGGAGGAGAAGCGCCGCGACCACTCCCGGAGAAAGGACGTCGCGCGGACTGTTGATGCTGCCCAGTTTACGCCCGGCAAAGGAATAGACAACGGAAGCGGGAAGCAATCCTATGGAAGTAGAGGCCGTGAAATTTTTCAGGGAAATCTTTGTCAGCCCCGCCAGGATATTCACAAGAAAAAAGGGGACCACAGGGACAATCCTCAGAGTGAGCAGATAGTAATGGCCGTGGTTCTGCATTTCTTGATTGAATGCAGCAAGCGGGACTCTGTACTTCTCCTGTATCCAGTCGCCCAGGACGTACCGCGCGGCTAGGAAAGCTGACACGGCCCCGAGGGTCAACCCTGTGACAGAAAAAAGCGCTCCGGGAATCGCTCCGAAAAAAAAGCCGGCAGCAAGCACGAGGGCAATCGCACCAGGTACGAAGAATGCCGTTGAAACAGTTAGGAGGATGAAAGAGAGCACGGACAGGACGTAGTTCTGCTCCACAAACGCATGGAGAACTTCGCGCTCCTCTTTTATCCTCTCAGGGGTCAATGCCTCATGAAGACCGGAGAACCAGATGCTCCCCGCCACCGCTATAACAAACACGGCGATACCGATCTTACCCTTCTTTGATGTCACAACTGGCATCCCCTTCAATTGTCAAATCGACAATTACTATATTTGTTTTTGTGCCGGCATGTTTCTGCATAAATTGTGTCATTCAACGGTCAAGCGGGGCAATGACAAATCTGCCGGCAGACATTCTTCGCTACCGCCCAGTGCCTCTCAACAACATCTCCAGGTTTCTCCCCGCTGCTTCATAGTCCGGGTCAAGTCCGATGGCGATCCGGAATTCCCGCTCCGCCTCTTTCAAATTCCCCAGGCCGATATATGCTATCCCAAGGTTATTGTGTAACACGGCAACCTCAATCTCCGGCTCTAATCGTATAGCAGTCTGATATTGTTTTATTGCCTCTTCAAAATTTCCCTGTTCTCTGAAGATGTTTCCAAGGTTATAATATGCCATAGCGTCCTCCGGCTTAAGCCTCAAAGCAGTCCGGTATTCCCTTATCGCTTCTTCGATCCGGCCTTCCACTTTGTAAATGACACCGAGGTTGTCATGCACCTGAAAATCATCCGGGTCGATTCTGAGAGCGATCTGATACTCTCTGACCGCATCCTCAAGACGACCTTGTTTGCCGTAAAAGTATCCCAGGTTGCTGCGAGGACGGACTTTTGAAGGACTCTTTTTTACCACATCTTCCCAGAGCCTCACTTCATCCTTCCACTGAGTGTTCCGCGCATACGCCGCACCTGTGAGGATGGCGATAATCAACCCGCAGACAGCCACCGCAAACTTCGCCGGCACTTTCCAGGACTCGTTGGCACGCTGCCATAACATATAAAGGGCAACAGTCGCCGCAAGAAAAAAACCTACCGAAGGCAGATAGAGCCGGTGCTCAAAGATCACATCCGCGATCGGGATCACGCTAGATTCAACGGAAAGTGTGATAAAAAACCAGAAAATGCCAAAGGCGATGAGACGATAATAGGGCAAAGGTGACAGGTGATGAGTGACTGGCGAAACATCTCCCTGCCCCTCAGTCTTTCCATTTTGCCCCTTGCCTGTCGCCCTTTGCCGACTTTTGTAAAGCAGGTATACCGCCATACCAAACATACACGACAGAAGCAAGAAAGAAAGAAATACCGGCCCACTAAAGAAACTATGATAAACAGGATAGTCATAGTCCAGGTTCTGATTAGCCGGGAAGAACAGGAGTCTGACGTAGGTAACGATCACGCGGAATTGTGTAAAAAGATAGTCCCAGCGGGACAAGTCCGATGATGCCCGTAACGCACTATTCATTTCCCCCATTACCGCGCCAGCAGGCTTTTCGAGCCCCATAAGTTCAAACGGGACAATCAGCAACGTCAGCAAAAACGGGACAAGACAAAGTACCCTTTTTTTGACCGTCCCCGCGAAGAACAGGAACTCATACAGAACTACGACCAGCGGAAGCGTGAATGCAACCTCCTTTGTCTTCATGGCAAGAACAACTGAGACAAGAGATGACAAATACCAGACCCCCGACCGACCGAGAGGTTTATTATTTCTTGTCGCGACTCCAGTCTCCTGTACTATCAGCCTCCATTTTATGTACGCCACAAGCGACAGGATATAAAACAGCGTCGCCAGGGAGGCGAGCCTCTGCACAATGTAAGTGACAGCCTGGGTCTGGATCGGATGACAGACAAAAAGAAGAGCGGCAAAAAGGGCGATAAATAATTCCACACTGCCTCCCATTGGTTGAACCGGAGACGTGGATGAATTGCTGAAAAACGGCGTCCTGAAAGTCAGGAGGACAAGGACGTAAACCAGAAATCCGTTGATGATGTGAATTGCAAGATTGACGACGTGATAGCCCACAACCTCATTTCCATGAAGCCGGTAATTTACCGCGAAGGTGAAGTATCCCACCATGCGCATCCTGAAGGGGTCATCGTCGCGATAATGTTCTATCTTCGCCGGGTCAAAGAAGGCGCTTATGTCTTTGACGTATGGTTTTGCGCTGATATTGAGCTGATCATCCAGCTGAAACGGCACATGAAAGGTGTTCGAATAGGACAGGAAAGAGCAAAAGGCAATAAGGAGAAAGGGTATAAGGACTGCGAAGCGGGGCAAAGTGGATTCTTCGTACTTCATTATCTGCAAGTTTTCCTCGGCCATAAATAGATATTCAATTATACAACAGACATCAAAGCCTTATGGCATCAGCTCAATAGATGAAATCATTGTCGCCTGGGCATTCCAAAGGCTTATCTTTTCAATGCTAAAGACTTTCCAAAGTCTCAACTTTTTCATATAATTATAACTGCTCCAGCCAAGCATTATGAATATCAGATATATGTCAGAAAGACGGGGTCTTAAGTACGGATATGCAGCATTTCTCTTCCTGGCGGTTTCCCTGTCATTCTTAAGAAGAATTTATGACTATGATGTATGGTTTCATCTTGCCATCGGCCGGGAGGTCCTTGCGAACCTAAGAATTCCGCAGACCGAGGTCTTTGTCTATACTCTCCTGGACACCCCTGGTGCTTACCATGCATGGGGTTTTGAAGCTCTGCTCTATTTTCTCTATAATCATTTCGGATACTGGGGCATGAGCTTCTTCCAGGGCTTAATCGCAGGTCTCTCGGTGCTTTTTCTTTACTTGACCGCGAGCAGGGGTAAAGCCTTTGAAGGATGGGCAACGCTGTTCATGTCAGGGATGATACTTCTTGTCGAATTCCGGTTCGTGTACCGGCCGGAGATTATGCTCTACCTTTCACTTGCGATTGAGATATATCTTCTCGAAGGATTCTCATCTACCGGGAAATGGAGGTACCTGGCTCCCGTCCCCGCTCTCTGCATGCTTTTGAGCTGGGCACATCCTTCGGTCTTAATGCTGTTTATTGTTCTTTTCTGTTATACGGGGGGCTTGCTGTGGGATTGGGTTAATTCCGGAAAAATCGACGGGAAGACGGCCTGGCCCCTTGCTATGGCGATCTCCTTATCAATCCTTTTTGCTCTCATTAACCCATATGGGATACGTCAGCTTCTACTTCCCCTTTTTCTGTCAGGCGAAAAGGCCTTTCTTCAGGGCGTGCCCGAACTGGCACCGGTGATGAAAACAGCGTACAAGACCAGTTTCTTGCTACTAGTCATTGCAGGCCTCACTCCGATAATCTCCCTAAGAGGCGGAAAAAGGATCACCTACGGAATGCTCTTACTGATTTTTGGATTTCTGACATATAAGTATGCAAGAAATCTCGCGGTGCTCGCAATTATCATGTATGTTCCCATAGTTGGTTCTTTCCAGTCTTTAGCGGAAATCTACTCGAGTTTAGCCAGGGCTGCCTCAAAAAAAACTTTCATGACTCTTGCGGCGGTGCTGCTTATGGCTTCTCTTTTTTCGATAACACGCGGTGACCGTTGGGGAGCAGGCCCGGTGGATGTGCTGTTTCCCGTAAAATCTTCTGAGTTCATGCTCGAGTACAGGCCAAAGGGAAAGATTTTCAACCAGTTTTATACCGGTAATTTCCTTGAATGGAAACTGTATCCGTCATATCTGGTTTCAGTAGACGGCAGACATTACACTCATGACAGAAGTCTCGAACTCTATGATCAGGTATTCTGGATGAAAGAGGGTTGGGAAAAGGTTCTCCTTGACTATGACGTAGGAACAATAATCACCCCCTGCACGAACATAGTCAGGGGCTCGCTCGTCCCTCTTGTCCTGGAGCTGGATGCTGATACCTCCTGGTCTTTGGCTGTCGTTGAGCCTTCGGCAATGCTTTTCATAAGGACTGAACTGCTCAGGAATCTCGCTGGCGTACAGGCCCTCAGCAAAGACCTCATCTGGAGGCAGGTGATTCAAGAAGCATCGAGAAATTTGCGTAATTACCCTGATGCAGTAGAGTCGTACCTGTCTCTCGGCATAGCTCATTTCAAGCTGCACGAATTTCATGATAGCCTTGAGCCCTTTAAACAATATCTCAAATATTTTCCTAACGACCCTCAAGCCCTTGAGGCCGTAAGACTAATAGAAGCTGCCCAACGGGGAGAGCTTTCCTCTAGGGAAGAACTTGAATATCTTTACCAGAGCGGCAGGCATAAAGCCGGTCACTAGTATTACGCATCAATCTCGTCAGAATTGGCTGACATCTGTGCAGGTCCTTACAAGCGCTTCTTCCCGACAATCATGATTTCTTTGAAACGCCTGCTTAGTGAGTCCAGAATCAGTCCGGCGAAGTAGTTCAGAAGAGCGGCTATCACTGTGGATGCTGATAGCACAGCCAATGGCACGCGACGGATATACCTGGTTTCGATGTACTCTTTAATGACGACTCCTCCAAAGATAAGGCCAAACAGCAGGAGTACCGTACCGATCAACGAGAAGAAGAAAAAAGGCCGGTAGTCCCGGACGATCATGACGATAAGCGAAAGCACCCTAAACCCATCCGTGAAGGTACGGAGCTTTGAGTAACTGCCCTGTGGACGTTCGCGGTAGTGAATGTCGATCTCCTTGATTTTGTACCCGTAATATAGCGCCTTAAGAGTCAGCTCAGTCTCGATTTCGAAACCCACCGCAAGCAACGGGACACCCTTTACAAAATTGCGGCTCAGCACCCGATATCCGGACAGTATATCCGACAATGCAACATGGAAGAGTTTGTTTATCGTAAACCGGATGAACCTGTTGCCTAAGTGGTGCAGCGGACGGAAGGCATGGCCGCTATATCTATCGAGCCGCGCCCCGACAACCATATCGAACCCGCCTTCGACTGCTTCCCGGAGCAATGCAGGCGACTCATCGGCCGGATAGGTATCATCGCCATCGACAATGACGTAGTAATCGGCATCAATCCGTTCAAAGAGCGTCTGCACCGCGAATCCCTTTCCCTTCCTGGATTCAAATATTAAAGTGGCGCCTGCATTCCTTGCGGCTTCCGCCGTCCTGTCAGTACTGGCATTGTCCAGCACATAGATAACGGCCTCCGGCAGACTGGCCCTGAAATCAGCAATCACTTTTCCGACCGTCGCTTCCTCGTTGTGACAGGGAATAATAACGGCGATACTATTGTCCAGGATTTTTCTCCTCTCAGATATTTTTTGCGCAGCCACTACTCGGCTGATTCATTTTATCACAGCCTTACCCCCTTTCGGAGCCGGACATGCACTCAGCGGTTGAACTGATTGCCACAAGCGATTGTCCGAACGGAGCAGGGATTGTTCTTTCCAGCCT
Source organism: Candidatus Sulfobium mesophilum (assembly GCA_900302705.1). Classification (GTDB taxonomy): domain Bacteria; phylum Nitrospirota; class Thermodesulfovibrionia; order Thermodesulfovibrionales; family UBA6898; genus Sulfobium; species Sulfobium mesophilum. The sequence goes on from OUUY01000072.1 coordinate 22,421, forward strand.
CGACAGAAACGGCACTATAAGTTTATCGTAGATTCTAACATTGCCAGGCGATGTCGCCGGACTCTTCATGATTCTGTTCTTGATGAACCAGAGGACGGCGCCAAGGCTATTGAGATAGCCGATTTTTTCTACATGCCACCCCGCCTTAGAGAGTTTTTCAACAAGCTCCGGTTTCTCATACCGCCGGATATGGCCGACAGCTTTGTCTTCTACGCCATAGAGGATGCGTAATGCCGGCACTATCAGAAGAAGCCGCCCGAAAGCAACGAGAAGGCGCAGGTTCTTCAACGCCAGGATATCATCCTCAATATGTTCAAGGACGTTCAGACCTATAATGGTGTCAAAGTCCTTCTTCCGCAGCATTTCGCTTTGCTCCCGGCCAATGTCTGTGATGTCCAGACGCATGACCCCGACGTTTCCGAATCTAAAGAACCGGCTCGATAGTTCGGCAAGGCAAGCTTCGTCAATATCAGTTGCGGTAACATGCCCAAGCTCTCCAAGAAGGGCTGTGAAGGTGCCTATCCCCGCGCCAATCTCGAGCACGCGTTTTCCCACATAGGGTCTGATCGCATCGAAAAGCCATGCATTGTAATTGTCCGCCTCCGCTAGGAGATGCAGGTTTGAGAGTCCTTCATAGGCCATGGTTCGTTTACCCCTTGCTGAGAATCACTTCCCTTCGTGATACTTCTTTCGCATATATTCGACTCCGCCACAACCCCTCTCATCGCCCAGGTCACAGGCCTTCTGAAAATCCGTCAGCGCCGAGGTGATGTCCCGCATCCGTTCATGGGTCACTGCACGGTTGATATAGGATGAGGCCCTTGAAGGATCCAGCAAGATCGCATGATTCAAATCATTATGGGCTTCATCGAGGCGCCCCAGTTCGCCATATGCGACGCCCCTTCCCGTATAGGCGTCTATGAAGAAGGGCATGAGGGCGGCGGCCTTTGTAAAGTCGGCAAGCGCCTTTTCGAAATCCAGCAGAGCGGAATAGGAGAGGCCTCGGTTGCTGTAATAAACTGCATTGTCCGTCTCGAGGTTTATCGCCTTAGTGTATTCTTCGACGGCCTTTTCAAATAAGCCTTTCCTGTGATAGACAACTCCCAGGTTGTGGTACGGATCATCATACGAAGAATCGAGGGTGATTGCTTCGAGATAGTCGGAAATGGCCCTGTCAGTCTCACCCGCCGCCGCATACGCCAGCCCCCTGTTATTACGAAAAATGGCGTTGTCCGGTTCAAGGGCTATGGCCCTGCTGAATTCCTCCACCGCACGGCCGAAGAGATTTTTCTTAAAGTAGGTCGACCCAAAGTTATTATGGGCCACGGCATAAGAGGGGTCGATCTCCACCGCCCGTGCAAAGCCTCCGAGTGCCTCATCAAGTTTGCCTTCATTTTGATATGCCAGCCCCAGTCCGTTATAGGGGCGCGCCTTCGCCGGACTTTTCGACACTACATCCTGCCAAAGGCTCACTTCGCTACTCCATACTTTGTTGCGGAGATATGTCAATCCTGAAAGAACGATTATAATGAGCCCGCACACCGCCACGCCGATCTTCGCCGGCAGCCTCCAGGACTCCCTGAGACGCGGCCATGTCGTCGTAATCACGGCCGCCGCCCCGATAACAAATCCCGCCGATGGCAGATAGAGCCGATGCTCAAAGATCACATCCGTAATGGGAATTACGCTCGACTCAACAGAGAGGGTCATAAAAAACCAGAAGATGCAAAAGGCGATCAGGCGAGATGACTGCTTATAGTTGAGGATTGCGGATTGAGTCGTAGTGGCGATCCCTCTGTAGTCGCGCGGGCTGTCAATGCGCGATCGGTGCAAAAGATAAACCCCAAAACCAAAAAGCGATATAAGAAACAGAAAGGACAAAAGAACATTGAGGTCAAACAGGGAATGATATACAGGATAGTCATAATCCAGGTTCTGGTTCACAGGAAAGATCAAAAGTCGGATGTAAGTGACAATCACCCGGAATTCCGTAAAGAGGTATTCCCATCGGGTAAGGGCGCTCCCTATTTTTGTCGCTTTGCTCACATCTCCGATGATCTCTCCCGCGGGCTTCGTCATCCCCAAAAGGCTCAAAGGGATAATAAGCATTGTCAGAAGAAGGGGCACAAGATAGAGAATCCTCTTCCTCAGAGTCCCATCGAAGAACAAAAACTCATACAGGGCGATCACCAGAGGCAGAGTAAATGCTATCTCCTTCGATTTCATGGCGAAAACGGCGAAGATAACAGATGACATATACCAGACCGCCGACCACTTACCGGATTTAGGCTTTAGTGCCTCGGATTTTGGATTCCTCGTTCCAGCCCCCGGCTCTCCTGACTCCTGTTTTATGAGTCTCCACTTTATATAAGTATTAAGCGAAAGAAGATAAAAAAGCGTAGCCAGGGACGACAGCCTCTGCACGATGTAGGTTACAGCCTGGGTCTGCACAGGATGAGAGACAAAAAGAAGCGCGGCAAAAAGGGAAATAAAGACTACGATTTGGGGTTGGGAGTTGAAGGCTGGAGACTCCCCCTTGTCAATCGCCGATTTCTGATCCCAAATCCCCGCATTCATGAAGTATGGCGTCTTAAACGTCAGAAGCACAAGGAAGTAGACCAGGAACCCGTTGAAAAGGTGAATCACGAGGTTGACAACATGGTACCCGACAACATCATCTCGATGCAATCGGTAATTCACCGCAAAGGTGAAATATGTTACTGTGCGCATTATGAAAGAGGAGTCCGCTTCGACAGGCTGAACGCCGAAAAAGGCACTGATGTCTTTGACATAGGGCTTCTCGTTTATGTTATATGGATCGTCATACTGAAACGGCACATGAAACGTATTCGAATAGCAGAGGAGGCAGACGATCGCAATCAGGAACAGAGACAGAAACGTGAAGCTGCGAGGAGTCGCTGATGAGTTCATATTGTCCGCCTTTAACCTTCTTCCGAGTCGCTAAGACCACTCCCTCCGCGACGGCGAAAATGCTCAATTTCAGACCTCAGCAATGCATTGTCCTGGGCAAGGTCCTTCACCTGGTTGGTCAGTTTCGAGATCTTGGTCGAAAACTGGACTGAAATGAGCATTAGGAAGATGATCGCGAAGATAAAAAGAGTCGTCGTTGGAAGGCCGGCCCCGATGAACGCCGTAAGCGCCTCGAGCCACTCGTATTTGACGACGAGGAAAAACATTATAGCACTCGTGGCCAGCCAGAGGACCGAATACTCCTCCCTGAGCCGCCGTCGGCGCACCAGGTCAATGATGAAAATCACCACCCCTATGCACACGAGAATCGCGAATATCTCTTGTCTTATAGGCATATACTTACCTCCCTATAGAATTTCGCTTGCGAAGAAGTGTCACAAAGATCGAAAGAAGCATCTTGAAAATGTAATAGAACGGCTTAAGGCCGCTGTGCATCGACTTGCCCTCCACGTTGGAGTACATCCTGACCGGGAGCTCCATGATCCTGAACCCGGCCAGGTGCAGCGTTATAAGCATATCCGCGTCGGGATAGTCACACGGAAATACCTCAGTAGTGAAAAACCGGATGACATCCCTACTAAACGCCTGATAGCCGGAAGTCGAATCAGTGATCCTGGTGCTGGTTATATATGAAACTATTTTTCTAAAAAAAGCCATGCCGATCCTTCTCGCAAGAGAAGGCTCGTAACTGTCGACCTCCAGAAACCGCGAGCCGATGGCGAAGTCGGTCTTTCCCTTTATCACGGGTTCCAGAAGGCGCGGTATATAGACTGGATCATGCTGGCCGTCACCGTCTATCTGGGCAATAAAGTCATACCCTTCGGCATGGGCGTACTTGTAGCCGGTTTGGATCGCAACCCCGTACCCCATGTTGAAGGGGTGAGAAACCACCCTCGCCCCCGCGACCGCTGCTTCCTCAGCAGTATTGTCGCTGGAACCGTCGTTTACAACAAGGATATCATAATCAGGAACAACTCCTTGAACACGCTTGACCACTGCGGCAATCCGGGTGCCTTCATTATAAGCTGGGATGAGGACCAGAACCTTCTCCATCTTCTCTCTCTTTATGGTTTGAGCCAGCGGTAGAGGAACCTTGTCCGCAAGCTAAGCAGCCGGTGAATGATCAGCGCCGCTTCCCCTTTACTGCCAAGCCCGGCGGCATGCAGCCGCGCCGTGGCAAGAGCCGCATCGAGCTGCTCAACCGTCCGCAGGCTCCCCTTGGCTGCCGAATGGACCCGGAAGTCCGCCAGTTCAACGGACAGCACATTCGGATCAGTTACCCGTGCGAACCGCAGCCAGAGATCATAGTCCATGTCCAGATCCCTGCTCAGATCGAGGCCGCCCGCCCGGCTCCACATTGCGCGGTTCCAGAAGACAGCCATTTGGGGTATAAAGTTCTCGGTAAGGAGTTTGTAAATCGAAAAATGCCTGCCGCGCCAGTTCTTGTAGCGCACGATAAGGCCGGCTTGCTGCCTACCTTGACCGTCAATCATCCCTGCCCTTCCGTAGAGCCAACGCGGCTCCTCGCTGTCCAGCCACGCAGCAACCTGGGCCAGGGCGCCCGGCCGCAAACGGTCGTCCGAGTTGAGCCAACCCAGAACCCGGCCGCCGGCTAGCACCATTCCCCGGTTAACTGCATCCGACTGGCCGTGGTCAGGAGCGAAGTGCAAAGCCAAGCGTTCAGCGTATGTCTCCTTCAGGGTCTGCAAACACTCACGTGAACCGTCCGTGGAACCCGGGTCCATAACCAGCAGTTCAACCTCAACCCCCTTCTGGTCAAGAACTGATCTCACAGCCTCCTCAAGGAAGGCGACCTGCTGATAGCAGGGCATCACTATCGAAATCAGCGGGGAAAAAACCATGGAATATTATAATATAAGCCAAGGCTCGAAATTTTCCCACGCGCATCAAGAAGATTTGCACCCTGTTTACCCGCGCAGGATTTCCATTCTTTTCTTGAACATCTTCCGGAAATTCGAAAGGCTCAACAGTTTAAGGTCCTCACGCCGCAGCCCACGGTTCAGCCAGAGAGAGCGGGGAAGGGTGCAAAAAAGGGCAGCGCCTATTACCAGGGACCGGAACCTGGTCAGGAATCGGGGCAATCTGGCCAGGCAGTAATAAGTACAGGAGCCGTAGACCAGGCTCAACGGCGCCCAGTCGAAATACTTTCGGGCAACGTGCAGCATCTCCTCGTAGTTTTCGAAAAGGACATCGTCACGAACAGTTTTTGAGACTTCATGAAGCCTGTATTTTGAAAAGAACCGGGGCAGATAACAACATGGAAACTGCTTGCAGATCCTGACAGAAAGGTCAAAATCCATCGCAAAGTGAAGCCTTTCGTCCAGCCCGCCGACCGCCTCGAATGCCTCTCTCCGGAAAAAGGTTGAGGGCTGGCAGATAAAATTGAAATAAGCAAGCTTGCGGAGGTTGAAGTCCTCGGCAGGATACCTGCCGATGATCTTTCCGTCCGTGTCGCAATAGTGGGCGTCGCCATAAAGAAGGGCCGTCCCAGGGTTCTCCCGGAAAAAGGCGGAGACAGTCTGAAGGGTATCCGGCAGGTATATATCGTCCGAGTTGAGCCAGGCCAGGATTTCACCCTCCGCCATGCGAAAACCTTTTATGAGAGCATCCGTCTGGCCCTTGTCCTTCTCACTGATCCACCGATAGTTGATTCCGCGGCATTTTACCTGCCTGCCACCCTCACCCAGCAATCGCTCAAAATGCTTTATTATCGCAACCGAATCATCAGTGGAACCGCCATCGACAATGATATAATCGAGATTAAAATCTCCCTCCTGACCAAGGACGCTTTGGATGGTTTCGGCAAGGAATTGAGCCTGATTATAAGATGGCGTTATAATTGAAATAGTCAAGATCTATTCCTTGATCAGGTTTTTCTATTCCGTTCTATTCCGGCCATCTTCACTGATTATCAGGTAAATAATTTCAGCAAGCCGTTCGTTGAACTGCCTCGGGCCCCAATTCGCCGCCCGCCTTTTCCCCTTTTCGGCAAGCTCAGCGCACAGCCGGTCATCGGTCCAGAGTTTTCTGATGCAGTCTGCAATCTCGTCCACAGAATCTGGATTGAAAAGAAGCGCCGCATCGCCCATTTGCTCAGGCATCCCGTAGACACCTGATACGGCCACAGGGCAGCCCACAACGAAGGCCTCAAGCGGCGGGATATTCGTAGGACCGTAATAGGTCGGCATGACCAGTGCCCGGGCACGGCGGTAGAGTTCTGGCATATCCTCATCCGGAACATAGCCAAGGGGGAAAACTGCTTCAGCAAGACCGAGGTCTCTGCCCTGCTTCATGACCGACTCATAAGAATCGTATTTATGTGATCTTGTCCCGGCCAGTACCAGCTTCAGGTCTGGAATATCATCCTTTAGCTTTGCCATGGCGCTGATAAGGTTCCTGTGGTTCTTGTGCGCCCAGAAGCGTGCGGGATAAAAGATGAATTTTGCAGGCAGCCGGTAGCGGCCATCAAAGCCGGAGGAAGCCTGCCCTGACAGCATATACTTTGGTGCGATATAGTGAAGCACATGGATGCGTTCAGGCGACATCCCATAAGATTCAATCACCTGCTGTCTGCCAATCTCTGAGTCGACAAGCACCCCTTTGGCCCACCGGCAGATGTTGGTGTATGTACGCTCCCTGTTCAGGTACTCCCATTTTGAGGAGGATTCGGGAAAGCGTCTCTCGTACCGATGCATCAGATCGTGGATGCTGACCAAGGCCGGCACAGGGAACTGGAAGCCTCGCGCATCCTGCGAGGGAAATATCCAGAGGTCGCATTGCTCACGCAGGAGCGCCTTGGCCATGGGATGGAATAACGGGCATATTTTGCGCCAGAGTCCCATCGGCAGGTCGAGCAGCGACCACCCCAAGCCGAGAGCGCGACCCAAGAAACCACGGGGCACGAGGACCGCCTTCACATCGTATACCTTAAGGTATTCCACCCACACATCCGATACGTATGCTACCACCACGGAAAATCTGTCGCGCGGCAACGCTGCTACAGCATCGAGCATAATCTGATTATACTGAAGCGTACCACCGCCACTCTGCGCATACTCAAGAAAAAGGCCGATCTTTTTCTTCATCCTTTAACCACAAAACATACGCCCCACGTATCAAATCCCGGCTCCCTGCCGGTCATCCACTCAGATGCCGAAATGATGCTCATCCCTGTCTCCCGCAGAAGAAGTTCCACCTCCGGCAAAAACAGATAACGCATCCTGTGAGTTTCCTTCAATTCTTGGACCTCTCCACTCGCCTTATACCGCACAAAGACATGATAATTGACATCCACCACGTTATCGTTTGGATGCATGACCGGTTCTGCAATGCGGGTCACAATGAGCTGATCATCCTCTAGGCGTTTCACCCGAACAGCAGGCCGGTCCGTAAGCACAGCCGGGCCGTACCAGCAGTCGAAAATGAAAATCCCGCCATGTGCAAGGTGCGCTCTGGCAGTCACAAAGGCATCCGTTAGGTCCTTGTTTGTAGTCTGGTAGCTGACGACGTGGAAGAGAGAGATAACCACATCGAACGTTTTGCCGAGTCGAACAGTTCTGATGTCACCCTGAAAAAAGTCGAGAGTTGACTGCTGAGGGTCTAAAGAAGAAAGTTGAGAATTTGCCACAGCGAGCATCTCTTCGGACATGTCGATACCGGTCATCGAATATCCTCTTGCCGCTAACGTGAGGTCATGCCCGCCTGTTCCGCAGCCCAGGTCGAGAACTGTCTTAGCGCCTGGGAAATGGCGCTGAATAAGAGAGTGCACATGCTCCGCCTCGCCGGCATAGTCCTTGTCTCTGTAAAGCAGATCGTAATACCTTGAATATAAACCAAAGACCGTCATGACGACACCTTCATCATCTCTTTCACTGCCTCCGCCGCTTCTTCCATCTGCGCCTCGGTCAGCGCTAAACCGCTGGGAATGTAAAAGCCCCGCCTCGCAAGCCGCTCTGCCACAGGGTATC
>OUUY01000068.1 GCA_900302705.1 Candidatus Sulfobium mesophilum
GGGGTATGTCTCGAAAGACACGATGGAGCAGGCCGAGAGCGAAGCAAGGCGAGCAGAGGCGAACCTCCTTTCTGCAGAAGCGTCAGTAAAGGCGGCGCGTTCCTCTGTTGAAAAGGCAAGAAGCGCTCTCCTCTATGCTGCGGAAGGTCCCAGCAGCGGCAAGACGGTTCATGTGTGTTCGCCTGTGGAGGGCCGCGTGCTTAGACTTCAGCGGGAGAGCGAAGGGGTCGTGAGTTCAGGAGACCCATTGATTGATGTTGGAGACCCCAAAAATCTCGAGGTGAAGGTTGAGGTCCTTTCGTCAGATGCTGTCAAACTGAAGCCAGGGACGCCTGTTTTTTTTGAACGCTGGGGTGGAGATTCGGCTCTCAGGGGAGAGGTTACCGTCATCGAGCCGGGCGGATTTACTAAAGTGTCGAGCCTTGGCGTGGAAGAACAGCGGACGCTTGTCATAGCTGATATTACATCATTGCCTGAAGAGTGGCAAAGACTGGGTGACAACTACAGAGTCGATGCGAATTTCATCATTTGGCAGGGCAAAGACGTGCTCCAGATTCCTGCCGGAGCGCTCTTCAGAAAGGACGGCGACTGGGTGGTCTTTGTATATAAAAACAAAAAGGCAGTGTTGCGCCGGATTCAGATTGGACACCGGAACGGGTTTACTGCTGAAGTGGTGTCAGGCCTCCTCCAGGGGGAAATGGTTATCACACATCCCGACGAGTCGATCAAAGATGGGAGCCGGGTTAGACCCCGATAAAGTTTGTAATTAGCAACTCAATTGTACACTGTCAAATCACCAGCCGGTTGGTGAATTAGCCATGGACAGTAAGCTCTCCCTGGTAATGTATCGAATCATTGCAATTTTCTGTAGCCTTCTTCCTTTTCCCGCAAACCCTTTACGGATGCAATTTAGATATCCGCCGCTTTATCAATTGCAGTCAATCGAGAGAATTCGGTATAGAAATTGCTAGCTTAAACCATACACAGAATTCAGTTGAGCCGATAAAGCTGACTGAATGCAAACGATTTTCTTGAGAATGATACCGCGCTGCCGGAAGGGGTAAAATAACTTTTGGCAAGGCAATTTTTTTGTAGTAATGTTCGTACTGCGAGGGGGATTAGCAAACACTTAATTCAGCAGTATACAAATGGGGGAATCAATGAAAGACAAGGCCACAGCTACATTGCGCCTCAAGGCTTCGGGGGAGGTCGTCGGCGAAATCGTGAATGAGCAGGGCAGGGTAGTTTCCTCAAAACGGTTCGGCTTAATGACAGAGGATGAATTCCGGAAAAACTTGCAACATGTCGAGAAGGTGTTTTCGGATGCATCAAGTGATGTCATCGAACCACAGGATAGCAGACCGCCTTTCTGGCGGACAGCCACAACATAACCTGAGACGCCATTTGTTGCACGGGAGTCGGTCTGAAGCCGAACGTAGTAGTAGCGCTGCCATTTTGACGGTTGATGCGCTCAAATGTACGTCTCTTTTTGGGGCTTTCATTGCAGCGGGGAATCACAACGCTCCGCCTCAGGAGTTGATTTTTGGATTTCCGTTTGTAATTGTCTCGAGGACAGACTGAGAAGAATCCAGAGCGGAGGGTTACACCTCGAAGATGATCGGCATGATCATCGGTTTTCTCTCCATGGTATTTCTGAGATATTTTTTTAAAACCGAACGAATCTTGGCCTGGATGAGCGACTTGTCCGCGATGATCTCGCTATCAAGTTCTTTCATCGTGTTTACGACGAGTTCCTTGACGTCAGTTATCGTCTCCTGAGAGGCGTCTTCGAAAACGAAACCCCGTGATATGATGTCCGGCCCTGAAACGATGTTTCCTGTGAGTTTCTCGATGCCTATGAGCACAAGAACGATGCCGTCATGAGCCAGTCGTCTGCGGTCTCTCAGCACCATATCCTCCACATCTCCGACGCCCTTGCCATCGACATAGATTCTTCCGGAAGTCACCTCGCCCCCTTTGGCAACAGAGCCTTCGGAAATCTCCAGCACTTCACCGTCGTCCAGGATGAATATATTTGATTTAGGTATTCCTGTCTTTTCCGCGAGTCTCGCATGATAGATCTTATGACGAAACTCGCCGTGCACAGGCATGAAGTATTTGGGCTTCACCAGGTTGAGCATCAGTTTCAACTCCTCTTTTGAGGCGTGGCCCGAAACATGTATCTCAGATACCTTCTCATAGATCACGTCCGCGCCGCGTCTGAACAGGTGGTTGATGATCCTGCCGATCGACTGTTCATTGCCCGGTATCATCTTGGCCGAAAGGATCACGATGTCGCCCTCTTTAACCTTTATCGACTTATGCTCGTCGGTGGCTATCCTCGAAAGGACGCTCATCGGTTCGCCCTGACTCCCGGTGGTGATGACCACGACCTCGTTGTCCGGAAAATTTTTAAGTTCGTCAAGCCTCATCCAGGTGTTCTGCGGTATCTTCAGATAACCGAGGTCAAGCGCAATCTGCGTATTGGCGATGACTGATTTCCCTGAGAGGACCACCTTCCTGCCGAACATCACGGCCACGTCTATCACCTGCTGTATCCTGTGTATGTTCGATGCGAAGGTCGCAATAATAATCCGGCCTTTGGCCGTGGCGAATATATCTTCGAAGGCCCTCCTCACCTCTTTTTCCGAAAAAGTGAAGCCGCCTTTTTCAGCGTTCGTGCTGTCGGACATCAGGAGGACAGTTCCATTTTCTCCGTATTCGGAAAATTTATGGAAGTCCATGAGTTGACCGTCTACTGGCGTTGGGTCGAGTTTAAAATCGCCTGTATGCACGATCAAGCCAACAGGTGTCTTTATGCCGAAGCCGACTCCGTCGACTATGCTGTGGGTAACCCGTATGAACTCGACTTCAAAGACACCGAGGGTCACAACTTCCCTGGGCAAAACAGAGTTAAGCTCAATGTGTTCAAGATTATGTTCGCGAAGCTTCTCCCGTACGAGCCCGAGGGTCAGAGGGGTGCCGTAGACAGGCACATTCAGTTCCCTTAGCAGAAAGGGGAGGGCGCCTGTGTGGTCCTCATGTCCGTGGGAAAGGACTATGCCCCTTACCTTTTCCCTGTTTTCGAGTATATAGGTGAAGTCGGGTATTACGAAGTCAATCCCCAGCATGTCTTCTTCAGGGAACATGAGACCAGCATCTATGATGATCATGTCCTCACCGTACTCAAGCACGGTCATGTTCATCCCTATTTCTTCAACCCCTCCGAGCGGGATAACCGAAAGCACGCTATTCACTGTCTTTTGCAAACCTCCATTATTTGGTCCGTTCACGCCTCCTCCGTGCCCGAAAACTGCCTGCCGACCCCCGAACTATTGCTTGCTGAAAAGCGCGTCCACTCAGATCAGCATTCAATTCATTTGATAAGCATTTCAAGCAGTGCCTTTTGGGCGTGTAGCCTGTTTTCAGCCTGGTCGAAGACAGCACTATGGTGACCGTCCATAACCTCATCGGTGATCTCTTCACCCCTGTGCGCAGGAAGACAGTGAAGGACAGTCACATCCTTCTTAGAACAGGACAGCAATCTGTCATTAATTTGATATTCCCTGAATCGTTCCTTCTTTTCCCTGGAATGCGCCTCCTGACCCATGCTTACCCAAACATCGGTATATATGACATCAGCCAGCCCTGCGGCCTCCTTGGGGTCGCGCAATACAATGATCTCGCTTCTGGCCGAAGATGTAGCTTTCTCAAGTATGGCGGCATCAGGTTCGAAACCTTCCGGGCAGGCCACCCTAAGATTAAATCCCATCAGGGAGGCAGCCTCGATCATGGAATTACAGACATTGTTCCCGTCGCCTATAAAAGCGACCTTAAGGCCCCTCAGTCTTCCCTTCCTTTCGATTATTGTCATCATGTCCGCCAGTATCTGGCAGGGGTGATGAAGGTCGCTCAGCCCATTGATTACAGGTATGGAAGAGTTCGCGGAAAACTGTTCGAGCGTCGAATGAGCAAAAGTTCTTATTACTATCCCGCTGAGATACCGGGAGAGTGTCTTTGCCGTGTCGGACAGGGTTTCACCCCTTCCAAGCTGAAGTTCAGAGGGATTCATCGTGAGCGCCATGGCCCCCAGCTGGTATATGCCCACCTCGAAGGAGATACGGGTGCGCGTGGAAGGTTTCTCAAAAAGCAGACCGAGACTCCGGCCGATGAGCGGACATTTTCCGGAGTCTTTTCCTGCCTTCAGGTCTTTGGCGCGGGCAAGAAGACTTTCTGTTTCATCCGACGATAAGTCCCACAATGTAAGAAAGTCTCTTTTCATCCGTTCTCCATGTTAGATGTGATCGAGTGTCTGTTCCAAAACATCGATGAGATGGTCTATCTCTTTTTCAGTCACTATCAGAGGCGGCATAAACCTCAGAATATTGCCGGCTGTGCAGTTTATGAGAAGTCCTCTGTCCATGCAGGTTTTCACGATCGGTGCGCCATCGCGGATCAGTTCCATGCCTATCAAAAGACCCATTCCTCGCACATCAGCAATGACGCTCGGGAATTCCTTCTTCATCTCTTCAAGCCGTTTTTTGAAGTACTTGCCCATCCTCCGGCACTGATCCAGTATAAAACCGTCTTCAATCAGCACTTCCAGCGTGACAACAGCCGCTGCACAGACGAGCGGATTACCGCCGAAGGTGGAGGCATGTGTTCCGGGCTGAAACCCTGAGGCCACCTTGTCGGTTGCGAGCATAGCCCCTATCGGCACCCCGCCGCCAAGACCTTTCGCAAGGGTTACGATGTCAGGCTTAATGCCGAAGTGCTCATATGCGAAAAGTTTTCCGGTCCTGCCCATTCCTGTCTGGACCTCGTCGAGTATAAGCAAAATACCATGCCTGTCACAGACCTCTCTCAGGTCGCGCAGATAGTCAGGGTCAGGAATTTTTACACCGCCTTCTCCCTGTATCGGCTCCATCAGTACTGCACAGGTCTCTTTGGTTATGGCCCTGTCAACAGCGTCTATATCGTCGAAATCGACGTGTTTGAAGCCCGGAACGAGTGGCTCAAACCCTGCCTTGAATTTCGCCTGGCCGGTGGCTGATAAGGTGGCGATAGTCCTTCCGTGAAACGAATTGATGGCTGTTATGATCTCAAACCTATTGACGCCGACATGCTCTCTGAAATATCTGCGAGCGAGTTTTATCGCGGCCTCATTTGCCTCGGCGCCAGAGTTGCAGAAGAAAGCCTTGTCCGCGAACGAGTTTTCAACGAGAAGCTTCGCAAGTTTAATCTGCGGCTCTATATGGTAATAATTGGATACATGTATCAGGCGCTGTGCCTGCTTCTGAATCGCTACAACGACTTTGGGGTGGCAGTGGCCCAGACAGTTGACTGCGATACCACCGACAAAATCGAGGTACTCTTTGCCATCTGAACTCCAAACCTTCATCCCGCGTCCCTTCCTGAGGACTATGGGAAACCTGTTGTAAGTATTCATCAGGTACTGGCTTGATTCTTCTAATAACTTCTTGGCATCCATGCAGGAAATAATACCTCAAAAAGTATTGAAAAATCAAGCGGATAGGGTTGTCAGAGATAATTTCAAACGAGTCCGTAACAACATTTCCCGTTTGGTTATATTCTCTCTGGAACGAAATGCATCGCTAATTCTGATCTGATGAAATCATTTGATCAATGCGGAGGAATGATTCATAAATATGGTAAATTATACGAAGGGAAGGATAATACTGATATGAAAATAGCTGTTACAGGGAAGGGTGGAGTAGGAAAGACTACACTTGCAGCCGTGCTGAGTTTTCTATTTGCCTCTGAAGGGAAAAAGGTGATTGCTGTTGATGCCGACCCTGATGCGAACCTTGCATCAGCACTTGGCATCTCCAGGGAAGAGGCGTCAAAGATAAGGCCTATAGCAGATCTGGGAGAACTGATAGAGGAGAGGACCGGATCAAAGCCCGGCAGCATGGGTGGTGTATTCAAACTTAATCCAAAGGTGGATGATCTTCCCGAGGGGTTCGGGCACAAAGTGGACGGTATTACCCTCCTTGTCATGGGCAAGACTAAAGCTGCTGCCTCAGGATGCTACTGCCCGGAGAGCGTTTTCCTGAAGAGGCTGCTCAAACACCTGGTCGTCGAAAGAAATGAAGTCGTTATAGTCGACATGGAGGCAGGCATTGAGCATCTCACCAGAGGTACCGCAGGCGCTGTCGATGCCTTTATAGTTGTGGTAGAACCCGGTCAGCGATCTATTCAGACGGCCAGTGTGGTCAGGGCTATGGCCGGAGAACTTGGCGTTAGGAACGTATTTGTAGTTGCCAACAAGGTCCGCTCAGGCAAGGATGTAGAATTTGTCAAAAGAGGCATTGGCGATGTCGAACTGGCCGGACACATATCTTTCAGCGATCTGATTATGGAGGCCGACATCCAGGGGGTTTCTCCTTTCGGGCATTCGACTGCGACTGTGGAGGAGATAAGAGGTATTAAGTCGGCTGTCGAGAAGGCTCTGGAAGTGTCTTAACCCGCCATTTCTGCTGTGCTAGTGAACATGACAGAGTTTATTTGTTGCTATGACCGATAAAAGTCTGCTGAGAATAGAACTGCTCAAAAAAAGAGATGCCATCCCACCTGAGGTCAGGAAGGCCAAAGACAGATTGATACTTGAACGACTACTGTCTCTGGACGAAATTAAGCATGCCGGGTCACTATTTTTCTTCGCTTCTTTCAGGTCAGAGGTCAATACTTTTGCGATGGTGGAACTATCGCTTAAGAATGGGAAACAGATAGTGTTACCGAAGGTGGACAGGGATAGACATGACCTGCTTCTTTACGAGGTGAAAGACGTCGAAGAGTTGATTCCTGGGTATATGGGCATCCCTGAGCCCTCAGTGCTTGCCGACGAAAGGATGGTCGAAATCAACAGTATCGATGTGGTGATTATACCGGGGGCCGGTTTTGATGCCAATGGCAACAGGATCGGTTATGGCGGGGGATATTACGACAGACTCCTTTCATCGCTGAGGCACGCGGTGCCGGTTATTGCCCCCGCGTATGAAGAGCAGATAGTCGGATCAGTTCCCTCTGAACCTCATGATATAAGGATCAATATGATAGTTACCGACCGTCGTCTGATAAGATGCGCCGGTAGCTGACCCTGGTGTGATGCTGCAGAGTTAAGTTGGTTAAGTCCGTTATGTTCCTGTCCGTCCCAAAGACCGGACCTTATCGCGCCCTGAGGATTGTCTCTACCGCCGTACTGTCCATCGGCCTGAATATGTAGAAGCCCTGCGCGTATTCGCCTTTCATATTACGGAATAATTCCATCTGCTCGGTCGTTTCTATTCCTTCCGCGATGACGTCCATGTTCAGCGCGCGTGCGAGGGCTATTATTACCTTTACTATCTCAGCGTTGTTTTTGTCGGAGGGCAGCGCCTCAATGAAGGACCGGTCGATTTTCAGTCCGCTGATCGGAAAGTGGCGCAGATAATTCAGCGCCGAATATCCGGTCCCGAAGTCGTCTATGTCAAAGCGTATGTTGAGTTCCTGCAGCCGTTTAAGTGTGGCGGTGGCAATGTCGGGATGCTCTATTAGAGTGCTTTCGACTATCTCGAGTCTCAGCTTTGACGGCTCAAGACCGGTCTCGCTAATAATCTTTTCGATCACTTCATAAAAATTGGGCTGGGAAAATACCTTGCCTGAAATGTTCACACTTACTGTCAGGTTCTCGTACCCATGGAACTGCTCCTGCCATTGCCGCATCTGGCGGCATGCCTCGCGGACGACCCATTCGCCGATGGGGATTATCAGCCCGCTGTCTTCAGCCGCTTCCATGAAATCAGGAGGGAGGATAAGGCCCCGCTCAGGATGCTGCCACCGCACCAGGGCTTCGAAGCCGATGATTTCGTTGCCCTCCATCTTTATGATCGGCTGATAATAGAGGATGAATTCATTTCTTTCAACAGCCCTTCGCAGCTCTGTCTCAAGCCGGATCATCCTTGCCGTCTCTGCGTGCATTTCTGCATCGAATAAAACATGACGCGCTCCGCCCCTGGCCTTGGCGTCATACATCGCGATATCGGCGTCGCGCAGGAATTCGTCCGTTTGCCCGTATTGGCCGGCATCACTGAGGACTATACCCACGCTGACGGTCACGAATATTTCGTGGCCCGCTATTGTGAAAGACGGTCTCATTTCTTCTGTGAGGCGCTCGGAAAGATGGTGTACTTGATTCATATCCTTGACATCTTCCATTAGAATGGCGAACTCGTCGCCTCCAAACCTAGCGACGGTGTCGATGGCGCGCATGCTCTTTTTCAGCCTCTGCGAAAGCATGACCAGAAGCTGATCCCCTATAAAATGCCCCAAACCGTCATTGATGACCTTGAACCGGTCGACGTCAAGGAAAAACACGGCAAATTTCTGGGCCGGGTTTCTTTTTCGGCGTTCCAAAGCGCTCTGAAGGTGGTCCATAAACAGCGCGCGATTAGGCAGGTTCGTCAGGGAATCATGGAATGCGCGACGAACTAATTGCTCCTCCATCTTTTTGCGCTCGGCATTTTCCCTTACAAGCAGCCCGTTGACTATTTCGAGATCGGCGGTCCGCTTCGCCAGCTCTTTTTGTGTAAGCAGGGTCCTTCCGAAAAGCCGTGCTCTTTCACTGATGAGATACCCGATTACTGTCAGCGCAAAAGGTCCCAGTAGCAATGCAGCTCGAAATTTAATGCCTGACTGCTCTGTCGAAAAAAAGAACCTGAGGAAATCGGCCCTGACCCCGCCGTTGTAAGCAGAATATATGTAGAGTACGAGAATAGCCCATGCGAGTAGGACGGTATATGCCGCTGTTCTCGACAACAGCCTTTGCGTTGATTCGGTTGCCTGTATGGCCTCCTCCTTTCCCGCAGGTAATGCGCGTGCCTAAAGTATAAACAGGCAATAATTTTCCTTTCACGTAATACGCTGTCGGTTCCTATGATAGAAGAAAGAGCCCCGAGCTGATGTGATTCATATCACAGATGACTGGAATTGTGATTAAATGCAGGGCATTCTGAGACCCAACGTCTGACCAATAAAGAAGGAGAAAAGGAGTGCAACCGCGAAAATAATAAAAATAATTTTTGAACTTACTTGCGACGCTCGAAAAACTTGCCTCCTAGCACGAATATTTTTCTCGCATCACTTGCGGCGGTTGATTAGCCATTGTTCATGGTTCTTATCTAATGTAACATCAAGCCATTCCAGAGCTTCCTCGATGCTCTTGAAAACTGCCGTTTTGAGGCCAATGCCATCAACAAGTGCCCGATGCACTTGTGAGGAGCTATATATATCATCCTTCGGTGATACGAAGGCGCATCTCTCGCCGGTAAACGCACTTGAAAATCTTACCTTCATCCGTGCGATTGAATATCCTTCTTCCGGAGAAATTCTGATGCTATCAACACTTCTGTAATCGACGAGCTTTTTCATTGGCGCCTTATACCTATCGTCCATGGCCAAGGTGGTAAGATGTTCCATTACATCAGTGCCGGTAATCACGCCGGAGCCCTTTGCCAGCACTAATTTTTTGCCCATAATTATGTCATATTCAATAGACATTTCATATCTCCGTGCTAATGGACATTGATTATATAAACTTCCAGTTTGGTAGCCACTGTCTAAATATATTACATCACAAGAAACGGTGTAAGAAACAAGACCCGGCGAACGTTGTGCTTTTACACCGCCGTCCTGTATTCGATCAGGCGATCTTCCTCTCAAAAAAATAGTGTGTTTTATTTTTGAGTTCAATGTCCTGCTGTGGAAGCCAGTTGTCATCCTGTTTTACTTGTGCTCTGCTGAATTTAAAAAGGTTTTCGAATAATGGGAAATACCGCTCACTGCTCATGACCTGAATATGAAGGTGGGGTTGGATTGATGATCCGGAGTTTCCTACTTCGCCAATATGTTGACCAGCACTCACGGTATCGCCTTTCTTCATACGCACAGAGTCCTTTTTCAAATGACACACCAAGAATAAAAATTATTTGCGCGGATCATAATGTGCTTGCCGAAAGCCCCAAAACCGTCAGACACTTGGGCTTGTTGAAGAGCAGTGAGAGCAGATCATAGATAAAGGATTTTTTCCGGCGGTCGTCTTCGGCGTCGTGACTCGCAACAACAATTCCATCTACAGGAGAGAACACCGGGCTGGACCATGTCAAGGTGTCTTCTACCGGAATAAATCTGAACAAATGCCTTAGGAAGTTGCCTTTGCTATAAAGCGAATTATTCTCATCTTCCCTGAGAAAATCAAATGCAAGGACAGGATGGCCGGGAGGATTGTAAATCACCCAGTTGCCCATAACCGGCGACTCAATGACGATGTCTGGTGCGTGAATCTTGAGTTTCCTGTGCGCTCATGATAGAGCTATAGGGCCTGTCTGCGGTCAACGTACTCTTCGCCTGCATCAGCAGTATCTCTTTCAACAATTCCTTTGTTGGCAGCGAGACAGACATTTCTGTCAGGAAAAACTCAGGTCGTGATAATATTGAGAAAATTCTGTCAGGAATATTATTATGCCGCTTCCATATAATATACTCTCACCTAAATTTTCGAAGGGGCCTGTTGGCTGTCATTTTCCCACTTCTAACAGCCCAAAATGATTGAAGGAAGAATTCAAGCAAGAACCGGGGCTTGGAGGAATAGCGAAAAAAATAGGCGGTAGCTGCTCAAAAAAAATTATTCTATCATCAGGCCGTTGGGCAGTTCGTCCGTGTCATCGGGCCTGATAGGAAAATGAGTCGCGAGAAGTTGACCGGCTTCCTTGATCGCATCGCAGAGCGCATCGCATGCCCGGCCATCAGCGATGCCCTTTGACACCTGTGCGGCAAATTTGTTCAGGGTATCCTGTCCAATTTTTTCGTGTATCCCCTTGTCGGCAAGTACCCAGACCTTGTGCTCAAGGATACTGATAAAAAACAGAACGCCTGTACGCTCCTTAGTTCTGGTCAAACCCTTTTCATGAAAGGCCCTAATTGCCCGATGGCGCACTGCGCGCTCTCTTCTGCGTGCGCTGAGGAAGGCCGTCCTGAGAGGATGGTATTTTCTTAAAATCAACCTGAAGGGGAAAAATAAAAGAAATGCCAATGGGACGAAAAACCAAAGCGAAGAATGAAGAAATAGGGCGGATATGATCAGTGATAGCAGACTGCCGAGGACAACACTTCCTATCACCTCGCCGTCGAGGTAGTCGTCACTTCTGTCTACCACCATCACAACGACCTCGCCGATGGTACAGCACTCCACGTCCTTGGTAGTCTGCTGTATTCGCTCCCGCTCTTCCTTAGTAAAGAACTGTTCTGCCCTTGAAAGTCCCATTACCAGTCTCCTGAGGCGCCGCCGCCGCCGAAGTCGCCGCCGCCCCCACCGCTAAAGCCACCACCACCGAAGTCCCTGCCACCGCCTCCGCTGCCAAAACCTCCTCCGTAAAACCCTCCGGGCCAGAACCCACCTCCGCCTCGTCCACCGCCCGAAAAGAGCAATGGGAGAAGCAGTCCTGCTATAAGACCTATGACAGCCAGGGCCAGAAATCCAATAAGGCCAAGGGATATTGAGGATAGAAAAAAACTCAATGGCAATCCCAAAGCCCCTCCTATCGCACCGAGCGGGCGGGACATGCTTCCCAGAACAACGACGGCTATGCCGGCAAAGATGAGGAATGTCATGAAGCGGGACGAATTCTCGTGTCTCTTCGTCCGGTGACCGTTCTCGGCTTTGAACTCTCCCCGCGTAGCATCTATAAGTGCCGATACCCCTGCAACAAACCCGCCGTCATAATCTCCCCTCTTAAATCTCGGCTTTACCACCAGGTCTATTATTCTTCCCGCCATGAGGTCGGTCAACTTGCCTTCGAGTCCCCGCCCCACTTCGATTCTCATCTTTCTATCCTGCTTTGAGACGACGAAGATCACTCCGTTGTCTTTTCCTTTCTGCCCTATCTTCCATGCCTCTGCGACCTTAATTCCATAGTCCTCGATTGCGTCTCCTTCAAGAGAAGGAACGGTGAGGATTACAATCTGGGTCGAGTCCGTCTGCTCAAAGTTCCTTAGCTCGTTTTCGAGTCCGGCCTTCGCCTCGGGAGAAATCATATTGGCGTAGTCATTCACATATCCCTGAAGCTTAGGTACATCAAGGGCAAAGACAGGACAGACAACAAATAACAGAGTGACTGTTACGAGGAAAAAAAAGCGGGCGACGTGGTTGCTACGCGCGACTTGGATGTTTGTCGGTAATAATTCTCTGCGAAGTGACGCACCCACAGCCTCGACTGTTTGAGGGCCGAAGTAATTCGGGCCCAGTTTCGAGGCTGTAGCGAAACGAGCCGCAGAATTGTCGAAAAATCTCCCCGGAATGCGAGAAGTTATCACGTCGTCTGCCACTGGTTACTAAAACTGTACCTTCGGCGCTTTTTCTGCTCCGGCCTCGGCCTTGAAGGGCTCCTTCAATTTCAGGTGAAGGAGCAGACTATTAGTAAGACTGTTGGGGAATGTCCTTATTGAGACGTTAAAAGTCTCGACTGCCTTGTTATAGCGGACACGGGCAACGTTAATCCTGTTTTCGGTGCCTTCGAGCTGGTGCTGAAGGTCCTGAAAATTTTGGTTTGCCTTCAGGTCAGGATATTTCTCGACGACTACCATCAGCCGCTGCAGAGCGCTCGACAGCGCGCCCTGGGCCTGCTGAAACTGCTCCAGTGCCTGAGGGTTGTTTATCATATCCTTGGTCATCTGGATCGAGCCTACTTTTGCCCTTGCCTCAGTCACCTGGGTAAGCGTTTCTTTTTCGTGCTTAGCGTAGGCCTTGACGACCTCTACAAGGTTAGGGATAAGGTCGGTCCTTCTCTGATATGAAGCCTCAACATCTCCCCATGCAGCCTTCACCGCCTCTTCGTTTGCCTGCATCACATTGTAGCCGCAGCCTGAGAGCCCGACCAGCGTTGCGGCAAAAATAATAAAAGCAATATGCCTCACGTGTTTCTTCATATATTCCTCCTTAAGAAAGATCGATGAAATGTATTTTAGAACAAATATGACATGAAATCTATCAACAGGCTGATCCCTCAATCCGTCTCGACACTGCGTACAGACAGCACCGGAGCGAATTCATCGGCGCTGTCCTCACGCGCATATATCTTGACGATAGTCCTGATCACAGGAGCCGTTTGATTTTTGAGAACGCCTCTTCAATTATGTGGGGCTCGGGCAGGAATGTGCTCCTGAAATAGACGCCGTCCTCCTGTCTTCCAAAGCCGGAACCGGGGACGAAAACAACCCCTTCCTTAAGTGCGGCCCGCACGAACTGCAGATCTTTTCGCCATTTCTGACTTTCTATTCTTATGAAGGCATAGAATGCTCCCTTAGGCACCGGAAAGGAAAGCGGCAGTTTGCCGGCCATCTTTATGAACGTGTTCCGTCGTTCTATGAGTTTCCGGTTCATATCGGCTATATATGCCGGATATGAAGGGTGTACCATCGCCACCGCGGCGGCCTTCTGGTACTCCCAGTTTACCGAAAGACGCTGATTGCACAGAAGAAAGAAGGCATTTTTTACCTCTGCCCACCTTTCGCCGTGGAAGGCCACCCATCCGATCCTTGCACCTGTGTAGCTGAAGTCCTTGGAAAGCGAACTGCCGTATATAAACGGCACCTTCCCTCTGGCGATCTTCCGGAAATCTACCGGCTTGCCTTCCAGTATCAGCCGGTCGTAAGAGCCGTCATAGAAAATAGGGACATCATATTCGGAACAGAGTTTCACAACTTCAGCGAGGTTCTTTTCAGAATACAGTGAGCCAAGGGGATTATTGGGGTTTATGATCACCATCGCCTTCGCCCCTTCAATCTTTTTTGACAGATTCGCTACGTCTATCTGGCCGTCGGCATCGTGTCTATAAAAAACGCTGTCGCCTTCAAACTGCTTGGCCTTGCTGAGATAAAGCGGGTAGACCGGATTGGGAAGCAATACCTTTTCCCCAAACCCTATGAATGAGTGAAAGAAGAAGTCTATCCCCTCGGTAAGACCCGCCACAGCGAAGACGTCCTCAGGTTTGCACTTCTCAATCTTGGCAACTGTATTTCTGAACTCTTCATCGCCTTCAGAGGGCGCGTAGCCTTTCCAGTTTTCGGCCAGCGCAACTTTCACCTGATCGGCGATCACTCTAAACGGCTCGAAGCCGTACTGGGGAGGATCGCCGATATTAAGGTAAATCATCTTCTTGCCCTTGGCCTCTTCGCGCTTTGCCTCCATAACAATATCCCTTATGGGGTAGCTTACGACGTTCATCCTCTCTGTGGGCCTGTAAGGCAACTGACGTCTGAGATGTATCATTTAATTTTCCTCATTCCAGTCAATGCGTCGCCCTGAAGGTTTTGCAGGGGGACACTATGGACAATGGAACTCTCCTGAATATTTTATATTAGTGAAGAATAACACTTGGAAAAGGGATTTGACAAGAAAGCATGACCAGACGAAATGTGAAGACAACCTACAAGAATCAGCTGTTAAGGTCCCTGCTTACCTCTTCTTCGGTCAGAAGTCGCTTGCCCCCGATGAACCTCTTGAGATAATAGGGGGTTTCAAGACTGTCGATAGTAACTTTCTTTCCCCGCGAAGATGCATGAATGAAAAGATTATTCCCGAGATAGATGCCCACATGCGAAGGAAAGGAAGCGTAAGTCCGGAAGAAAACAAGGTCGCCGATGGTCAATTCTTCCTTGTCCACGGTCTCGCCACCTGCCTGAAACTGTTCTCTGGCGGTCCTTGGAAGTTCGATACCAAGGAATCCGTATACCTTCTTGACGTAGGCCGAACAATCAATGCCCATAATGCTGTTGCCGCCGAACTTATAAGGGATATTGACCAGCTTTTTTGCGAAGGTTACAAGCTTGTCGGACATCGGCTTTTCTGTGAATTCTTCCGTCTGTGAAGCCTTCTTGATCTCTTCCTCAATATTGACGTTCCTTCCAATCGCCTCACTAATGCTGTCGGCAGTTGGCAGGTCCACCTTTTCTTCCAGATAAAGTTTTTGGCCGACCAACAGGGAGGGAGATTCTATTTCGTTCAACTTCATAAGGTCATCGGGTTCCATATCGAATTTCTTAGCTATCTTCCACAGGGTATCGCCCTTTTTTACTATGTAAGTCTTCGGGCCTATATGCTTAACCAGGAGTTTACGACCTTTCTTCAGCTTGGCGGACTTAAGGTGATTTAATTCTTTCAGGTCATCGGGGGATATCGAATATTTTCTTGAGATCGAAGCTATGGTATCGCCTTTTTTTACTGTGTGATAAAGATTGTCGGTCGCGGTTGCTTTTATAGCCGAAGCTTCAGATTCCTTTTGCCTGCCCGGGCGTGCCGACTTTTCCGCGCCGGCGACTTCTTTATCCTGTGCTGCGGGCTTTCCGCTCTTTTTTGTTGCTGTTTTGGCACCCGGAATAATAATAATTGTCCCAGGCTTAATATGTTTCGCCGGAACGTTATTCTCCTTTTGCAGGTCATCGACGCTTACTTTAAATTTCTTCGCGATGCGTGAAAGGGTATCCCCTTTTTTAACCTTGTATTCCACTGAAGCATGAACTGTGGATGCGATGAATAAAGAGACGATAATGAAGAAAAAGGATGAGGACCATTTGAAATACGTCTTCATGCAGCTTCCTCGCGAGTTAATTCGGAGATTGTCGGCAGTTCCGTCAAGTCCTTCAAGCCGAAATACTGAAGAAACTCGCGCGTAGTTGCATACAGGAGAGGCTTGCCCGGCACCTCTTTGCGTCCTAAGATCTTGATAAGTCTTCTGTCAAGAAGGGTCTTCATCACACCGTCTGAGTTAACGCCCCTTATCTGTTCGAGTTCCGCCTTGATAATAGGCTGCTTGTAAGCAATTATTGCCAGGGTTTCCAGTGCCGGCATGGAGAGTTTCCCAGAAGGGGAGGTGCTTTTGTATTTCTTTATCCATTGGGCGTTCTGAGGGTTAGTCACCATCTGGTAGCCGTTTGCGATCTCCTGTATGAGCAGTCCGCCTTCCCTGTCTTTATATTCAACTATCATTTCGTCGAGGAGTTGCTTAATATCAGATTCAGGGAGTTCCGTGACGTTTTTCAATTCGGCGAGCGAAAGAGGTTCTCCCGATACGAACAAGAGTGCCTCTATGAGGGATTTCTTCTCTTTCGTTTCCAAAGTGAACCAAATATACCAGAACGGTTTGAAAAAAATCAATTAAAAGACATGATAAATAAAGTAGCATATATATAATCTATAAGTGTCGAGCACATGCTGAGTCTGTTTGGATGAAGTTCTCTACAATATTATTTAGCCGCGCGCGGCATCGGAGGAACTTTATTATGGTTATATCGCTGGTTGTATTCGGCGGCACGGTCGTATAAAATGTTTCTAGATTCTTAAAATAAAACTCCGAGGTACTATCATGAAAAAATGGAAATGTACGATTTGCGGTTATATCTATGATCCCGAACTAGGCGACCCCGACAGCGGTGTTGCTCCGGGCACTGCCTTCGAAAATATTCCTGATGAATGGGTCTGTCCTATCTGCGGCGCGTCCAAGGACCAGTTCGAAAAAGAAGACTGAGCGTTTCTCTTATTTAAGGCCGAGGACGTCCTGCATATCATATAGTCCTGCCGGCTTGCCGGAAAGCCAGAGGGCGGCCCGCAGAGCGCCGCGTGCAAAGGTGTCCCTGCTTGACGCCTTGTGGGTAATCTCGATCCTTTCGCCGAGCCCCCCGAAGAGCACAGTATGTTCGCCGACTATATCGCCGGCACGCACGGTCTGGATGCCGATTTCCTTCCTGGTCCTCTGACCGATGATCCCTTTGCGGGCATAAACGGCCACCGCGTCGAGATCGCGGTTCACAGCGCCGGCGATAACCTGGGCCATTTTTAGGGCGGTGCCGCTGGGCGCGTCTTTTTTCAGCCGGTGATGAGCCTCGACAATCTCGATGTCATAGTCGTCACCCAGCACCTTTGCTACGTCCTGAAGCACTTTAAGAAGCAGGTTAACGCCGAGACTCATATTCGAGGCCATAACGCAGGGAATGCTCTTTGCCAGAGGACCGATTTCCTTCATGTCTTCTGCGCTTAGGCCTGTTGTGCCGATTACCATCGCCTTTCCCCTGGCAGCAGCCACCTTAAGATTCTGCTTCGTTGATTCGACCGACGTGAAGTCGATTATAAGGTCCGCCGCATCTATTATTTTTTCGATGCTGTCGGAAAGCTTAACGCCTGTCTCTTTGATACCGACAACAGGTCCGATATCCCTGCCGATGTCTTTATGGCTCGGCCTTTCGAAGGCACCCGAGAGCTGAAGTCCCTCATATTCTCCAGCGAGAGCTACTATTCTGCTACCCATCTTGCCGGCGGCGCCCGCGACTGCTATTTTTATCATGATCGAATCCTCCTATTGTTGCTGCCCCTCATCATTTTTTTTCTCGTCTTCTTCCTCTTCTTTTTTGCCAGGTATCTTGTAATCTTCAGAGGCCCATGCGGCCAGATCGAGGAACTTGCACCTTTCAGAACAAAACGGCCTGTAACAGTTTTCTTCCCAGGTGGTCGGCTCTTTACATACCGGACATCTTATTCTCACAGCATGTACCTCTTTTCTGCACTATCATTTTGAATTCTGTCGTCCTCTTTTTTCAACAGTTTTTTAATCAGAAGTCCCGAGACCGCCCCGTTTGCCACGCCCGTTATGGTCCCCAGCAGGATAATGACGGGGCTGATAACATACATTGCTTCGATCCGCTGTATGAAAAGAAAATATGCCAGAGCCAGCTGGGCTGCGTTATGGAAAAAAGCTCCGATCAGACTAAGACCTATCGGCCCGAACAGGTCCCTGGAGACCCGATAGGCCAGTCCCATGGCAGCCGCACTTGTGAGACCGCCGCCAAAACTCATGACAAATGACGGACCGAGAAATGTTCCCGTAAAAAGGGAGGCCAAAATTACCCTTATCATGGTCACCATTATCGCAGTGCGAAAACCGAAAAGCACCAGAGCAACAAGGGTCACGATGTTGGCAAGCCCGAGCCTCAGCCAGGGAATGGGCGTCGGCACAAGGTTTTCGATGCCATGCAGCGCGAGGGCGTATGCGGAGAGGACGGCAATGCGGTACTTATCCTGTAATTGCATCAACCTCCTTTAGAGAATTTGCGGCCCCGGATCCTACGGATACCATGATACGGTTCGGCATGCATACGATGACTCCCTTTGAGATCCAGCCCTGTTTTTCACAGAGCCTGTTGGGACAGTGGGCCTCTTTGACGCGTGCCTTTTTGTTTCTGATCTCAATTACGGTATCCCCGTATGGTCCAGGGACAGAGAATGTTCTGTCTTGATCCAGCACAAATGCGTATTCTTTTTCCCCGTTGATCTCTACAACGACTTCGCGTCCCTGCGGCAGCGCAGCTCTGGAGATGAATATCCCTGCCAGCGATGCCATTATCATGAACAAAAAAAGCAGCTTGTCTGCGACAGTGGTGTTTTTAATGACTGTCTTCAAACGTTACCATTCCTTTGATCCCGGGCGTTGTATGAATCCCTCCGTCTTTGTCGATAATGACCGCGTCGACTCCTGCCTGTCTGACGAGTTCCATGCCTTTCTCAGGCCCTGATACGAAGACCGCAGTGGAAAATCCGTCGGCAAAGATGCCGCTGTCGCTTATCACAGTCACGCTTCTGCATTGGCTGGCGGGATAGCCTGTTTTCGGATCGAGTATGTGATGGAACCTCCTGCCGTTGTCCATGAAGTATCTTTCGTAATCACCCGAAGTTGATATCGCCTTATTGGTGAGTCGGGCTCTGGCTATCAGCTCGTCAGCCTCACTCTTCTGCCGGGGGTTCTTTATTCCGATGTTCCACAGGGTCCCGTCCGGCTTAAGGCCGAACGCCCTGATATCGCCTGCTGCGGCGACGATTCCGGCGGCTATTTTATCCTGCCTGAGACTCGCCAGCGCAAGGTCGGCGGCATATCCTTTTGCAATGCCGCCAAGGTCGAGCATCATACCATTTCTCTTGAGCAACACTGTCGATTTACTGTGGTCCAGGATTATATCCCTGAAATTTACGAGCGAAAGGTTTTTCTTAATCGCGGCATCTTCCGGTCTGACTTTCTTGTAGAAGTCCCACAGCCTTATTTCCGGCCCTATTGTCGGATCAAAGGCGCCGCCGGATTTTTCTGATATAAATAAAGCTCTTTCTATCACCCCCATTGTTTCATCAGAAACCTTGACAGGGGCAATCCCGGCGTTTTTGTTGATAGCGGAGAGCTCACTTTTATCAGAAAAGAAATTGATCTTGTTGCCGAACTGCCCGATAACCGAAAAGGCCTTTTCAATGGCTTTGTCCGCCTCCTCTTCCGATGCTGAAACAACAGTGATAGTCACAAGCGTATCCATTAAGGGTTTTGTTTTCTTGTAGATCGAGGGCTTTGCCTTGCCGCAGGAAACGAAAAAGACTGGGAACAAAACGCAGCAAAGGATCAGTATTTTCTTTTTCAAGCCGTGACACCTGCGAGTCTGCCCATGGCGAGCTTTTCCTTCAGAAATTTGCCGGTATAAGACGCTTCGTTATCGGCTACTTCATCCGGAGTCCCCTCCGCTACTACTTCCCCGCCGGCCTCCCCGCCCTCCGGCCCAAGATCTATAATGTAGTCGGCTGATTTTATGATATCGAGGTTGTGTTCGATGACGACTACGGTGTTGCCCTGGTCCACAAGCAAATTCAGCACGTCGAGCAGTTTTTGGATATCTACGAAATGAAGACCGGTAGTAGGCTCATCAAAAATATACAATGTCTTTCCCGATGCCTTCCTGCCCAGTTCCCTGGAAAGTCTTATCCGCTGGGCCTCACCACCAGAAAGGGTTGTTGCGGGCTGGCCGAGCCGAAGATATCCAAGGCCTATCTCATCAAGGAGTTCGAGTCGCCTCCTTATATTAGGGATGTTTTCGAAAAACTTTAACGCTTCTGATACAGTCATATCCAAAACATCGGCGATATTTTTTCCTTTATATCTAATTTCAAGTGTTTCGGCATTATATCTGCGGCCCTTGCATTTGTCGCACTCTACATACACATTGGGAAGAAAATGCATCTCGACCTTGATCATGCCATTGCCCTTGCAGGATTCGCACCGGCCGCCTGATACATTAAAACTGAATCTTGAAGTCTTATAACCCCTGACCTTTGATTCGGCAAGCATAGCGAAAAGGTCCCGGATAAAGGAGAAGAACCCGGTGTATGTTGCCGGGTTTGATCTCGGCGTTCGGCCAATGGGCGCCTGGTCGACACTTATTACTCTGTCAACCATCTCCAATCCGGCAATCTCCCTGTATTTGCCAGGCGAACCAACATCCAGACCCTTTGAAAGTTTTTTCTCTGCTGCGCGGTACAGGATGTCGAAGATCAGGGTGCTTTTGCCTGAGCCGGATACACCGGTGACGCAAGTAAAAAGCTTCAGGGGAATATTTACGTCAAGATGTTTTAAATTATGTTCAGACGCGTCCTTTATTTCTATAAAGTCCACGGGCCTTCTTCTGCTGGAAGGAATTTCTATCGCCAATGAGCCGCTCAGATATTGGCCCGTCAGAGACCTTTCGTTCTTCTCAATCTGCTCCGGAGTGCCCACCGCCACAATCCATCCTCCCCTGACACCGGCTCCTGGCCCCATGTCAATGACATGGTCGGCCCATCTGATCGTTTCATCATCGTGCTCAACGATTATTATTGTGTTGTCAGCGTCACGTATCGAAGAGAGGCTGTCCAGGAGTTTTGTGCAGTCTCTGGGGTGAAGACCTATGCTTGGCTCATCAAGCACGTAAAGAACACCGGTCAGGGAGGAGCCCATCTGGGTGGCAAGTCTTATCCTCTGAGCCTCGCCTCCTGAGAGGGTGAGCGACGGCCTGTCGAGCGTAAGATATCCGAGCCCGACTTTTTTCAGAAAGGAGAGCCTGTCCCTGACTTCCTTCAGTATGCGTGAAGCGATGATGCCTTCCCTTTCGGTTAATTTCAATTTCTCCAAAAAGGAGATCACGTCGGAGACTGCCATCCTGCTCAATTCTCCGATATTAATTCCCATGAACTTTACGCTGAGCGCCTCAGGTCTTAATCTGAATCCGTGGCAGGTCCGGCAAAAAATCTGCTCCTCCAGGTCAACAGCATCTTCGGATATGTTTCTGAAACCAAGGCCGTTACAGGTCGGACACGCGCCGGCTTTGCTATTAAAAGAGAAAAATCTCGGTGATATCTCCGGATAGCTTATCCCGCATCTCGGGCAAGCGGTTGTTCTGGAAAAGAGGATATCCCTGTCTTCTTTAAGCAGGTTTGTGACAACTGTGTCTGAATATTTAAAGGCGGTGTCTACCGCATCCCTTAACTGCCGTTCGATGCCGTCTTTGATGATCAGTCTGTCGATGACTATTTCAATGGTATGACGTTTTTTCTTCTCGAGAATGATCTCCTGGGTCAGGTCCGCCATAACATTGTCGATCCTCGCACGCACGAACCCCTCATTCCTCATCTCCTGGAGCTCTTTCCTGTAATTGCCTTTCCTGTCTTTCACAATTGGCGCCAGGACCTGGATCCTTGTGCCCTCGGGCAGGGAAAGTATCGCCTGCATGACATCCCCCGATCCCTGTGTGGAAATCTCCGCACCGCAGTTATAGCAAAAAGGCTTCCCGACCCTGGTATAGAGCACTCGCAGGTAATCATATATCTCAGTGATCGTGCCGAGTGTGGAGCGGGGGCTCCTGCTTACAGTCTTTTGGTCTATCGCTATGGAGGGAGAAAGTCCTTCAATGAAGTCCACATCCGGCTTGCTGAGCTGCTCAAGGAACTGGCGTGAATATGCAGAGAGGCTCTCAACATAACGCCTCTGGCCTTCGGCATATATTGTATCTATCGCAAGGGAGGATTTCCCCGAGCCCGACGGCCCGGTAATCACTGTTATTGCCTGTCTCGGGATACTTACGTCGATGTTCTTTAGGTTATGCTCCCTGGCGCCCTTTATGTTTATGAACTTCTGCATGAGGTATCATTACTATAACTGAATATGTCCGTGTATGTTAAGTTGAGGCAACCATGATCAGGTTCACCATCAAGAAAGTCCCTTTTGCGCGGACCCGGCATTCTCTCGCTTTTGTGATTTGTAATGTAAAATATAGATGATGCATCTAATAAAGTTTGATAATCATAACTGGCGCCCCGTTGCTTTCCGCCTGATTATCCTCCTACTCCTGCTATTGGTCTCCTCCTTGGCAGTTGAGCCTTGGCTATATGCGGCGGAAGACTTCGCCGGTAAGCGGCAGAAGATGATAGAGAGGGACATCAGGGACAGGGGGATCAGGGACCCCAAGGTCCTTAATGCAATGTCGCGGATTGGGAGGGAGCGTTTCGTGGACAGGGGCCTTGCGGGTCAGGCATACGAGGATCATCCCCTCCCTATCGGAGAGGGGCAGACCATATCTCAGCCTTATGTAGTGGCGCTGATGACAGAGGCGCTGAAGCTGAAGCCTGGTGATCGGGTACTGGAAATTGGAACGGGTTCGGGATATCAGGCCGCGGTTCTGGCAGAGATAGTATCAGAAGTCTATACCATAGAAATAAGGAAGAGACTCACTGAACATGCAGAAAGACTTCTCAGCAGCCTCGGTTACAGAAACATAAAAGTGAAATATGGGGACGGATATTTCGGATGGGAGGAACACGGACCTTATGACGCGATTATTGTGACCGCCGCTGCCAACCATATACCGCCCTCGCTTATCAGACAGCTTAAAGAGGGCGGGAGGCTTATCATCCCGTTGGGGAGCACAATTTACACTCAAATTCTTACCATTGTGACCAAGAAGAAGGGTGACCTCGATGTTATGCAGCTGGGCACTGTTGCCTTTGTCCCCATGGTCGGGGAAGCAGAGAAAAAAAGGTAAAAAAGCCAAGCCGCTTAATCAAACTTTCCCGACTGCCGCAGTACCGGGTGGCGGAGCGATTTTAACGAGAAAAACGCCAGCATATACATCCCCGCTCCCGCAGCCAGGACCGCCCTGAAGCCAACGGACAGTGCAAGTATTACTGCAAGTATGGGCGCGATGACCGAAAAGCAGCCGTTTACAGCCCACGCCCATGGTATGAGGGCCGGACGGCTTTCCCCTAATAAGGTGATCCCGAGTGGAAATGGTATTCCAATGAGAAGTCCTGCCGGCAGCATCATGATAAAGACAGCAACCAGCTTCGTTTTGAGCGAATAGGGAAAAAGCATCGGGATTACGGCTGGAAGCAAAAGACTGTATGTCACTATCAGAATTGAGATGACGAGCAGGACCGGTGATTTTCTAAGCAGAGAAAACCTGCGGCTTAAAAGACTTCCCGCGCCGGAGCTGAAAAGCAGAGATGAAAGCACCGCAGACATCGCAAAAGGCGGGTTTTCAAGCGGCAGTATCATTTTTTGGATGAAGGATATCTCGGTAAACATAAATCCAATGCCGAGAAGAGCAAAATATGAAAGAGTAAAAAAAAGATTGCCTGCTGAACTCTTATCGGCTGATTTCTTTCGTCTGAGTGCCGGAAAGACCACAAGAACAAGCCCCAGCGATATCACCTGTACAAATATGAGCGGCAACATATAACCTTCTTCGACAAAGTACTGCCATTTCTCACCCATCATCGTATATATCTTTTTAATATTTCTCAGTTTAAGATAGAAATGAAAAAAAGGGTTTTCATCATGCACAGGGGCTATATCGAAAAGATAGCGGTCGATGAAGCCTTTTCGCGCATAAGGGAATATAAGGCTGGTGAATGCCTTATAATATTCATCCGATGGCATCTTCACATATACGTTTGTCTCGTCTTCCCTGACGCCAGGATAATAGATAAGATCAAACCGCCTGTCAGCGGCAAAGGTCTTAAGGTTTCTGATGTCTTCCTGCGAGAGAGGCGTTCTTTTCACTATGATAGTTACTGTCCCCCAGCTTCTGATTGCCGCAACGTGGCTGCCAAAATCGCCGATGCCCATGGAGTCGAAGGCCGCCGCGAGGGTGCTGATAAGGCGGAATTCGGCCCTTGGCGGCGGAAGAATATAAAGGTTTACAGAGATCAGGCCGGTGGGTGTAAGATGGGAGAGATATTTTTCAAACGCCTCTACTGTAAATCTATAGTCTTCGGAAAAACCGGACGAGCCTGCAGGAATTGATCCTGTCAAGGTGATATCTATAAGGTCGAAGTTCTCATCAGCCGAAGCGAGCCAGCTTCGGCCTATGCCTGTCCAGGTGCGCGAATCGTAGATGCCGGATGAAAAATCCCCGAGATATTCCCTTATTGCCCTTATCACAAGGGGATTGGAATCGACCTTGTAGTCTGTCCAGCCGTAATACCGGGCGGTCAGCGAAGGGAGCCCGCCCTTGGGCTCCAGAATAAGGGCCTTGCCTCTGTCTGATATTTGATAAGGCAGGGAAGATGGAAGATAGGGGATAAAATCCAGGGTGTCTCTGTTACCACCACGGGTAACCGCGTATATATCTCCCGCATCAATCGAAATTCCTGTCTGCTCAGGTATGCTCCCGGAGTATTTAAAGCTGAGTCCGGGGGCAAACCTGACAGCAGGGGACCTGAATATGTCAACTCGGGAATAGGGGCTGTAGAAGGTCTTGAGTTCTTCTGCCTGCGGGAATTTCAGTGCAGACTCGAGAGGTTTGTAAGAAGATATGTTAAGGTTGACGAAAGAAGGCTGGAAATAAATTAAGATGGCATTTACGAAAATAAATATGAGGGCGCCAACCCTCGATTTCCTGCCCCCGCTGACAAACAGCGAGAGCGAGGCCACTGCCGAGATTGCAAAGACGATCCTTTCCGGTCCTCCCACGGACAAAAGCCAAATCGTAAGGAGGGATCCCATACCGGCTCCTGTGAGGTCCGCGCCATAAATGTGAGCAGGGGGCCGCTCGAGGGCGGAAAAGGTCGTCGAGATGATAAGGCCGCAAAAGAAGAATGGCAGGGAGAGGAACAGGTAGTAAAGACTGATGTAGAGAAGCTGGCTTCTGTCCCAGGAGAGTTTGACCGGATCGAAAGGGATATTGTTTATCCCCAGATAGCCCGCAGGGATGGCTACGCTGAAGGCCGCGCAGTAAAGAGGTATAAGGCGGCTGTCTTTAAGGCGTGGATATACAGAAAGAAGAGTACCGCTTGCTCCGATACCGAGCATGGCAATACTTATAACCATGAAGGCGAAGTGGTACCAAAGAGAGATTGCGAATATCCTCGTCAGAACAATTTCGAAGGAGAGGCCTGAGAGCGAGACTATAAAGATCGCCGGGAGAATGGCATGTTTCTTCCCCATATCATAAAAATTATAGCGCACAATCGGCTATACTATTATCAAAATGAAAAAGGGACATTTATGAGCGCAGTTATTCAGAAAATCTCGCTTTTCCTGAGGATGATAAAGTTCTCTCACTCGGTCTTTGCGCTTCCGTTTGCCTTCACTTCCGCCTTGATAGCAGCATCAGGGCTGCCTTCATTAAGTCAGATTTTCTGGATTATTGTGGCCATGGTCGGGGCGAGATCAGGTGCGATGGGACTAAACAGGATAATCGACAGGCGGATCGATGCTGCCAACCCCCGCACCGCGGGCAGGGAACTTCCCCGAGGTGCTATAGGCGTACCTGAGACTGTTTTGTTTGTACTTTGCTCATTCAGTTTAATGGTTTGGGCCGCATATATGCTGAATCCGCTTTGCCTGAAACTCTCCCCTGTTGCGATCGGGGTTCTCTTTGTCTATTCCTTTACAAAAAGATTTACCTGGGCGTCGCATTTTGTCCTCGGACTTGCAATATCAGCTGCGCCTCTGGGCGCATGGATTGCGGTGAAGGGGGCATTCGATGCAGCAATAATCCCGCTTGCTGCCGCGGTTATTTTCTGGCTTGCCGGTTTCGACGTGCTTTATGCGCTTCAGGATATTGATTTCGACAGAAGTCACGGGCTCTATTCAATTCCGCGAAGGTTCGGTGTAAAGAAGTCGCTTTACCTGTCAAGGTCGCTTCATGCAGGCAGTTTTCTTCTCCTTCTCGCAAACGGTCTTATCTTTCAGCTAGGAGCTTTTTACTGGGCGGGCATGATGGTTATTGCAGGACTTTTTATCTATGAACATTCCCTCATAAGAGAAAATGACCTGAGCAAGCTTGATATGGCCTTTTTCAATATGAACGGCTATATAAGCATGACGGTTTTCCTATTTACTCTGACGGCTTATATCATATGAAAAAATATGTCCTCGGCATAACAGGAGCGACAGGGCCTGTTATAGGTTTAAGGGTCTTACGCGAGCTCGCCCGAACCGCTGAGGTGCATGTGATAATCTCCCGCCAGTCTTTCTCGATTATCCTCGAGGAGGCCGGCGTGGACTTTTCAGGCAAAACAATTGAGGCGGTAGAAAAAAGGATCAGGAAATTTGCCGCTTCGAAGCATATTCTTTATTACGATGAAGTTGACTTCGAAGCGCCCGTGGCAAGCGGCTCGTTCAGGACCGACGGGATGTTTGTCGTCCCCTGCTCAATGAAGAGCCTGTCAGGAATCGCAAATGGCTATGCCAACGGCCTGGTCGAACGCGCAGCCGATGTGGCGATAAAGGAGGGAAGGCCGCTTGTTTTGGCTCCGAGGGAGATGCCCTTCAGCGCTATCCACCTTGAAAACATGCTTAAGCTGGCCAGGCTCGGGGTAAGAATAGCCCCCCCGGTGATGGGCTTTTACCACGGCCCAAAAAGGGTGGAAGATATGATTGATTTTGTTGCGGGGAAACTACTTGATGTTATGGGGGTAGGGCATGAGATTTACAAAAGGTGGGGCAAATAGTGAAGGACAGAGCCTAGTTATGGAAGTTACGTGTTAGCACGGACCTGATTACGCATGAAAAAGGCCATGCTATAACTTTATTTTACTTTTCTTATGTTCATACATTGATTTGTCAGCCTGCGACAGTACTTCATCAACAGAACAAACGCTCTCCGGCTCACAGTGAGAAATCCCCCAGCTTAAAGACAGAATGTAGTTACGGTTACTTTTTGAGTTGTGACGTTCAAGGTTCTCCTGTAAACGTGCAACTACGACATGCATATCAGCCTGAGAGGCCTCCAATGTAATGGCTGCGAACTCATCACCGCCGACACGGGCAATGATATCTGATTCCCGAAAAGTTTCCTTGAGTATAATCGCGCTTTCCCTGAGTGCTTCATCGCCTTCCAGATGTCCGTATTTATCGTTAATAGCCTTCATATTATCCACATCAGCGTAAAGCATAAAAACTATTTTATCTTGTCTTTTTGCAATCTTAATATACTGGTCAATTAAGCTTAGGAATCCTCTTCGGTTGTATAGCCCCGTGAGTTCATCGCGCAGTGACATTTCCCGAAGTTTGTTCTCTGCCCGTTTCAGTTCAGAGATGTCCTGAAAAGCAGTAACTGAAGCGACGATCTCGCCGTCTTCCATGATAGGAGTGGAAATAACAGAGACAGGCAAGATCCTACCGTCTTTTCTTGCAAAGACTTCATCTCTCGAATGGAATCTTTCTCCGGTTCTCATAACTTTGAGAATATTGCACTCTTCGGTCGGCAATGAAGCGCCGTCTGCGCTGCAACAATGAATAAGATTGTGAGCACCCTTTTCCTTCAACTCACCGATGGTCCACCCTAAAAGACGTTCAGCTTCAGGATTCATGAAAACTATGACCCCTTTTTTATCAAATACCCAAATCCCTTCCCCTATGTTTGACGTAATGTTACTTAATTCCTTGTCGATTTTGCGAAGGGCTTTCTCAACCTCTTTGCGCCGGGTAATTTCATCAGCCATGGATTTGAAAAGAGGTGATATCAAAACAACACCGCCAAGCATCAGGATGGATGTAATGAGTCCAACCGACTCAAATGACAGGTCTAATGGATACCGGTAGTCCCCTGAAACAAACTCATACAATGAAATGGACCGGCGGATAGCCATGAAAGAAATGGCCAATGAAATCAAACCCCATGAAGTACGGTTGCCGGTGACTTTTATCAGCCTTAGAGCGAGATAGGCAGTCACGAATTGTATTAAGGTGGATGCTCCTAAAATAAAGCCTGTCAGCATATTTTTAATATGCCATTCCGCATGAAAGAGGAATAAAACATCTGACGTTCCCAAGCCATTGCTAAAAGTATAAACAAAATTTACTAATAAGAGAAGAACTATGCTGATGGTCATGAAAAGTCCGTAGTTTTCATTATTTGTGAGGGAGGACCTTTTTTTATGATCTATCTCATAGTCATTATCTGTCCATCTGTTAAAATAGAGGTATGAGCATATTAAAAGAAGGATGCCCAGGCAGCAAGGAGATACGGACCCCTTATCCGGAAGAGGTCAGCTGTTTCTGGTGCAATACAGTGAATGAGATCTGGACAGACGAGGTCGAGGCTGACTGCAAGAAATGCGGGAAGAAGGTGACCCGCGAGATGCGGCCGTCCTGCATTGAATGGTGCCCCGCTGCCAGGGACTGTATAGGCGCCGAGAAATATGAGCGGCTTATGAGGTCGGTAAGGGCTGATTCAGGCGTGACAAAATAAAAAGCCCCTTTCAAAAAGGGGCTTAAGATTCTTTTTGTGATCAAATGAATAGGCTTATCAGACCCTCGTAACGTTCACCGCCTTTTGGCCTTTTGGACCGTCGGCCAGTTCGAATGAAACGGTCTGACCTTCAGAAAGGGTTTTAAAACCATTGGCCTGAACTTCTGAGTAGTGGACAAAGACGTCTCCCCCGTCTTCCTTGGTGATAAATCCATACCCTTTAGCTTCATTAAACCACTTCACTGTTCCTCTCTGCTGCATGCTGCGCCGCCCTCCTGTAAAAAATAGATTATTTAAAGTCCGGAGACACAATATAAAAAAACCGCAAAGCTCAAAGTCTTTGCGGTCACTTTATGCACGACAAAAACTTCCGGAACCTAGTAAAAAAAATATTACACGGAGATGTCCTAAAGGTCAAGTTTTTTTGTGGGTAAGGGGCAGATTCTGCGACCCGATAAACATCCCTCTTTTGAACGTAGTCAAATAAAATTGCAGTTTCGAGGCATCTTCATTATTAAAACTTCAAATTGACATGAATATTCCGGCGGTGCTAATTTTTACTGATGGCGTGGGCTTATTAGAAGCTCTGGCCCGGAATAAAAAAAGAAAGCTGGAGGTAAAAATGAAGGGGAATGCTAAGGTCGGACTTATTTTTTTATTTTTCCTCACTCTCATGTGTCTTGCTTTTGTATCGGCGGGCATGGCTGCTACTACTGAAAATGATTGTATCAACGGTGGAGGTTATGTCAGCGAGGGCAGTGGATGTCACTTTTGCATTGGAGGAAAGTTCGACCTGTCGGAGGTAAACGGTCCCGTGAAAGATAAAACTTCTGATATCAAGTCTGAGAAAAAGGTTAGTCCTAAATATTCATCCCAGGGAGGCGACAGCCCTGCAAGAAACAATCAGTGATAGCGGACAATAATAGCAGGACTGCTGACAGGCGGAAACCAAAGACATTGCAATAACGCCTTCGTTATCTAGATAGTTCCTGCAGAATGAGTTGTGAAATGTAAGGGGGAGTTCCCCTAGGGACCTGCCGGGTAATGTTTAGGCAGACCGTGCTCCCCGGCACCGCGAATTGATTCTATCTCTTTTTCTAATATATACGGGTTAATAGGTTTTTCCAGAAATAAACAGGCCCCGGCTTCGATGAGGGACTTCTCTGTTTCTCCCGATGAACTTAGCGCGATGACGGGAATATTTTTCCATCTTCCCCGTACCTGCATGATAAAATCAACTCCGTGCATGTGGGGTATCAGGAAGTCTGCTATGATCAATAAATACGGCCCTTTTTGCTCGATGAGTGCGAGGGCATCTTTTCCGGTTCTTGCGAAAGAAGCATCATAATTGTTGACCTCGCAGAATGCTGTCAGGAAAGACCTCATGTAGGGGTCATCGTTTACTATCAATACCCTAAAATCATTATTATAGGATGGGTTCATCTTTAGCTTCCTGACAGGTCCGTCAACACCTTGAGTAACTAGTCGTGTGATATTAAATGAGAAATATCGAGCGGTTTTTCATAAATTAATATCTTTAACACGATCGTGGAAGAAGCAATAAACATACCATAAAGTCGATGGACGAAAGCCCTCGATTAACAATGATGTTTTTCACACCTTTTCCTGGAAATATATAAAAATATAATTAACATATCTAAAAAAACTAAATATTTTTCACTATCATGGAGTCTTCTGACTTTATGCCATTTAGGGCTATTAGCGTGAAAATTCTTTTTCTGCGCTCTTCGACGACGCAGGTGTTATTATTTGAACATAAGGGCTATGATCCATATTCGGAAAGTATTGTTACCTACAAGCGCGATACTCATTTCTTTGCTCATTGCGGGTCTGTTCTTACTTCATCCTGATGGAAAAGACTCATATGCGGCTGGCAAGGTAATTGTGTATTTCTTCTGGTCTGCCGGTTGTCTCCATTGTGAAAAGGAAGAAGCTTTCTTGAGTAAGTTGGGAAGGAAATATCCGGAA
Source organism: Candidatus Sulfobium mesophilum (assembly GCA_900302705.1). Taxonomy (GTDB): domain Bacteria; phylum Nitrospirota; class Thermodesulfovibrionia; order Thermodesulfovibrionales; family UBA6898; genus Sulfobium; species Sulfobium mesophilum. The sequence goes on from OUUY01000068.1 coordinate 30,574, forward strand.
CTTGATATAAGATCATTTGAAGTAAAAAACAACCCTGAGAGCGCACGGTTCTTCTCCACCCTTGCTGATGCCTATGGCATCAAGATAAAAGGGGTACCCACCACTTTTATCGGGGGAATGGAACCGATTATCGGTTACGCAGCAGATGAGTCTACCGGAAGAGATATCGAAAAGATGGTAATTAAATGTATTGCAGATACCTGCTTCGATCCCCTTGAAAAACTCAGAAGGAACCTGGAGACGCCTCTGCTGCACCCGAATAGCGGAATTACCGGGCAACAGGACGTCTGCCCGCAGGGCTCCGAATGCCCTGAGGAAACAACACCTCATCCCGGCGGCGCCTTGGAAGGGCGAGAGGATGGAGCAGGCGTGCAGCAGATGACCGAACCGGCCACCCGGAAAGACACAACAGTAGAACTACCGCTAATAGGCGAACTCAAGATATCCGACTCACTTCTTTATCAGACAATCATTATCGCGGGGGTTGACGGATTCAATCCCTGCGCGTTCTTCGTGCTTTTCACCCTCCTTGGCATTCTTCTTCACGTCCAGTCAAGAAAAAAGGTGTTTCTTGTCGGAGGCATTTTTGTTTTTTTCTCAGGCTTTATCTACTTCATTTTTATGGCGGCATGGCTGAACATTTTTTTGCTCGCCGGCAGGCTTGCGGCGGTGACGACGGCAGCCGGCGCGATAGCGTTAAGCGTGGCGCTCATAAATATCAAGGACTTCTTTTATTACAGGAAAGGAGTTTCACTCGTTATTCCGGAAAAGGCGAAACCGAGGCTATATGAGCGCATGAGGGAACTGTTAAAGGCGACTTCGTTTCCTTCCGTGATCCTCGGCACCGTGGTTCTTGCAGCTGCGGCAAATATGTATGAACTGTTTTGTACGGCTGGATTTCCCATGGCCTATACGCGTATTCTGACACTGCGCAACCTGCCTAAAATGCATTACTACTTTTATCTTGTATTATACAATGTGATCTACATTATACCCCTCGCGCTGATAGTTTTGTTTTTCGCAGTTACCCTTGGCGCCAAAAAGCTAACTGAACTGCAGGGACAGATGTTAAAACTTGTCTCCGGAATGATGATGCTAAGCCTGGGGGCTGTTCTCCTGGTAAAACCAGAGCTGATGAATGATGCCGTTATGTCTGTCGGTCTGCTAGGGATGTCACTCATAACCGCAGGGGTTATTGTTGCTGCGTCCAGGAGACTGAAAACCGGAAGATAATGCAGGGCGGGGTGGCAAAGAAAATAACAGTGGGTATTAAGATTCATGGAGATAATCTGAAGATTATTTTTTGCACGATGCTATGTTAAGTCACATGGGAAATGCAGTTTGGTCCGGGCTCTTCTCGTCAAGACGGGTGATTTATAATATAATGAAATATATACATAAATAGTCATACAATAATTCTACAAACGATGGCAAGGTGAGAAGGAGGATGCTATGGCTCGAAAGATGGTAACGGTTGACGGTTGCACAGCGTGTGCGCATGTGGTGCACGCGACAAATGAGATTATAACAATCTACCCAATAACACCTTCTTCACCCATTGCGGAGATATGCGACGCCAAAACTGCCGCCGGCCAGGTGAATATCTGGGGTTCGGTCCCCAGAGTGAGCCAGATGCAGTCAGAATCCGGTGTTGCGGGAGCAGTGCATGGCTCTCTTGTCACCGGAGCTTTGGCTACGACTATCTCTGCATCTCAGGGACTTTTGCTTATAATTCCGAACATGTACAAGATTGCCGGCGAACTGACGCCTGCGGTGTTCCACATTACTGCAAGGGCTTTAGCATGCCAGGGGCTTTCCATATTCGGAGACCATTCCGATGTCATGGCTGCACGGGCAACAGGCTTCGCCATGCTTTGTTCCAAGAACGTCCAGGAGGCGATGGATTTTGCGCTTATAGCCCAAGCGGCAACACTTGAGTCGAGGGTGCCCTTCATCCATTTCTTCGACGGCTTCAGGACCTCCCACGAGATCCAGAAGATCGAGGAACTCTCTTTTGACGATATGAGGGCGATGATTAATGATGACCTTGTGATAGCTCACCGTATGCGCGGGCTCACGCCTGACCGTCCCATGATACGGGGAACGGCACAAAACCCTGACGTATATTTCCAGGGACGTGAGACAGTAAACGGATTTTATGACGCAACGCCGGCGGTAGTACGGAAAGCCATGGAGCAGTTTTCAGCGCTGACGGGCAGACAATATAGATTGTTTGATTATTACGGGGATCCCGATGCCGAGCGTGT
>OUUY01000096.1 GCA_900302705.1 Candidatus Sulfobium mesophilum
AGATGCAATTACGCACCTCCAGTTCCTCATTTGGACTTCCCACCGTAGACCACAATACCCCCTCTAACTTTATCAGTCCTTGTACCTTCATCGTTTCAGCCCCCTTTCTTCCTTCAGTCTCCGCCATAGTACGCCACTGCTAGTCGAGCCATCTTTCTTCCCGGCAATACCTACGCAGTCACCGCTTCTCCCGGCATCGACCTGATCGTTTCGACCTCTGCATCGTTGATGTCGAGCTAAGTCCTCCTCTTGATTTATTATAAAACGCCCGGAACTGAGTGGAGTAAAAAGTAGAGTATGCGTACAGAGTCGTACGTTGTCATCCTCCGGTTTGCCCCTCTCCAGGACATTAATACCCCGCCTAGACAGCCTGTTTTGACACTGAAAGTGCGATTCTAAGCCTTAAAAACAGCCCTGTTTTTTAAATTCATCCATGGGAGGGTCAGGCTTTGCATAATTGTATTTGAGTGGGAATGGGGAGAGACAACGCACTATGGCTGCCGTTCTCCTATAAAGAATGCGCTGCCCATGGATTAGTTAGTTGCCATGTGGTAACATTGCCTTCCAAAGGAGCCTGGGATGAAAAAGACGGCTTTATTGTTCTGTATGCTTCCGGGGATTCTTCTGATGAGCTGGCAATCCGCCTTTGCCTCGGGCAACATAAGCGATACTGACAAATACGTCTGGGCCGAGACCTCGGGGTGGATAAACTTCATGCCGACCGATGCGGGGGTGATGGTCACCCCGACATTCTTAAGCGGCTTTGCCTGGGCTGAAAATATCGGTTGGATCAAACTGGGAGCGGATGCCGGCGGCCCTTACGGCAACACTTCGGCGACAAATTGGGGCGTGAATCTCGAATCAGACGGTCGTCTTACCGGCTATGGCTGGAGTGAAACCGCAGGCTGGATAAACTTCAGCCCTACGCATGGCAACGTGAGCTTTGACGATATAACCGGGGCCATGTCGGGCTATGCCTGGGCCGAGAATGTGGGGCGGATACATTTCGACCATGCTTCGCCGGACTATCACGTAAAGACTGTCCAGCATGCGATGACTCTTAATCCCGGCCCTAACGGCGGGATATCCTGCGTTTCAGCGGCACCGGATGGATGGGACGTCACCTGCACTATCACCCTTTGCCGGAGTACTACATGCTGTCACTTTCGGATAACGGCGATCCCGCCAGCAATCCCACCGGCAGCTACCAGATTACCGGCATGGACAAAGACCATACCCTTTCGGCAACTTTTGCCGAATACATGGTAAAGAGGATATACAGCAGAGGTACGCATATGCAAGGACCATATCCGAGGCATACGGCGGTGTAATAACCGATTGGGAGAGGATATTGCTTAAGTCCTACGGGGTCTTCAGCCCTATGGACTTTGATCAACCCAAGAAGGTGATTCTTGAGGGCGGATACGGGGGTGGGTTCCAAAGGACCGGCGGTGCGACAAGCACCATCCCCGGGAACATGACCGTGACCGGCGGCGCAGTGTCGGCAGACAGCATGGTGATCCAATAATAAAGAAAGGGATTCAATGAAAAACAAAACCATACTATGGATATTTCTGTGCGCCTTTACATTGCCAGTAGTGGCATTGGAGGCAGCATCGACTCGCCCGGCCTTCCTTCTGCCGGAAGCGGGATGCCTACGACAACCGAGATATATAACCGTCTTGATACCGGTGCCGTGATCCCTTCTCCGGGCGCTTTCAAGGAGCCAACCCAGGGACCGGGAACAGGCACATCAAAGTCATTGCTTGATATCCAGGGCAAGCTTCCGGTGCCGGACAATACCAATGGGGCGACTGCCGGTGATGTCCTTGCGGGCAAGACCTTCTGGGGACTCACCAACGGGCAGTGGGGGAAGCAGACCGGCACAGGAAAGAGACCCCGGGGGTGTGATCCCCCCGACAGCGATTTCTACTTTAATTGTCTCGACGATTGCATATCAGATGTCGGCCAAGATGTGAACTGCGATACCCCTTGTCTTGAACTCGCCCAATTTATTATCATCAAAGGAATTCTTACAGAGTATTGTGCGCGATAAGATCACGACACTGCCTTTTTGAGATATGAGTGGCGTGCATGCTTAGGGGCAAGAAATTCACGGGATCTGTTTACGAGCTTTGCTATCAAGGTCTTCGTACATCATAAGTATACTACTGCATAGTTCTGCTTTTTCCCTGAACTATGCTCTCTGTTTTTGTCAGATGTACCGACGACAAAACAGGGATGGGAAGATGAAACATTTGCAGATTGCCGATAAAAAACTTCACTTTCTGCATGACGTGAGCTTTACATATCTCACATTCATTTCATCAATTTCTTAGATATATAAACCCGCAGAGGACATTGACAAAAAGAGCTTCCGCCATAACGGACGGAAAATTTGCAATCTTGTGGGTTTGACTCCAGACACAAAAGAAATGATTCCAACCCAATATCCTCCGCATTGCAAAGCTTTTCTAGCCCAGAGGTATAGCATAAAAAATCCTTAGAGCATTTCAATCCATTAAGAATTTGGCTCACTTCATTCTTGTGTTTTTTCTTCATACTCTTATTTTACTGAAATGTGTGAAATACTAATAAGCGCAGATTGCCAAGAGAAATAAGAATGCGTTGTATTCACTTTACTTTGTCACTTGAGAAGCCATCTTGAGCATGTGCAGGCATTCGGAGCACTTACCATCTATTGCTATCTGATGATAATGTTGTTTAATTGCTTCTTGCACGTCCTCTTTATTCCATGAGCAAATGGGTATATTCATTCTCATCGACTTGAGTTCACTTACCCTATTCTCAAGCTCTTTAATACGATCTTCTCTTTTTTTGTCCGTCTTTCTTCTATTTGTAACATCCTCTCCCCAACTAAGGGTGCCAATAATTGTCCCCGTTTCGTTCTTTAGCACAGTATTGTGCCATCCAATTACTCTCTCATGTCCCGCCTTCGTCAAAACGACGTTGTCGAAATATTCAGTCAACTCAATTTCCCCAGCCATTAACTTTCTATAAACCATCTTTATATCATCTCTTATCTTTACAGGAAGAAAGTTATCAAACCAGTTCTTTCCAAGGATATCCTCTCTTTCGACCTCTAAGGTCTCACAACCTTGTTTGTTTATATACCTGACTTGCTGATCGGAATCGAGAACTAAAATAATGACCCCTGCGAGATCAAGAAATCGCTGGATGTCTGTTATATTTGCCGCCATTCTTGTCTTGCTAGCTTTGGTGATTATCTTTATTGTAGCAAATACAAATAGTTACGATTGAAATAATATTCAAGTGGTGGTGTTCACTGATAAACTGATCGTTATTGCAGATCGCAACAATTGCGGGTTTTTTAAAAAAATCGCAATATATGAAAGAATTTGTATTTCTTTGCATATGTCCCTGCGTATAGAGAAGGGTCTTCGGCAGTCCAGCGTACAGATTATTATCAGATTCCAGTAATTAAACGAGATGAAATACATAAATTCTATTCACAGAGAACAAGATTCCAGGGTATATCGCTTCACGGGAAGTTCTTGCCGGGCAATCTTCAAGAACCTCGAGAATAAAAAGACATACGCGTTTTCTGTCGCCCTGTGTTGGCATTCCCCCCTTTGTGACAGTCTGCACTGAGACATTGTGCTTTCCATTACCAAGCCGCGACATTATTTTCTGCTTCATGTTTGTCTCATCTGTAAACATTCCAAGGTTTAAAACCCGTGCCGCACTTTCTTAAATTCTAGCGTGGCATTCTCCGTTTAATTGCATGGAACTTGTCCGCAGGTCATGTTTATGGCTTATACTTTGAATATTCTTCTTCTTTTACTCTTTTAAAAAAGTCACAATATATACAAGATTTGTATTTCTTTGCATATGTCCCCTGCATATCTCCGTTGCAAAAAGTGCCAACAACATACCAGCACGCCCTCCCTCCATTCGTGCCACCGTTTAGCCTATCAAGGTTTTCTGCAGTCGCCGCCGGGCATACACCTAAATCACTACTGTGATGGCCTTCCGGTTGCCTTCCACATTTCATGACTTCCCAACAGTTAAGTCTTCTTTTTCTTTTCATCTTGAAATATCTTGTCTTCACAGGAGGCCGTGCCCATGTAGTATCACATGGAATCTGCCTGTGCGTCAATTAGTTAATTATTTTTAGCAGGAATTATATTATTTGGAAATTGACATAAAAAACAATGGATCAGGAAGGAACGAAAAAAACTTGTCTTACTTTTACACATGCCCTTTTCTCGGCTCAATACACAGGGCGAATCCTATTAAATCGCTCAATTGATATCAACGCCTCTATGTACCATCGATGTCTTCCTGAAGTCTGCCTTTCTGGAACTCGTCAGCTGCCATGGCTTACTCGAATTCTTTATCAGTTGCAGTGGGCTACCTGTTTAGTATCAGTCAGACTGAAGTTCTCCTCCATATTTACCCCTTTCTAAACATCTTAGCGAACCTTCATCACAGATATAATTCAGCCTGCAATTCCCGCGATGAGGCCCTCAATGTCGGCGCTATGCGACCAGACCCGACGAAGCGTGGCGCGATCCGCAGCGTGTTCGACGGCCGCCACCAGTTCACTCGCTATTTCTCGCTCAAACAGCACAACCGGCCGATTACGCTGGATGCGCTTTTCAAACTGAACGACGTCGAGCTTTTTGATCTCGAGAAGGATCCGTTTGAGCGCAACAACCTGGCATTGGAACGGGACAAACATCGAGAACATTCTCGAAACGATGAACGCCAAGATGAACGCGTTGATCGACAAGGAGGTCGGCGAGGACGTCGGCCAGATGCTGCCCGCCAGCGTCGACCGCGGGTGGGTTGCGACGCCCGCCGTAAACGACTTATAGCTTACGTGTGTTCTGTCGTTCCTTCTTCAGGATCAGGAATCATGGCGCTTCCGTGAAAGGGAGTAAATGGGTCGCGAAGGAGGGAGAACACGGAGCGGAGAAAAGCTTTTTTTGCGGTGTCCCAATCCCGATGTGGACATGTCTTCACCATAGGCAGGCTAATGAACATAAATTCCTGCGAATTGACATCGAACATTTGAGACTGTCCCAAAGATAGCCTAATGCCATTTGCTTTGCTGGCTGCACGCGAATCACTATTTACAGACTATAAAGGATTTAAGGGGTTATCGGTAAAAAACATCTGGCATCATCCCTGATGTGAGGCGTTGTCCCATTCCAAGAGCACTTGTTCTTTCCCGTGCTTTGCCTCCTAAGGCATATTCAACGGTGCTTACCACATCCTTAATCGAAAAAGGTTTCAGAAGGATATCCGTAAACAAATGCTTATTCGCTGCGAGATAACCATCATCGTCGATGCCGAAACTGCCTGTTATGAGGATGACCTTGAGGGAAGGGTATAGAGTTTTCAGTTGTCTTGTACAATCTATCCCGTTTAGTCTTGGCATTTGATGGTCCATAAAAATTAAGTCCGGCAGGGCATCCGGATCTATAGCGTCGATAGCTTCCGCCCCGTCTGAGGCTTCCACGACGGTATGCTTATTAAGTTTCAGTACTTCTTTTAACACACTTCTGATCAGATATTCATCGTCCACAACTAATATGGCAGCCATTATTAGACCTCCCGATATTTAAGACTTCTGTATGCGCCATGAAGGTCGGACAGAGTCTATAACTTTTTTTAAAGCAGTATTTCCTCATTATTCCGATGCTGGGCACATACCTCGATTCTGATGCACGACATATTCCGAAATATTCATCTTCATAATAGGGACAACTCACAGATACCTCCGTTTACAAGTATGCTGTCTGAATGCTTTTTTGAACACAAACTTAACATTCAACTATGAACGCAATATGAATTTACCAGCCGGCAGAGGTATTTTCCAATTAAATCTTCTTAATCTGCTTATTAGGCGACAGGCGGGAAGAAGAAACTCTTTTCCTACATTCCGTAGATCAAAGGATAATCTTGCAGGCCATGCAGAACCTGCAGGAGGCTTCAAGCGCTGCAAATAATACAAAAAGTGAGCCGACGATAAGACTCAATATCCTGAGATCGAACAGATAAAAAATAAGCGCCATACCCACTGGCGCTGCCTGTCGTCCCCTGTTCCCACATTTCCCAACATAACAGCTCATGCGCAAAGACAATGTCTTAATTTATTGAGGAGGGCAATTTCTGTCAACATCTATTTCTGGTTAAATGTTTATATTTTATTTATATTTTTGGCAGCTACTTGCTCTTGAATACCATGCGAAGCTTATTTCATTTTTGAAGGCAACTTGATAGTATCACCGGCAACGGCTGTCTCCGTGAGTCCAAAGACCTTGAACTTATCGATCTTTCGTCCGGAGCTATTTCCGCAGCCCACGATCTTCCGGGCGAGTTCCAGAGTCGGGATGTTGATTACGCATTCCCTGGTCTTTTTCAGGATGTTAAATGTGTGGTTTCGGTTGCTGATGATACATCCAACGGTCGGCGGCTCAAACTCCATCATCGTATACCACGACATGGTCATGATATTCGACCGCCCCTCGAGGGCCGTCGTAACCATCACTACCGGCGCGGGTTCGAGCAGACCATAAACTTTAGACAATGGGAAGGACTTTTTTGACATATCAGCTCCCGGTTTTTGTTATCTTTCGGATCAGTCTTCCATGCATCCTAATTCACAGTTACTTTTTGGAATAGCCCACTGATTGCGCCAATATAATCTTCTGATCAGGTCTTAACTTCATAGTCTTTGCCAGTGATTGCTTATCAATCGATCCGCGCACAACCGTCGCCATCCCCTCGGAGGCACAATATAAATAAACGTTCTGGCTGATAAAGCCCGTATCTGCGGCTGAGTAGAGTTCCTTGTCTTCTTTCGGTGCAGTGCCCATCCTTGAGAAATCCGCGACATAGATAAGATTGACAGGAGCCTCCCTTACAAAATCCTGCCTGCCAGTAGCCTTTCGAATGTCTCCTGAAAAAACTGGGTTCAATGCCTGAGTCTTCGCGTCGTATAAGTAGAGGCCCTCGGCAGTGGCAACATAGATATCGATCTCCTGCCAATTGACGGCAGAGGGCGCGGTGCGTTTTCCTGTATCCTGGCGATTTATCCCGAAGGCAGCCCAAAGCAGATTTGAGAGTATCTGAGCGGGTAATTTCTCGGGGCTAAATGACCGGGAAGAGCTTCTTTCTCTTAGTACCTGCATGAGCGGTTTCCCCCCGTCGACTTGCGGATTAGGGAGTTTGATGGGTTGCCTCTCATCGCAATAGCCGGCAGTAGCGCATATGATTGAAAGAGCCCATACTATGGACGTGATAATAAAAGACGCCCTACTCATGACACTCCTCCTTTAATTTATTCGAGGTTCACTACAGATGCCTGGTCAAATTATAGCAGCTTATCGGGGCTTTCTTAAGGAAGCAGAGGATATTTTTTGAAATGACGAAAAATAGATTTTGAGGTCAGGCCGATTTTGCTCTTTCGATGAACAGTCTTACCTTCTCAAGGTCTTTTTTCCCCTTCTTCAGCTCAACTCCGCTGCTTACATCAACACCGTAGGGAGTTACATGCCTAACGGCCTCTGCAACATTGTCAGTTGTAAGCCCACCGGCAAGGATGATCTGCCCGAATTGCTTTGCTTCTACCGCAACGTCCCAGTTGAAGATCATTCCAGTGCCGCCGAGTTTTTCCGGTGTATAGGTATCAAGGAGAAACGCTGAGACATGCCGCCCGTATTCGCCCAGAGGGGCAAGGCTCTCAAGAGACTTTACTCTGATAGCCTTGATGACGCGTCTGGAAAGTTTGCACATCGCAGGCGGCTCATCGCCGTGAAGCTGCGCCAAATCAAGCCGGGCCATAGAGATAACAGCTTCTATGTTTTCGGTGGTTTCGTTTGCAAAGACGCCGACGGTTTGTATAAAGAGAGGGAGTTCATCTATTATTTGTGCGGCTTTTTTGGGTTGAATGTACCTGGGACTTTTCTTTACGAAGACGAACCCCAGCGCGTCAGCTCCGAAATCGACCGCCGCCATTGCGTCTTCGATGTTGGTAATGCCGCAGATCTTGACTTTGACCATAAAAATAGAGGGCGAAACACGCGGCTCGCCCCTACAATCATAAAATTTTAAATCACAGGCAGTTTTGCCAGCGCTTCTTTTATCTTCTCATCCGGATATGCGTAGTCGACAAGCTTGCCTGCAAGATAATCCTCATATGCCGTCATGTCGAGGTAACCGTGACCGCTCAGGTTGAAAAATATGGTCTTCTCCTTGCCCTCTTCCTTCGCCCTCAATGCCTCGTCTATCGCACCTCTGATGGCGTGGGAGCTTTCAGGCGCAGGGATGAGACCCTCTGTTTTTGCGAACTGGATGGCAGCCTCGAAGCATGCCGTCTGGCCGAAGGCCACTGCTTCGATAAGATTGTCCTTATAAAGCTGACAGACAAGGGGCGCATCCGCATGGTACCTTAGCCCCCCGGCATGGATGCCAGGCGGCATGAAGTCATGGCCGAGGGTATACATCATCATAAGGGGCGTTAGGCCTGCCGTGTCTCCGAAATCATATCTGAACTCACCTTTTGTCAGTGTGGGACATGATATCGGCTCCGCAGCGATGACACGCAGTTGTTTGCCGTTAATCTTATCCTGAAGGAACGGGAAGCTCACGCCACCGAGATTGCTGCCGCCGCCGCAGCATCCTATGATGACATCAGGATAATCCCCCGCGAGCTCGAATTGTTTTTTGGCCTCAAGCCCGATCACTGTCTGATGCAGAAGGACATGGTTTAAGACAGAGCCGAGCGCGTAATTTGTGTCGTCATGAGTAGCCGCGTCTTCGACTGCCTCGGATATGGCGATGCCCAGGCTGCCCGGGCTGTCGGGGTCTGCCTCGAGTATCTTTCTTCCCGAATTGGTTATTGTCGAGGGGCTTGCGTGGACTGTTGCACCCCAAGTCTCCATGGCGATCCTGCGATAGGGTTTCTGATTAAAACTGACCTTGACCATGTAAACCGTCACGTCTATGCCGAAGAGGCTGCCTGCCAGGGCAAGCGCTGAGCCCCATTGACCGGCCCCTGTCTCTGTGGCTATCCTTTTTACCCCGGCTTTCTTGTTGTAATAAGCCTGAGGGATTGATGTGTTCGGCTTATGACTGCCGGCAGGACTTACACCTTCATACTTATAGTAGATCTTCGCAGGCGTGTTGAGGGCTGCTTCGAGCCTGTGCGCCCTGTATAGCGGTGATGGTCTCCAGAGGCTGTAGATCTTATGCACTTCTTCCGGGATATCGATCCAGCGCTGGGTGGATACTTCCTGTTCGATAAGCGACATAGGGAAGATGGCCTTCAGGTCATCTGGCCCTATGGGCTGCTTTGTCCCCGGATGAAGAGGCGGCTTAGGAAGATTCGGCATGTCGGCCATGATGTTATACCACTGCCTCGGGATATCCCTGTCGGGAAGTATGATCTTTGTCTCGTTCATGATTGCCTCCTGAGTCTTTATAGTATATTCAGGTTGATTTTTCAAGCGAGTCAATAGGTTAAGATAGCATAATTGACGGACAAAATGAAAAGCCTAGCTACAGGGGCAGATTGCATCCGCCTCCTTTTTTATGAGACTGGCTGATTCGGAATCAAGGCCGCTTTTTTTCAGGAAGGTCGGCTCGTCCATATCAGCTATCTCCTGGGCCATAATAATATCGTTTCTAAGCAGGGAGTCAAGCGCTTTCTTCCTGGCCGATGGTAGCAGTGTAACAGGGTACAATCTTTTTTCTTCGATGATCTTTTCGAGACTGCCCCTCTCAGGATACCTCCAGCTTACTATCTTAAGGCCGGTGCATTCAGCATATTTTATCGCGTCAGTCGTACAACGGGTATTGGTTACAAGCCATCCCTGAAGGAGCGGCCCCTTCTCGGAATTCGCCTCATATGCCTTTCGTATGTCCTCGAATCTGGCGTGAACATAGAGCGCGATCTTTATGTCTGCAGGATTGCCGCCCCCGCTGCGGTACTTGCACTCGATGACGCAGTGCTCATTGCCCTTCCGGCCATAGACATCAACCTCGTGATTGACGCAGTAACCTTTTATAGTCTTGTCGACCTCAACCTCATAGCCGTAGACACGCAGTATTCTGGCGATATATTTCTCGAATGGATAGCCGGAAGGGCCGAGTGCAGAGAGCGCATTTTTCAGCGAATATTTCATGCCTGAGACGGCGTTATGCTTCCTGAGCATCCTTTTAGCAAGTCTGAATATGGCCTTAGTGTGAGATGCGGGGGGTATCTTTGCTTCAACCTGCCTGGCTATGTCAAGAGCGACCTCAGGCGGCGCGCCCGAGCGCATTAGTGATTCGGCCAGCTTTTTTGTGAGGAACTCCTCCTGTTGACCGGATGATTTTATTATCGTGACTGCCATTACCATCGATTTTACAACATTATCTTTTGGTTAGGAACACTTCTTCGCCGCTGTGCTATAATTTGTTACCGGCAGCTAATCATAAACCGTGCCGGCTTTTGCCAAGCCGGCTAAAGGGGAGGTTTTATGAAACTACATGAAGACATATTAAAATTGATCGGCAATACACCTCTTGTCCGTGTCAACCGGATGACAGCTCCGGAGGATGCCGAGATATGGGCGAAACTTGAGGGATACAACCCCGGCGGCTCTGTCAAAGACAGGATCGCTCTTTCGATGATCGAATCTGCGGAGAAAGAGGGCAAGCTAAGAGCCGGAGGAACGATAATCGAGCCTACAAGCGGCAATACAGGCATAGGGCTTGCAATGGTGGCCGCGATCAAAGGATATAAACTTGTCCTTACGATGCCGGATACGATGTCGATGGAGAGGCGGCAGCTGCTTCAGGCTTATGGAGCGGAGTTAGTCCTCACAGAAGGCAAGAAGGGAATGAAAGGCGCTGTCGAAAAAGCGGTGGAGATCCATCAGAGTAATCCAGGTTATTACTTCATACCTCAGCAGTTCGAAAACCCTGCGAATCCCGAAGTACACCGGAAAACGACTGCGCTGGAGATCATAAGTGACCTGGGCAGCGCCCCTGACGGGTTTGTCGCCGGCATAGGTACTGGTGGCACGATCACCGGAGTTGGCGAGGTGCTGAAAGACCGCAATTCCGCGATCTGGATCGCTGCAGTGGAGCCTGCGGCCTCACCCGTATTGTCGGGCGGAAGTCCGGGGCCGCATAAGATAGCGGGTATTGGCGCAGGTTTTGTCCCTGGGGTGCTGAATACGAATATCTATAATGAAGTGATAACCGTGACCGATACCGATGCTGCCGAGACCGCTCAGGTCCTGGCAAAAAAGGAAGGAATATTGCCGGGAATATCTTCAGGCGCAGCGATGTGGGCTGCGATCAGGGTGGCGCGCAGACTCGGCAAAGGCAAGAGAGTTGCAGTGATTCTTCCCGACCGCGGAGAGCGTTATCTGAGCACCGGCCTTTTTGTTTCTGAATCCCCTTAGGTCCCCTCAGAATTTAGCAAACCAGATGACTATAAAATGTCATTTCCGGCCTGTTACGGAAAAATGCGTTCGAAGATAATCCCGGCAGAGATTATATGTTTGAGAGGTAAGGTATGCGTGTCTTATCTGTATTAATGTATAGCTTGCCTATAGCGGCGTCACTGTTTCTTCTTTCCTGCGGGCAGAAGATGTCGGATGACGAGGCGAAGAAGATAATCAACCAGTATCTGAAGTATCCTCATCCATTGTTTAACGGGTGTTCCTCAGGCCCCGCGGGGAGTGCGGATGTCCCCAGGTTCATCAAGGGGATAGAGAAACTGAAGGCGGATGGTTATCTAAAAGAGGCGCCCGACAATCCCCGGAGCGGGGCAAATAACAGGGATTATCTTCCAACGGACAAGGGAAGGGATTATATGACGGGGATTTACGTACGGGACGCCTTTGTCTTATATAACGGCGCAGTATGTAATGAAGTGATAAGAAAGATCGAGGGTGTCGATATGGAGAAAGACAGCGTGGCTACCATAAGGTTTGCGACCGGATATGAGCCCGTTCAACCTTTTTATTCCCTTCTCTGTCTTAACGACTATTGCGAATGTTTTGGTGAAAGATTGAAGAAAGTCCAGATGAGGACTATCAGGGTCAGAAAATACGAAGGGGGCTGGAGGCTGGCTTCCTGATAAATCATGCCAAGGTCCCATATTTCATACCTCAAGAGTTTTTGAATTCATTATTTTAAGATTATGTTGACAGGGATAACCATCAGCCGGTATAATGTGCATATGCACATAATCAGGGATGGCGGGGATGTCGCCGAGGTATAAGAAGCCGAGACTTTGCGGTTGCAAGTTCAGAGGCAGCGCATTCAAACCCACAGGGGTTCCGATGGCCGGGATCGAGAAGATCACCCTTTACAGGGATGAGCTTGAGGTCTTGAAACTCTGCGACCTGGACGGACTGACACAGGAAGAGGCGGGCAGAAGAATGAGGATATCCCGGGGGACGGTCCAGAGGATTCTTGCCAACGCCAGAAGGAAGGTGGCGAGCGCCCTTTCTGAATGCAAGGCCCTTGTGTGCGAAAAGACAATATCTGAATAGGAGGCTTAAGATGAAGCTGTGTTTTCCGGTCAAAGAGGTTTCGGGTCTTGAAAGTGAGGTATACGGACACTTCGGATCCGCGCCCGCTTTTTTCATTGTTGATTCTTCTACGAAGGCGTTTAAGGTGGTCCATAATGCCGACCAGCAGCATGCCCATGGAATGTGCAATCCGGTGGGAGCAATTGAGGGGCAGGACGTTGATGCTGTGATAGTCGGCGGCATAGGCGGAGGCGCACTTATGAAGCTAAACAGGGCTGGAATAGATGTTTATAAGGCGATGGCGAAAACCGTGAAGGTAAATATCGAACTTTTTGAATCAGGAGGACTTCCTGCGTTTCAGCCCGGGCATGTCTGCAAAGGACATTCAGGGGTATGCTCACATTAAAAAAGGATTCGGAGAGATGATGAAACAGCTTTATTACGAACGATCTTTTATTTTGCTGATAAATGGCATTCTTCTTTTATCCCTGCTTATCCTCCCCGCAAAGGGGTATGCGCTCGGTGTAGGGGACAAATCTCCTGACTTTAGCATAGTCACGATTAAAGGCAGTGAGATTTCATATGACAGGGACATCAGAGGCAAAAAGCCGGTTTACCTCTTCTTCTGGACGACCTGGTGACCACACTGCAAGAAGGAACTCCCCCGTGTGGAGGAGCTATATAAGGAGTTCGGCGACAGGATAGATTTTTTTGGAATAAACCTGGGTTATAGAGGTAAGATCGAAGAATTTGTTAACAATAACCGCATAAGTTTCCCGGTTGCCTATGACGATGGCGATAAGGTAACAGCTGCCTTTGGCGCTTTGATTGAGACGAATATTCTTATAGACAGAAGCGGAGTTATTACATACCGGGAAAGAGGCCTTCAGGAAGATATCGCTGAATATCTGAGAAAGGTACTGTAATAAAAGCCCTGCTGGGGGCGGGGCTTTTTATCCGGATCATCCGGGCTTAAACTGAAGCAGCTATAAGTGCAATTATCTTCTGGGCAGGGTAAAGCTGAAGGTGCTTCCTTTTCCGGCTGTGCTTTCAACCCAGATTTGTCCGCCATGTGCTTCCACGATTGTCCTGGCGATTGCCAGTCCAAGCCCTGTGCCCCCCTGATCATAATTCACACGATAAAAGGCATTGAAAATGAAAGGGATGTGATTATCCGGAATGCCGATACCCGTATCCTGGACCTGAAAGAGAATCTGTTTCCCTGAGCTTGCGACCCTGACGGTCACTCTGCCACCGGGATTGGTATAACTGACGGCATTCTGAAGCAGATTGGCAATTACGCGCTGAACCATTCTCCTATCGGCCGGGATGACCGGCAATGGATGCTCTGTAAAAGAGCATTCGACTATTACATTTTTTCGCTCAGCGCTTAGCCTTGCGACCTCGATCTGCTTTAGTACCACAGCTTCCACATCGAAATCACCCTTTGCCGGCCGACATTCCTTGTTCTCGAAGCGCGAAAACACCATGAAATCCTCGAGCAGATGCTCGGCTGTCACCAGGCTGTTGTTTGCTGCTGCAATATTATCTTCCAGGTTTCGTGCCTTGCCTGAAAGAATTTTTTAAAAATCCAACGGGATGGAAGGATGGCGTTTTTAATATCGTGGGCGAACATGGAGAGAATGCTTTTGCGCTCCTTCTCGAGTCTTCTTATTTCCTTCAGCTTATTCTCAAGTTCCGTCAACAGCCGGTGACGTTCAACTGAATAGAGGATCGCCTTCAAAAGTGAGGCGCTGTCCACTTCTCCTTTAACAAGATAGTCCTGCGCCCCGCTGCGCACCGCCTGCACTGCAAGCCTCTCATCGCTAAGTCCCGTAAGAACGATTACCGGTACTGTGGAATGTTGAGCATGGATCTTCAGAAAGGACTCGATGCCTTTACTTTCTGGAAGGCCGAGGTCCGTCAGGATAATATCAAATTTTTCTGATGAAAGCTTATCAAGGGCAGAAGTCAGACTTGGCGACCAGTGCATCTTAACGGCGATATTTTTTATCCTCCGAAGGGACAGTCTGATCAGTTCCGCGTCATCCGGGTTATCTTCAGTCAACAGTACTTTTATGTGTTCAAAATGTTCCAATTGTCTTTAACGGGTCTTAATATTGTCCTTCAATGCCTCGCAAGTCCGGTCTTCCTCGCAACCTCGGCAACCGAATGGGCAACTGCTGATACCACTCTTTTGTCAAATATGCTCGGTATAATGTAGTCTTCATGGAGCTCATCGTCTTTGACCGTATATGCAATCGCCCTGGCGGCAGCAAACTTAACCTCCTCATTCACACCTGTTGCCCGTACATCGAGGAGCCCCCTGAATATGCCTGGAAATCCGAGCATATTGTTGATCTGGTTCGGGTAGTCAGACCTGCCCGTGGCCAGAATCCTGACAAGCGGCAACGCATCTTCTGGAGAGATCTCGGGTTCAGGGTTTGCCAGCGCAAAGACAACCCTCTCCTTTGTCATCTTGTTCAAATCGTCGGGTGTGAGAACATTGGGCGCCGAAAGACCGATAAAGACATCGGCTCCCGTGACGGCCTCTGAGATACAGCCCCTGATCTTTTTAATGTTCGTTTTCGCAGCAAGGATTTTTTTGTATGCAGTCATATTGCTTTTTCTTCCTGTATATATAGCCCCTGTCTTGTCGCATACGACAATGTCCTTTATTCCGTAAGATGTCAGCATGAAGGCATTTGCAGCGCCCGCCGCGCCGGCCCCGGAGATAACGACTCTAAGCTTTGTGATGTCTTTCTTAAGCAGCCTCCCAACGTTGATGAGTGCTGCTAGCACGACCACTGCAGTACCGTGCTGGTCATCGTGGAAGACGGGAATATCAAGCATCTTTCTCAGCCTGCTCTCCACTTCGAAACATCGCGGGGCAGAGATGTCTTCAAGGTTTATCCCGCCGAATGAAGGAGAGATGTTTCTGACAGTGGCAATGATCTCCTCCGGTTCCTTTGTAGCCAGCACTACAGGAAAGGCATCAACATCTGCGAATTCTTTAAAGATCATGGCCTTTCCTTCCATGACAGGCATGGCAGCCTCAGGCCCTATGTCCCCCAAGCCGAGCACTGCGGTGCCGTCAGTAACGATGGCCACAGTATTGCATTTTATGGTGTAACGATACGCGTGTTCCTTATTTTCATGGATGTCCATGCAGACCCTGGCCACACCGGGCGTATACACCATCGAAAGTTCATTTCTGTCCCGTATCGCGATCTTCGGATGTATCTCGATTTTTCCGCAGTGGTGAGCTGAAAAAGTCCGGTCCATTACTCTTAGGACCTTTATCCCTGCGATTTTTTTTATCGACTTTACGATGGACTTCTCGTGTTCATCGTTTCGGGCGTTTACTGTAATGTCCCTGATGATCTTTCCCTTTTCAGCCCGGACTATGTCTACTGAGCCGAGGTCCCCGCCGGCCTGACCTATTGCCGTTGCAAGTTGCGCAAACATCCCGATTCGGTTTTCTATCTCGGCCCTGACGGTGATGCTGTAACTCGGACTTGGAATCTGTGCCATGGCTGTCTTTCTCCTTAAGAAGGTTATAGAGCTATTATCCCACAGGGCAATAAATTGTCATAGAAAATTTCAGATCATGACAAATATTCTTGCGGAGAAGCATTGCAGAAGCCGCCTCTTCCTGTATAATTAACTATGATAATCGCACGCGGAGAGGGCGGTGACTGACTTTCGCATTGAAAGAGATTTTCTAGGGGAGGTCAGGGTCCCGGCAGACGCGATGTACGGGCCGCAGACCCAGCGCGCAACTGAGAACTTCACCCTCAGCGGATTGCGTTTCCCCCGGGCGTTTATCCGGTCACTCGGCCTCATAAAGGGCTGCGCAGCAGATGTCAACTCTGAACTTCGTCTCCTGGACAGCGGCTTGGCATGCGTCATCAGACAGGCTTCGGACGAGGTTGCAGCCGGCAGGTGGGACGAACATTTTCCCCTGGATATCTTTCAGACCGGATCAGGCACATCCACTAACATGAACGCAAACGAGGTCGTAGCAAACCGTGCCTCGCAGCTTCTGGGGAAGGAGATAGGCTCGGGGGCTGTTCATCCTAACGACCATGTGAACCTCGGCCAGTCATCAAATGATGTGATTCCGACGGCTATCCATGTCAGCGCATATCTGGAGACTGTTGAGACACTTCTGCCTGCACTGGCCGGCCTTTCTCAGGCACTGCAGGTACGTGCGGAAGAGTTGTCCGGCTTGGTCAAGACAGGGCGCACTCATTTAATGGATGCGATGCCGTTAACTCTGGGGCAGGAGATCGGCGGCTGGGTCTATCAGGTCAGGCAAAGCGAAGAGAGGATACGCTCAGCCCTTGAAGGTCTGAGGAAACTTGCGGTCGGCGGGACAGCAGTAGGAACAGGAGTTAACGCTCATCCCGAATTCGGCAAAAGGATGGCGACTAAACTTGCTGAGCGTACCGGATTGCCTTTTGAAGAGACAGATAACCATTTCGCTTCGCAGGCTTCCATGGACAGCGTCGCCCAACTCAGCGGGGCCCTTAAGACCTCGGCTTCGTCGCTGCTTAAGATTGCAAATGATCTGCGGCTGATGAATAGCGGCCCTTTTGCCGGGTATGGAGAGATCCTCCTGCCCCCGCTTCAGCCGGGCTCGACTATAATGCCGGGCAAGATAAACCCGGTCGTCCCTGAGGCTGTGAGTATGGCTTGTGTCCAGGTTATGGCAAATGACGTTGCCGTGACTATCGGCAATAGCCGGGGTGAATTTGAGCTAAATGCAATGCTTCCGCTTATCGCCCATAATGTTCTTCAGTCTATTATTCTTTTGGGGAACGCCACTCGGCTGCTTGCCGAAAAAGCGATTTCTGGTTTTTCAGTCAACAAAGAGGGTATATCAGCGGTGCTTGGCCATAACCCCATCCTGGTTACGGCTCTTGTCCCTCTCATCGGATATGACAAGGCAGCTCAGATCGCAAGGAAGGCATATGCGGAACGCAGGCCGATAAAAGATGTTGCCATTGAGATGACCGGTCTTTCAGCCGGAGAGATTGAGAAGCTGCTCGATCCCGGGTCGATGACTGGTCAGAGAGATAAACAAGGCTAGGCCCTTTGCCCGAACTTTCCCGCACAACTGCGGGTGAATTGTCCTTCTTCTCTTTAAGATCTTATTATGGCTTTCGTTTTTCTAATGTGGCCGGCGAGGGGAGATTTGCATTCCGGACCCAACAATGGACAAATCTATCTGATCATCTTCAGATTCGAGCGTCGCTCATGTCAAAGGCAGTGAGGATGCCGTTTTTGTAGAAGAGCTTTTCGCTGCGGGCGTCATGCATCATCCCTTCGACACGCTGGGTTATAATACAAGAGGAGTACTCGCAGGCCAAAATTACTGAGAAAGAGAAGATATCCCGATGGATGTCGAATGTTTTGGTAAGTCCGGAGGACTCCAATATAGATTCCCGCCAAAAGACTGCGGAATGACGAACAGAAAAAGAGACTTTATGTACAGACACTCAATAGACACAAGTGGTGATGACTTTTTAATCTTGTTTCTTCGAGGTGAGACGTGGCATTAGTGAGTTTACAGGAGGTGAGGATCGCATTCGGCGGCCCCGATCTTCTCGACGGTGTTACCCTCCAGATCGAGCGCGGAGAACGGGCCTGCCTTGTCGGCAGAAACGGGGCAGGCAAATCCACACTTATGAAGATCGTGGGAGGCGGGCTCACACCTGACTCGGGCGAAGTCATAAGGGCAAGAGGCGGCCGGGTCGCATCCCTCGAACAGGAAGTGCCACGGGACCTGTCGGGAACTGTCTTCGATGTTGTTTCTGAAGGACTCGGCGGCATTGTCGACCTGCTCTGCGAATATCGCTCCCTGGGCCACAGCCTCGGCTCGGGCAACGACCCCGGCATTATCGCGGACCTCGAACGGGTACAGCATCTTATCGAGTCCTCAGGGGGCTGGCAGATACAACAGCGGGTCGAGACGGCCCTTTCCCGCCTCGGGTTGGACCCTGACGCTGTTGCGGCCGGGCTCTCCGGCGGCTACAAAAGAAGGGTCCTTCTTGCAAGGGCGCTCGTGAACGAGCCGGACCTCCTACTTCTCGATGAGCCTACGAACCATCTCGACATCGAATCAATCCGCTGGCTTGAGGAATTTCTCTTCGAATTCCGGGGAGCCATACTCTTCATAACCCATGACCGAAGGTTTCTCGATACCCTCGCAACGCGCATAATCGAACTCGACCGGGGTCAGGTCACCGACTGGCCCGGCGATTACAAAACTTACCTGGCGAGGAGGCAGGCCGAGCTCGATGCAGAGGCCTCTCACAATTCGCTCTTCGACAAGAAACTCGCGCAGGAGGAGGCCTGGATACGGCAGGGGATCAAGGCCCGCCGCACGCGCAACGAAGGAAGGGTGAGGGCATTGAAGGAGTTGAGGAGGCAGCGGTCGGCAAGGCGTGAACAAACAGGGTCCGCCGAGATGAGACTGAACGAGGCAGAAAGGTCGGGCAGACTGGTCCTTGAGGCCAAAGGCATAGGGCATAGCTATGAGGGCAATCCTCTCATCCGCGATTTCTCGACGGTGATCATGAGGGGTGACAAGATCGGCATCATAGGCCCTAACGGCTCGGGAAAAACGACCCTGCTCAATATCCTGCTCGGATCGACGGTGCCCCTTCGCGGTACCGTGCGAATGGGTACACGCCTGGAAGTCGCCTATTTCGACCAGCACCGCATGCAGCTGGACGACGAAAAATCGGTCATGGACAACGTTGGAGACGGATGCGACAACGTGACTGTCAACGGAATTAAGAGGCACATAATCGGCTACCTCGGGGATTTCCTCTTCCCCCCTGAAAGGGCGAGGTCGCCTGTAAAGGTCCTCTCAGGCGGGGAGAGAAACCGCGCGCTTTTGGCGAAGCTCTTTACAAAGCCTTCGAATGTGCTTGTACTGGATGAGCCGACTAACGATCTGGATGCCGATACCCTTGAGCTTCTGGAAGAGATGCTTATGGAATATCAGGGCACGGTCTTGCTGGTGAGCCACGACAGGGAGTTTCTTAATAATATCGTAACAAGCACGATAGTGTTTGAAGGCGACGGAAGGCTCATCGAATACGTCGGCGGCTATGACGACTGGCTGAGACAGCGAAGTATCTCATCACCGGTAGTGGCGGAGAAGGCGAAGAAAAAGGATAAGCCCGAAAAGCCCCGTCCGAAACAGGAGCGTGTGCGCACACTTACGTTCAAGGAGAAAAAAGAGATCGAAACGCTTCCCGGCCTCATCGAGTCGATGGAAGCGGAGCGGGCTGGCCTTTACGAAATACTTGCGGACCCCGAATTCTACAAACAGGACGGAAGCAGGATCCCGGCAGTCAAGGCGAGGATGGCGGAATTAGACAAAGAGATCCCGGCGGCATATGAGAGATGGGAACTGCTCGAATCGATACCAAAGGGGCGGGGATGAGAAAGTAGAGGAAGGCAACTATTCGAAAAAACGCCATACAACCGGCATGATCTATATGATACACGTGAACGCAGACTTCGACCTCAGTAATTTTGAAGGACGTCATAACGGGGTATCCATGCCGGTTGCGGAGCCTCGAGTATGGTCTTTTTTTTTCGGATGTCTGCCTTCTTTTTTATGAATTTATTTAAGAACACAAATATTGGGGCTTCGGCGTAAAATAATGGAACATATGAAAAGAGGAAAAGCTGAAACGGTGGTAGGTTTAAAAAAACGTGCTGAGTTTCCTGAAGGGCGAGAGGTCGAATTTCAGGAGGGCCAGGGCGTGGATTTGGTGATTAGCGACAGGACCGAAATAGGTTATAAGGCGATTATCAACAACTCCGGCGAGGGCCTGCTTTATAAAAACGAGGTGTTTCAGACCCTAAGAAAGGGACAGCATATCTCAGGGTTCATCAAAAAGGTGCGGGAAGACGGCAAGATCGATCTCTGTCTGCAAAGGCCCGGTCCCGAAAAGGTCGATGATGTTGCGGAAAAAATTATCGAAAAGCTGAGGGCGCAGGGCGGGTTTATTGCCGTGGACGATAAAAGCGCGCCTGAGGTCATCTACCGCCTGTTTGGGGCGAGCAAGAAGACATATAAAAAGGCGATAGGCGGTCTTTACAGGAAACGGCTTATTGTTATAGAGAGTAACGGTATTAGGCTCGCCAGGAGAGGCAGTGTGTAATTGCGGATGAGGCCATGAGAACGCCCACCGTGCAATAAAAAAGTGGTGTTTGCTACTCCTCATTCTCAGCGGTTTGAACATCTTGAGACATACAGCTTGAGACTTTTACGTCTTTGCTTTACGTCCTACGACCTAAAAACCTTTTTGCCAAGATGAGAAGAGCAAGACCACCACTTGGTAGGCCACTCTTAATTAAAAGTTACTCCTGTCCCCGGCGATTGTCAAGAGTCATTTTTTGTCAAGATGCTATAGCACATTGTGTTTTCTTCCTTTTCATTAATTATCCAGGCAAGCTAACTGAAGTATGTCCCCAACCATTTCTTCGGGTGTATATTTTCCGCTTTCCAGTTCACCCAGAGCTGCAGACATGAAGGCTATCTGCCGGGCCTGATAACCGGCATGTCCGACCCAATCTTCGACTATCTCCCTGGTGATATCCTTGTTTGCTATCTGCACTTTTCTCGTCAGCGCATTATATAAGTTATCCAGTGTGGACATCCTTCATCCTCCTTGCCTTGTATCTTTAGCATAGCACGCCGGGCCGGCAAAGGATATCCAGAGATGAATTAAGTGTCTGTTAAGGTTACTCCCATAAAATCAATAATGGCCTTATGTGTTAAGGTACGTATGTACTCGTAATGTGTTTCGTTGTCAAAAAAGGGGGAATATCTTGGAAAGTAACAAAAACATGCAATGCTGGAATTACAATAACTGCGGTCATGGAAAAGATTCATTATGCCCTGTGGTAGATCAAAAGGCAGGCAGATCGTGCTGGCTCGTGGCAAAGACATTATGCGGGGGCAAGGTGCACGGTAAGCACGCAGAAAGGACCAAATCATGCGAGGGATGTGCCTTTTACATATATATGCACGTATTACTTTCCCAACCGCCGGCGGCAGATCAATCATATATTGAAACAAGAGGGAATTAAGTAGGCCGCAGATCTTTTGGAATGGGAGCAGGTTCCCTGCTCCCATTCCTGTATTTATAAAATTATAATGTATTCAGCCCTAACGCTTCCTCCTCCACTGATCGTGACGGAACCGTAAATAATGGTATCCCCTGTTTGTGAGGCAAACCCCTGGTCATAACCTCCGGCCAGAACAATATCCG
>OUUY01000065.1 GCA_900302705.1 Candidatus Sulfobium mesophilum
GATTGACTTCGGGCTGCCCAAACTTCGCATCTTCAGAGGCCAGCCTTATATCGCAGGCGAGAGCTATCTCACATCCTCCGCCAAGTGCATAGCCGCAAACCGCTGCAATCACCGGCTTTCCCATTTTCTCAATCGAATTGCATACTTCATGCCCAAGCCTCGCAAACACCTCTGCCTCTGCCGGTTTTTTGTCCTTCATCTCCTTTATGTCCGCGCCAGCACAAAAATGCTTCTCGCCTGTTATTATCGCCACTCTTATCCGGTTGTCCTTCTGCAGCCCCCCAAGCGCCTCCCCAAGAGCTTTCAGCGTTGCCGTGCCAATAATATTCATAGTATCAGGATTTGAAAGGGTAATTATTCCGACCTCTTTCTCCTTCTCTATTTTTAGAGAACTATCCATATCCGTAAAATCCCTCTCCACTCTTTCTGCCTAACCTCCCTGAGGCAACCATCTTTCTCAGAAGCGGACAAGGCCTGAACTTTTCTCCCAGCTCCTCTTCGAGGATGACAAGTATTTCAAGGCAGGTGTCCAGCCCTATGAAGTCTGCAAGTTCCAGTGGGCCCATCGGATGATTGGCCCCAAGTTTCATGACGGTATCGATGTCCTCCTTTGAAGATATCCCTTCCTGCAGGCAGTATACGGCCTCATTTATCATTGGCATAAGCACGCGGTTGGAAACAAAACCTGGCGAGTCTTGGACAACAACCGGCGTCTTACCCATTTTCATCGAAACCGCTTTTATGATGCCGGTCGTGGCCTCTGAAGTAGACAGCCCTCTGATAACCTCCACAAGCCGCATGACATACGCCGGGTTCATAAAATGCATGCCGATAAAACGTTCCGGCCTCCTTGTTGCGCCGGCAAGCCTCGTAATGGAGATTGTCGAAGTATTGCTCGCAAAAATTGTCTCTGACTTAGACAGTCTGTCCAGTTTTCGGAATATATCTCTCTTTATGTCCTCTCTCTCCACAACTGCTTCGACGATAAGATCGGCATTTCGGCATTCGTCCAGCCGAGATGATATACCGATGCGAGAGAGCGCCTCCTCTTTCTCCTTCAGGCTGATCTTGCCTTCCGCCGCGCGTCTTTCAAGTCTCTCCCTTATCCTTGAGAATCCCTTCGCCGCAAGTTCCCCCGTGATATCCGCCAGCAGAACATCAAAACCACTCTGGGCAGCTGTCTGAGCTATGCCCCCTCCCATGATCCCTGCACCTATCACAGCTATTTTTTTTATCCACATAGCCTATGCCACGGCTCCCTTCAGCCTCCTATTCGTCTTTCAATGCCAGATGCGCTATAAGAAGTTTCAGCATTTCAGAGGTACCTTCGCCGATCGTCAGAAGCCTTGCGTCCCGCCAGTGCCTGTGAACATCATAAGCATCAGTATAACCATACCCGCCGTGTATCTGTATCGCATGGTCGCAAACCTTTATGGCCGACTCTGAGGAAAAGAGCTTTGCCTGAGAAGCCGCTAATGCGATGTCTTTGCCTTGATCTTTAAGGAAGCCGGCGTAGTAGGTCAGAAGTCTCGCTGCGCTTATTTGGGTGGCCATATCAGACAATTTTTCCTGCACGAGCTGAAACTGTGAAATGCTTTCACCAAATGCCTTTCTTTTTTTGCTGTAATTAACAGATTTTTCAAAAGCGGCCTGCGCAATGCCCGTACCGATAGCGGCGATAGTTATCCTTCCTACATTCAGGATATGCTTTGCATATTCCAGTCCCCTGCCCTCTTCCCCGAGCAAGTCTTCCCTGGCAACTTCGCATTCTTCAAGCTGAATGGCGGCCAGTTGGTTCCCTCTGAATCCAAGTTTGGGCATCGTTTTCATCACCTTGAAACCGTGCTCAGCGGTAGAGACCACAAAGGCTGAAATTCCCCTACGGGTAGCGGCAAATACCAGGGCATAATCAGATTCACCGGGGTTTGTAATCATCATTTTACTTCCATTGAGGACATATCTGTCGCCCATTTGGACAGCCCTGCTCTGGATCGACTTTGCGTCAGAACCGCAGCAAGGTTCAGTAAGCGCAAAGGCTATGAGGCTTCTGCCCTCGACAAGACCTTTCTCTTTTAATAGCCTCATCTTCATCCTGTCATCTCCGAAAAGTCTTATTCCCTCACAGATCATCCCCTGGATGGACACATGCAGGGCCGTATTTGCGCACGCTTTTGCAAGCATCTCCAGAGCAGCGATATACACAGGAAACGGCTTTCCTCCGCCATTGTATTCTTCGGGGAAGGGCAGAGCAAAAAGCCCGCGTTTTGTGGTCTCCACCAGGTTATCTGCCGGAAATATCTCCTCCTGATCAATGCGCTTTGCGCCGTGCAATATCTCCTCTTCGCAGAATTCACCTATGGAGTTAAGAAGCGAGTGGTATTCCTGTGCCGCAGGATGATAAATATCGATAATGTTTCTCTGTTCACTCACGTAAAACATCTTATCGCTGCACAATCATAGCAAGGGCGTTTCCACCGCCAAGGCAGAGAGTGGCAAGTCCTGTTTTAAGGCCCCTGTGTTTCAGTGCATAAAGCAGCGTGACCAGTATCCTAGCACCGCTGCATCCTATGGGATGTCCCATCGCGACGGCGCCTCCATTGACGTTCATTTTCTCCGGCGGAATATCCAACTCCCTTTCTACAACAATCGAAGCAGTAGAATAGGCCTCGTTGTGTTCTACCAGGTCAATTTCCGACATAGAAAAGCCCGTCTCCTTGAGCAATGTCCTCACTGTAGGTATAGGAGCCTCCATCACATCCTCGGGCTTTGTTCCCCCCACGGCATACCCTATTACCCTGGCCAAAGGTGTGATGCCCAGTTTTTGCGCCTGTCTTGCTGACGTCATGACGAGCGCGGCTGCGCCGTCGCTTAGTTTCGAACAATTTCCTGCAGTGAGTATTCCGTCTTCCTTGAAAAACGATTTTAGTGAAGCCAGCTTTTCGAGAGTCGTATCACCCCTTACACATTCATCCTTATCTACGAGATTGCCCCCCGGGGTCTCCACAGGGAGGATTTCCTCCTTAAACCTTCCCTCCTCTGTAGCTTCAAAGGCCCTGTGATTGCTCAGAACACTGTATTCATCCGCCTCTTCTCTGGTTATTCCATATTTTGCGGCGACCCCCTCGCCCGTCATTGCCATATGAAAATCATTATAGGCGTCCCACAGACCGTCATTGATCATAGCATCGATTGCAGAGGAATGACCCAGCCTGGCGCCCCATCGCAAGCCACCCAGCAGATATGGAGATGCGCTCATATTCTCCATGCCTCCTGCAACGATAACTTCGGCATCCCCGGCTTTCACGGCCTGGGCCGCGAGCATAACCGCCTTCAGTCCGGAGCCGCAAACCTTGTTCACTGTAAAAGAGCCTATCTCAACAGGAAGTCCTGCATATAACGCCGCTTGCCTGGCCGGGTTCTGTCCGAGTCCGGCGGAGATCACATTACCCATAATCACTTCGTCAACGTCCTCGGGACTTAAGCTCGCCCTCCTGAGAGACTCCTGTATCACGGCAGCTCCAAGCCGTGGGGCCGGCATGTCCTTAAATGCCCTGCCGAACCTTCCTATGGCTGTCCTGACACCGCCGGCTATAACGACTTCTTCAGCCATTACCTCCCCTAAAAACATATCTCTTTCCGTGATATAGTGTTATCAGTCAAAGTATAGCAGGATTTCTGCAACTTCCTAGCCTGATGCTGACCTGATAATGATTGCTTCAGGCCGAAGGAGGGGCAGTTATGGAAGCAGTCTTCTAGCTACGAACAATTAAATAAAGTAGTGGAGCGAACGAATGGATTTTTCATTTTCAGAAGAAGAGGAGTTATTCAGAAAGTCTGTAAGAGAGGTTTGTGAGAAAAAGATAGCGCCGCATGGCAGAGAGATGGACGAAGAGGCAGGGATTCCTTCTGAGATCATCAAAGACGTGGGGGAGCTTGGCCTGCTGGGAATAATGGTTTCAGACAAATACGGCGGACAGGCCGCAACCTTTACGAAGGCGGCAATCGCAGCTGAAGAGATTGCCAGAGCGGACACGAGTATGTCCGTTGCTGTCTACTATTTAGTGGAGGCTGCATGGGGCTTTCTGTTTGAACGGTACGCAGTCGAAAAGGCAAAGGAAGAAATCCTTCCTGACGTTACAAAGGGGAGGACCTTTCTTGGCATAGCTTCTACGGAGGCCAGTGGAGGCTCGGACATCGCTTCCACGTCCACAACCATGGTCAGGAAAGGCGGCAGACTCCTGGTAAATGGGGCCAAAACATACATTAGCGGCGTCAGGGAGGCCGCCCAATATGGCGGGGGCTTTGTAACGGTAGTTAAAACAGACCCCGCTTCCGGACATAAGGGCCTTTCTCTTTGCTATCTTCCGGCAAAAGAATTTCCTGGTGTTACTGTCAGCACTTCCCGGCAGATGGGCAGGGAGGGCATATCGAATGGCTTCATAAAGATCACTGACGCAGGGGTACCTGAACATTATCTCCTGGGTGAATGGAACGAGGGGTTTTACTATGCGATGGAAGGGTTCAACTGTGCGCGTCCGCTCGTCGCGGCTGCCTGTATCGGCGCTGCGGAGAAGGTACTTGAAACGGGCATCACTCATATAAAACAAAGAAAGGTTTTTGGCACACCGATAGGAAAATTTGAAGGCATACAGTTTCAACTGGCTGAAAATTACGCCAGGCTTGAGTCGGCGAAAATGCACGTGTACAAGGCAGCGTGGATGCTCGACCGTTTTTATAAAGAAGAAAAGTTCAGCCGCGGCGAGATAAACAAGGCGGTCGCGCTCGCCAAGCTCGTTGCCCCGACTGCTGCCTTCGATATCATTAAAGACGTAATGGTCTGGCATGGCGCTTACGGCTATACGAAAGAGGCCGGGTTCGAAAGGGCCCTGCGCGGAGTAACCTCATATCTGGTCGGAGCGGAGGGTACAATGAATATCATGAAAATAATTATTGGAAAGGAGCTGTTAGGGAAAGAATTCTCACCGATATAGCATCCGGCATTGACAATCACTTGAGCAACCAGCAATCCGGAAAGATCTTAACGCCCTATCAGGTCCGGCTATTGGCGGGCACTTCGTTTTTGGGAGCTGCCGGCAGCGTAAAATAAAAAGCTGCTCCCTCGCCCTCCTTCCCCTCCGCCCAAACCCGGCCGCCATGGCGCGTAATGATGCGATGCACAATAGATAGGCCTATGCCGGTGCCCTCGAAGTCAGCCTGCCGGTGTGCGCGCTTAAATGCCTCGAATAATCTCCCGGCCTCCTTCATGTCGAAGCCAACACCGTTGTCTTTCACGCAATAAACGACCCAATCCCCTTCATGCCGGCTTTCTACCTCTATAATGGTTTTTTCACGAGTCCGCGTGAATTTCAAGGCATTCGAAAGGAGGTTCATGATGACCTGCCTTACCAACACGCGGTCGGCCAAAGCAGGCAGAATTTCCCCCATCTTCATTTCGATTTTACGCCCGCGGATTTCGGTCATCAGGTCTTCAAAGACATCCCTCCCCAGCCCCGCCATGTCCACATCAACGAACTTCATCGCCTGTCGGCCTGAACGTGAGAAGGTCAGAAGATCATTTATCAGAGCATCCATCTTCTTTACGTTAGACTGTATTGTATTGAGCATCTCCTTGCCCTTTTCGTCAAGCGCCCCGGCATAGCCTTTTAGAAGCCTCCGGGCAAAACCTCCTATCGTAATAAGAGGCGCCCTTAGGTCATGTGAGACAGAGTGGCTGAAGGCGTCGAGTTCTTTGTTCGCGCCTGTAAGTTCTACGATCCTCTGCTGAAGTTCAGTGTTAAGTTTTTTTATCTGCTCTCCGGCGCGTCTCCTTTCGGTAATGTCACGAGTAATATTGATAATACAGGTTTCTCCGTCGAGTTCGATCAATTCAGCTGACCTGAGAAATATGCGGACTTCCCCGGACTTCAGGCGAAACTTAGCTTCGTGGCCTCTTATCTCTCTCTTTTCCCGAAGCAATTCGACAAAGCGTCTCCTTTCCTCAGGATCGACCCATAGACCGAGCTCGGCTGATGTCTTGCCGATAACCTCTTCACGCGTATATCCCGTAATCTTGAGAAAAGTATCGTTGACATCAATAAGACGGCCGTCTTCAAAGGCGCTGATAGCAATCCAGTCCGGGCTCGACCTGAAGATCTTCGAAAATTTCTCTTCTGACCGGCGCAACGCCTCTTCAGCCTTTTTATAGGCGGTAACATCCCTTATGATTCCCTGATATCCTATTATTTCTTCCTGAGGAGACCTTCTCACGGATGATGTGATGAGACAAATTAACCGGGTCCCGTCTTTTCTCCGAAGCTGCACTTCGTAGTCCTTTACAGTCCCTCTTTTTTCTATCTCCTGTATGAACCTCTCCCTGTCATGGGGGTTGACGTAAAGCGTTCGGATATCCATCCCCATCATTTCTTCACGCGAAAAGCCGAAAAGGTCCACTCCCGCCCTGTTGATGGTAAGGATACTGCCTTCACGCGAGGAGACATACACCGCGTCTCTTGAGTCTTCGAAGAGGTCACGGTAACAGGCATCGCCGAACTGCTCCTGCATACGTCTATAGTGCGGGCTAATACCCGTTGCTTTCCTCTTCCGAAGGACCTGCGGCTTCAGTCTCTTCCCCGATCTCCGAGAGTGCCTTTTTCACCTCTTCCTCCGTGCTCCGCAGCCGCGTCCTGCAGTACTTGATCAGATACGCCGCCCTTTTGACCTTTTCCGAAAGCAGGTCCAGGTCAGTCTCCTCCGATTCAATCTCACCAATGATCTTTTCAAGCTCACTCAAGGCCCGGGAGTAAGATATCTGTTTGCCTTTGCTCACTCTTGACTGCCTCCTTTCTGTCCTGGACTATGCTCGTAATCTCTCCATTTGAGAGTTTCGTCTCTATAACAGCCCACTTCTTGAGAGATGCAGAGCTCCTGAGTACCTTGCCTTTATGCCGTGTGATGCTGTATCCCCTTTTAAGCACATTCGACGGGTCAAGGTGTTTTATAGCCTGCTCCACTGCCGCGGTCCTGTGCTGCTCCCTCACAAGCCTGCCGGCAGCCCTGCTTTCAAGATCGCTTCTGATAACCGCGAGCCTGTTCATATGAACAGCGGAAATCCGAAGTGGTATGTAAGATGCACTCCTGGTAAGGGAATCGAACTTGTTTCTCTCATCCTTTAGCATCCTTTCGACCCGTCTTCGGACCCCGTCGAAGACACCCATAACCCGTTCTTCATAGCTTCTCAATCCCGATATCAGGAACTCAGCTACAGCTGTCGGCGTTTTCAACTTTGCATGGGCCACCATGTCTGTAACTGTATCATCTTTTTCATGTCCTATACCCGTAATCACCGGCAGGGGGAACCTGGCTATATGAGAAGAGATTTCATACCCGTCGAAGCAGTTAAGATCTATGACAGATCCTCCCCCCCTGACTATTACAACCACATCAAAAAGTCCCTTTTTCTTCCCTATCTCATCAAGTGCGCAGATGACTGAACGCTCCGCTTCCTGCCCCTGCATGATCGCAGGAAACAGTACGTGTGTAAATTTATAGCCATAAGGATTGTTGTCGAGCTGTTGAAAAAAGTCGCCATAGCCTGCTGCAGTTCGGGATGATATAACAGCCGCCCTCTGCGGAACAAGCGGCAGAGGCAACGATCTGTTCATCTCCATGATGCCCTCTTTTCGCAGGCGATCGATCACTTCCTTCTTTTTCCTGGCCATCTCGCCCATCGTGTAAGCAGGATCGATATCTTTGATGTTGAGGCTTAACCCGTAGACCTCGTGAAACGTGACATCGACAAACAACAGCACCCTCATGCCGGCTTTCAGCACCTGCCCTGCCGTCTTTTCGAATTTATGCCCCAGCTTCCTGTATTCGTAAGCCCATATCGTAGCCTTTATCTGAGCCGTCGTCTTTTCGTCTTCTTTCTCTATAAGTTCCAGGTAGCAATGGCCCTTCTGGTTGCATTTGAGTTCTGCTATCTCCGCTGCCACCCAGCATGATTCGGGGAAAATATCTCCCAACGCCGACTTTATGGCGGTATTCAGCTCAAAGAGTGTAAAATAGGCCTTTTCACCAGAGTTCTTCTTCATGTGTAACACATTATACCCGAAATACGTGGTTATTGGATTGACATGCCAGCGACAGCAGAGACAGAAAAACCACTATCTCTGCCCGGTAAATATGTATCATATGGTAATTTGAATGAGGATAGCACTGCAGCTTAGTTTCACTCAGACCCAGTCATTACTGGGATGACGAAGCACGATCTCACCGGAGTGTGAAATAGAAAGTCGCCCCTTCGTCGGGCTTCCCTTCCGCCCAAATGTTACCGCCGAGACGCTTGATGATCCTCGCTACTGTGGCAAGTCCGATCCCCGTACCTGGGAACTCTTTTTCGGAGTGGAGCCGCTGGAAGGGCTGGAAGAGTTTGTCCGAATAGCTCACATCAATTCCAATGCCGTTGTCCCGGACGTAATAAATGGTTCCTTCTTGCCCTCCCGGGCGGCTCCGCCCATGCGTGGACAGGAACTGTAGGGGTGGTTTCTCCATTATCCCAAACTCAATTCTGGCGTTCACCGTCTCCGAGGTAAACTTCCAGGCGTTGTCGAGCAAATTTTCCATCGCAACCCGTAAAAGGTTGTAGTCGCTCCTCACACTAACATTTTCCATGATGGCAAACTCAACCTTCCGATCGGGTTCTCTAGACTTCAAGTTCGCCGCTATATCTCTGGCGATCCTGCTGAGATCGACCGATATGATCTCAGTCTCTCTCCGTATAATTCTGAAAAGACCAAGAAGATCGCTGATCAACCGGTCCATCCTGGCGCTTGCTCCCTGAACCCTGCCAAGGTAATCTCTGCCCCTCTCATCGAGTTTGTCAGCATAATCTTCGAGAAGAATCTTGCTGAAGCCGACAATGCTTCTTAGCGGAGCCCTTAGATCATGTGAGAGGGAAACAGCAAAAGCTCCAAGCTCCTCGTTGGCGACTTCCAATTCGGCATTTTTTGCCTTCAACTCATCATTCAGTCCCCTTATTTCTTCCTCGGCCTCCTTGCGCTTGGTGATATCACTAATCGCCGTACGGATTGTTTCATCATCGTAAAGGATGCTCTCAAGTGACGCGAAAAACACTTTGCCGTCTCTGCGTTTGAGTTCAATCTCGCAAACCTGAGGCTTTTCCGTCTTCAGCGTGTTATTTATGTGATAATTAAAGATGTCCAGGTATTCTCCCTTGATGTCCTTACCTCTATTGATATAAGGAATGAAAGTATTGCCTATCAGACGAGTTCTTTCAACGCCCAATAGACACGCACCGGTGAGATTTGCACTGAGGATAGCGCCTTTTTTGTCGAAGGTAAAATACCCGACTGGCGCGAGATCATAAAGATCGGCGTATCTGTCCCCTGCAGCTACAGAAGACAATTGCCCGTTCCTCGGTTCTGCGTACTGAATTTCCAATTTCTCATAGCAAGCCTCATGTTTGCGCATTGGACGCTGCGCCTCCTCATCTGAGAGTGCTTTAGTCTTCTCCTTGGCAAACCGTTTTTTCACCGGAGTCTGATCCTTCTTGCGGCGATCAGATAGACTCGCCATTCCGCTCCCCTTCACGACTGGTTATATGTTAAGTGTAGCAAATATACGCCCTCCGTCAAGCCGAGACTACTGCTGAGGCTACTGCGGCAAGAATCCGTTATTGCCGGAACAGTCTTCCCAGCGAAACACTAATACCTATTGGAAAAGGAACGAAAATAATCGCTTATGATTGTCAAGGAGCTTGATCTCTGCTATTAATCATATATAAGGTTGATCCGGTATCAGGAGAAAAGTTGCGACAGGAAGACACACTCAAGTTCAATTTTGCCCGAGAACTCATGCTCGAATATGCTTCATTGAGCGGGCTTCGGCCTGCACAACCAAATCCTCAACGGTATTTATGGACAGACGCCTTCGCCGCTTGCAATTTCCTCACACTTTATCGTGAAACTAAAGATGATCAGTTCAGAACGCTCGCCCTCGACCTCGTCCATCAGGTTCACTATTACCTCGGCAGGCATCGCAATGATGACCGGCGAACAGGCTGGATCAGCGGCCTTGGCGAAAAAGAGGGTGCAGAACATCCCGCCATAGGTGGGTTACGGATCGGAAAGGAGATGAATGAGCGAAAGCCGGGAGAGCCCTATGATGAATATCTGGAATGGGACCGGGACGGGCAGTATTATCACTATCTCACCAAATGGATGCATGCGCTGGCTACAGTCGCGCTGGCTACCGGGGATCCGGTTTATACAAAATGGGCAATCGAACTTGCGAAAACCGCGCATTCCAGATTTGCCTATGCCCCTTCGCCCAGAGTACGGAAACTCATGTACTGGAAGATGAGCATAGATCTCTCCTATCCTTTGGTTTCATCCATGGGACAGCATGATCCCCTTGACGGGCTTGTAACGTATTGCGAACTTCAGGCCCAGGCAGATCAATCAGAGGGGCAGAAAGATTGGTTGCCCCTCCACGATGAAATCACAGACATCTCACGAATATGCGAAGAACAACAGTTGATAACCGACGACCTTCTCGGCATAGGCAGTCTCCTGGTAGACGCCTTCAGAATATCGCAGTTGATAGTAACGGGTAAATTTCCGCGCAAAAGCCTTCTGCCAGAGGTTTTGGAAGCGGCGCTATCCGGACTTGACTACTACTCATTGACAACGGCTTCTGCACGACGGCCGGCCGATTACCGTCTGGCATTCCGTGAGTTGGGATTGTCCATCGGGCTCCATGCCATCGGACAAATGCAGAAACTGATAGATCAGCACCCGGGAGTCTTCGGTCGAGACCCTTCGATCTTCACGCTCTTACAGCGCCTCATACCGCATTTTTCTATTCAGAGAGAGATTGAGACTTTTTGGCTTGAACACCGTAACAGGGAATCACAGGGCTGGTTGGACCATCGCCTTATTAACATGGTGATGCTCGCAACAAGCCTGGCCCCTGACTGCTTTCTCGCACCTTCGGTTTCAAAATAGGACAGAATTATTTCTGCGGCATAAGAACAAGATCGAATATCCCACTCGTGTGGCTCTCGGCCGGATAATGCTGGGTGACAAGGGTGCGAAAGCCTTCGGCCGACACCTTGATATGGATGTGCGGAGGCCTTCCGGAATACGAGGGAGGAAAATTGCTCTCGAAATGGTATGCGCCTGCCTGATCTGAAATGATTGTCGCCCTGTAATTGTCGGCGTACTCGCCCTCCGGCCCTGCCAGCCAGAACTCTATCCGCGCCCCTTTTATATGGTGGCAGTCAGCGGATGACTTCACAACCCCGCTAAGCACGTATCCTTTGCCCACGCTCGACCTCTCTGGAGCGCCGGGTTTGTAGAAAGGCCCCAGCATGTCCGGATTCGTGGGAACGCATTTTTCCACGCTTTCTCCCGAAGCCGTGACCAGAAAGAGGACTACAGTTAACGCTATAGCTGCCGATGAAACCGAGAATCGTATCCTCATACTCACACTATAGGACCTTTATCGCATGCCGGCAAGTGCCGTCGCAAGCTGCTGCTGGTCCGATCCGTTCCTCAGGACAATATCCCGCTACTTATTGATAAGTCTCAGTGCCTTACTGTTGTCCGATGTGCTGAATATCGCCGTTGACGTCCTTCCCGTAGAGGTAGTGGCGTACATGTAAGTGATATTGATGCCTCCTTCGACGAGACCTTTCGCCACCTTCTGTAGTTCCCCCACCCTGTTGGCCATCTCAACAGCGATCACGTCTTCCTCATCAACCTTGAGCTTCAACGCTGAAAGTGCCTTTTTTGCTTTTGCGTTGCTGCCAGTCGTCATGTCGAAATACGCGGTGTCGTCCCACGCATATGCGCAGATGGCGGTAATGTTCACCTTTGCGCCAGCCAGAGCCGTTGTAACCTCTGAAAGAAGTCCGGGCCTATCCTTCATGTCGAAGCTCAAGAGCTTTGCCTTAATTGCCTTTGCCATACCACACCTCCGGGAGTCTTTATTCACATCTTAGATCAATGAATTAAGAAGTCAATCTGACTCGTCCTTTCCCCTAAAAATCGAATAAACAAGCGACCTTATTCTTAAGACATCATTTCAACCGGAAATCCACCCTGCTCTGCCTAAGATTCTCCTTTGGCTCAGGGGCCAGCGACTTTGGTTCGACGAGAAACATCCGGTCGCTTTCGACCATCTTCGACTGTATCAAGCGTTCTTTAACTACAAGCGCCCGTTGCGACGCAAGCGTCCTGAGATCCTGTTCCTTAACCTCGATATGGGTCAGCATAAGTTTTTCCATCTCGGGTACCGGAAGGTCCTTGGCAATGCCTATGATATTACGCGGCTTCGGAAACTTCTCTTCCTTATAGGCCTTCTTCAGATACACGGGGTATTCAGCGGGCTCAATCTTTATATCGTCGACCGGAACGGGCTGCTGGCCCTTCTTGACCATGTCTTTAAGCTTTTGCGCTTTTATCTTTTTCTGAAAAATATACTGCCTGAGACCCTCATGGTCTTTTTCGGGATCAACATGGCCCTCAATTTCAAGCTTCAAGGCAGGCCTGTCGGCAAGCGCCTTCAGAAGTGTTTCGATCTTTTTGCCCTCCGAGTCCTTAATAGCCGTGAGTCCATAATCGAACTCGACATAGCTCAGTTCCTCACCGCCGCCGAAGACCGCTCCCAGGAGAGCAAAAGGAGAAGTAGCAGCCTTGACGAGCAGGTTCACCAGGATCTTGATGATAATCCTGCCTAAACTGAATTTAGGATCGTTGATATACCCGCTGACCGGTATGTCGAGTTTGATCTCTCCCTTCCGGTTCTTAAGGAGCGCTATCGCCAGTTTAACCGGGAGCTTCGTGGCTTCCGGGCTCTCGACTTTTTCACCCAGGGTGAACTGGTCAAGGAATACCTTATTCTGAGCATCCAGCTTATTTTTGACGATGAGGTATTGAAGCTGAAGTGTGAGATTACCCTTCTGGATCGTATAACCTATGTACCTTCCCGAATAAGGCGTCACAGGGCTTAGGTCCATATCCCTGAAGTCGGCTTTCAGGTCCACATAAAGGTCGTCCCTGAGCGGATTAACTTTTCCGGTGATCTCAAGCGGCGCGTAGTTATCGATTTTCCCCTTCAGGTCCACATCAGCGAACTTGCTCTCTTCCGACGTCAGGCCAGTGACTCTGCCGCCGATTTCGACAAGATTAGCGGTATAGTTCGGCTCTATGTGATTGTCCGTGAAGTTTACAGTCCCTCCCTGCAGAGTCACTGTCCCGATCTGGATCAGTTTTTTGCCGGCAGGCGCTTGCTGTGCGGCGCTCGATTGCTCAGTTTTGGCGGCAGCTGCGTCCTGTGCACCAGCCGCAGGCTGCGCCTGCTCAGTGACAATGCCCTGGACATTAAGGCTTCCGTCTTTGTTGATAATCAGTCGTGAATAGAAATCAGCGAGCGCCACATCACTTATCACAACCAGAAGCGGCCCGGTTTTAACTTGAATACCGCTCAGGTGAAGTGAGTCCCATTTCAAAAAATCATCGAAATTAGTTTTATCGACTGAATGAAAATTAGTGACCGAGGCCTCACCTTTATAACCCGCGACAATGCCTTCCTTTCCACGGTCTGTAAATGTAACAGTTCCGCGGGCACCGACTGCACCACTGTTGATCATGATTTTGACCTTGTCCTCAAAATATGGAACAAAAGGTTCTATATCAATGCCCTTTGCATAGACCGCAAGTTCCGCAGTGGGGGGGACAATGCCAATCTGCCCCCCCACGGAGATGGAGCCCTTCTTGTTAAGTGTGAGGGAAAGAGACGCCTTCCCCTTTCTGCCTTTAACCGTCGAGAGATTGGACACCCTCATTCTGATCTTATCGGCAGAGATGGAAGCCTTATCAGCCGTGGTACGATCCTCAATGCGGACAGCATAATTTTCAACTCCTACCTTCCCCACGGCAACCACCCACGGTTGGTTCGACTTGGTCTTTTGCTCTGCCTGAATTTGGATGCGCCCTTTCGAACCGCCGGGATGCTCAGAGGCTGCAGGGAAGAGATTCATCAGATTCCATCCAGTTTCCCGCGTGCGTAAACCGTTGATGACTCCTTTCTCGGTAAATATCTCCCCGATGGTGAGTTCACGCGTTGTCATATCAAGAGACGCATCCGAAACACGCAGAAGCGGGACAGACATGAAGGTCGCAGACTCCTCCTCCTTCTTAAGCCGCAAAGAGGAGAGAGTAGTCCCCAGACCCGTCAGACGGATTTCCGGCACATCCCCGGTCTTTGAAACACTGAAGCCGGTCTTGAGATCAAGAGTCCCCTTCTCGATACCAAACCGTATCAGATCTCGGTAATAAGGTTTATAATTCTGAATCGCTACACCCGACAACTCAACAGTACCGTCTGCCGCGGACGGATCGAGAGAAAAGGCAGCATCCGCTTTGAAACTTTCTCCGAAGTCGGTATTGAACGAGAGCGTGAGCGCCGCCTTGGCATCTTTTTTCGTGCTAAGTCTGGCGACCTTAAGATCGATATCCTTCAGGGTCGTCTTGAAAGATCCACCGGCCGGAGAGTCCGTGACAAAGAAGGTTCCGCTCCTTAGCGCGATATCGTCGATGAGAAGCGACAGTGCCGGGCCCTCTTTCTCTTTAGGAACAGGGGTCTTATCCTGCTTTGAGGCAGGGGCAAGGACGCCGAGATTGATCGATCCGTTTCGTCCGCGCACCACATTGAGCTCCGGAGACTCGACCAAAACGCCGGCAAGATGAACGGCCCGCGAAAGCACTTCTGACGGCGCTATCTTAACAGTCACGGACGGCAGCTTAAGAAGCTGCTCGCCATTTTTTTCAGTCAACGAGAATTCCCTCACCCCTGTAGTTCCCTCGATTGTGAGAGTGGGAGGCCGCTTCGCATACTGCGTATAAGCAATAACAACGTTGGCGTCGAACCTTCCTGAAGACATAGAAAAATTGAACGGAAACGGAACATAAGCAAGGTAGTAGGGAATATCGAGGTCTTTAATCTCAACGTTGAAGGAGGTCTCATGGGAATCGGTGAAAGGCTTGGTCTTGCCTTTTAAGGCTACTGGTTTTCCGTTGACAGAAGCCTCCAGCAAAGGCTGCACATAGGTTTCAGCGAAATATGGCAGGTCTGAAATAAAGGGTATGGCGACGTTTAGCTTCTTAACTGTATGCCGGGTATTCTCTGGTCCGTCCCAGAAGTCTATGCTTCCGTCTATGATCTGGATATTGTTAAGTGAGAAACGCGGCAGTTTGCCCGGCGGCCCGGAGGGTTTTTTTGCAGGCTCAAGCAGGTCAGAGAAATTGTAACCGCCGCTCTCGTCTCTGCTGATATTTATATATGGCCTCGTCAGGCGGATTTCCCTTAAGATTAGACCGCGCTTTATTATAGACATAGCCTGGGCATTCATATAGAGACTATCGAAGGATATGAAGGTTTTACTACCGTTTCGCTCACTAATCGCAACACCCCTGATTTCGCCTGAAAGCATAAAGGGATTTATCTTAACCTTCTGGATCGTGACCTGCCGGTGAAATTGTTTTGAGAGGTTCTTGACCAGCACCGATTTGACAATGGGCGGGAGGATGAAGAAGCCGGTGATTGAAAAAACGAGCAGGAAAACAAGTATTCCGAGCACAGTCTTCCGCTGGAAACTTCTCGATCGTAACTTTTCCGGCAGTTGCATGGACGGCCTTTATTTGCCGAAGACGGTCTTCAGGAGGTCGGTGGTGCGAGCCATAGGATCGGTACGGATATTTTTTTCCTCCTGACCAACCATGTAGAAGAGACCGTCAAGGGCGCGGGAGGTCACATAGTGATCAAGATCAACCGATTCCTTGCTGGCAAAGGGAACCGACTCATATTTTCCCATCATCTCCTTGTATGATTTGGTGACGCCGACGTCGTTCATTGAAGACGACACAACCGGTTTGAATGCCTCGTAGAGCTTGTTCTGGGTTTTGCGCTTGAAGAAGTCTGTCGCAGCCGTATCTCCACCGCCCAAAATCCCCCGGACATCCTCAAAGGTCATCTCTCTGATCGCATCGCCGAAGATCGTGGCTGCCTTGGGCGCTGCTTTTTCGGCAGCCCGGTTCATGCTCAGCACAAAATCGTCCACCTGCTTTTGATACCCCACTGTTTTCAGGACGTCGGCGACCTTCCTGATCTTTTCCGGCATCAGTACCTTAATGACCTGGTTGCCGAAATACCCATCCGTGCGCGACACATTCTTAACCGCATTTTCGGTGCCGACCGCAAGTGCTTCCTTCAGGCCAGAGGCGACCGTGCTGTCGTCAAGGTCGCTGCTTCCTCTGACGCTTCCTTTGGAAGCGCCGCCGATACCTTTCATCACGTCATCGAGCATTGTCGCGCCCGCCGGTGTGGTCGCTATGATTAGCCCAAAAATGCAACCCACTAACCTTATCATGGCAACCTCCTTGTTATTTCTTTAGCTCTGATGTGCAGTGCCCACACCTGACCGCCTGAAGCGGAATCACCGAAAGGCAGAACGGACACTCTTTTGTGGTAGGTGCAGCAGGCGGGGCCTCCTTTTCCTGCCGGAGGCGGTTTATGCTTCGGACAAGCATAAAGACGGAGAAAGCCACGATCACAAAATTGATGACCGTATTGATAAACTGCCCATAGTTGAGTGTCACCGCTCCAGCAGCCTTTGCCTGAGCCAGTGTGGCGTACGGCCCCGGAATTTTGCCTTCCTTCAAAACAACAAGCAAGTTTGCGAAATCCAGATTACCCAAAAGCATGCCGATCGGGGGCATGATGATGTCAGCAACAACTGACGAAACGATTGCACCGAAAGCAGCACCGATAATAATACCTACTGCCATGTCGACAGCATTCCCTTTAACTGCAAACTCCCTGAATTCTTTCAGCATACTGTTACCTCCTTTAGAGGATATTGTTGATATTGACTAAGGGTCCTTCTGATATCAAGATAGCATGCTGCAGGGGGTGCGTCAATTTGATATTCATAAAAAAAGCATGCGAACAGCTGATGAAGATATCTATCGGAATAAAAATGGAGAAGGCCCCGTGACGATTATCTGAAATCGAAGGGTTGCCTAAATGCTAGGGTTTGACCGAAGCAGAGGGGTCTGTTAGGCTGTGCCCTTTTTTCCCTTTTTTGAAGATGTCGCTTTTTGTCCAGAGCCAAAAGAGACTCCTCAGACTCTTGAGGGCCACTGCAAAGTCATGAGGTGTCCTCAGTTCAAGAAGTCTTTTTGCGATAAAGGAAGGTCTTGAATAAAACTTCTTAAAAGCGATCTGCCGCAGGCGAAGTATTTCTTCCCTCGTCATTGTGTGCGGTATGAAGGCCGCACCCTGATACGTATAATCTGTGAGTTCTTCCGAAATAGAACCGTACTTTTCCAGGTTGTCATAGAGGTATGTCCCGGGGAAAGGCGTGATAGCATGAAAATTTGCTATGTCGGGATTAAGGTCCAGTGCGAATTCTATAGTCTGCAGTCCTTCCTCGAAAGTTTCACCGGGGATACCGAACATGAAAGGCGTGCTGACCCTCAGTCCGACCTCTTGTGCAGCCTTTACCGCCTTTCTTATCTGCCCGGGCGTCGTCCCTTTGCGTATTGTATTGAGGTTCTTCTGAACGCCGCTTTCGGCGCCGAAGAGTATGGCCCAGCAGCCCGCGTCCTTAAATGCCTGCAAAAGAGGTTTGTCGACCTGATTTACGCATGCAGAGGCAAACCAGGTAAAATCGAGCTTTCGCACCCTGATTTCACGGGCCAGGGTCATCGCCCTGTCGTAATCAGCTGCCAATGTATCGTCTATGAACTTGATCTCCCTGTAACCACTCTTTAAACAGTGTTCGATCTCCGCAAGGACATTTTCCACGCCACGGAATCTGACCCCAAGTTTACGGTCTTTATCTATCTGGAAGCAATAAATGCATCGCCTGTTACAGCCCCGCGATGTCATCAGAACCGCAACAGGTTTTCTCCGGTATGTTGCAGGCGGGGGTATATACAGTCTGGCGTCTCCCAGGAGCTCCCTTGCAGGAAAAGGAAGGGCATCGAGGTCAGTGATAAGAGGCCTTGGCGGGCTCTTGACGATTGATCCTTCGGCTCTGAAGACAACTCCCTGCACCCCTTCAAGCCCGTTGCCGTCACTTAGCCTTTCGATCATTTCAAGACACGTATATTCGCCCTCGCCCGTCACTATCGCATCGAAAAGGTCCCCGGAATCTTCCAGACATTTCTCTTGCACGGCGATTGGGTAAGGCCCTCCGGCACAGATGAACGTGTTCTTCCCGCATATGGCCCTTAGCTCTGCTGCGGTCTTTTTGGCCTTCTGCCATCCGAAAGTTGTAGAGTAGATGCCGATGAAAGAGGGGCCGAATTCCCGGGTCTGCCTCATAAGTTCCTCATGGTCCATAAAGGCACCGTTAAGGAATTTCACCTCATGCCCTGCCCTCTGCAACACTGCGGCCACGTAAAGAGTGCCAAGAGGCTGCCAGTAATTAATCTGTGAACTTGCAGTTTTGGAAGAAAAGATATCTTCCGGCACCCATGACGGAATGACTAAAGCGCATCTCATTTTTCTTCCCCTGCAAAAACAAGCCTTCCGTCATCGTCTCTCTCCGCCTCAAAATCACGGCTTTTCCCGATAATCTTCTCCGCCGTAGTAATGCCGGATTCTATTGCGTGGTCCATGTTGTAATACCTGAACATACCCGCCCTTCCGGCTATATGGAGATTTTCGAAGCGGCCCAGATAATCATAAAGTTCATCACACAGTTGGCTGTAGCCGACTTCAAAGAGAGGATATGCCTTAGCCGCTCTGACCACGGCGCTGCCTATTACTTCATGGGGGCTGATAAAGCCCAGGCGGGCCATGTTCTTAGCAGCGATTGTCGTGAGCGTCAAGTCGTTGGCATTCCATATCGCGTCTCCCTTAAAACTGAAGAACTCCGTCACAAGGATCGTTTTCCCTTCGGGCGCCATCTGCTCACTCCAGTTCGTCGGCTCATGGATCCTGCCAAAGGGGATACGCCGCTCCGGTATGTATATCCAGGTCTGATCGGTAACCCTCCGTCTGTCTATCATGAGAGCGACAACGACAAGGTCCCTGAATTTGAGTTTGGAGGCCGCATCGAGCACATGCCTTGGAGGTGCAGGGTCCAGCATTCGTATCAGACTAGTCAACGGCAGGCTGGAGACAAATTCACTACCGCAGCGCACGGCGGCGCCGTTACGGCTTATCAGATCGGCCCTTTCTATCCGGAAGCCTGAATGATGAAGACGCTCAACCCTTGTACCGGTTCGAACGTCGCCCCTCTTTTCTATCTCCTCCTTCAGCCTCTCAGATATCCGGCCGATCCCCAGTCTTGGATATACGAACTTGTCAGCGAGGGTCGGAAGGTCTTTTCCACTAAATCTGAAAAATGCGTTCTTAACTGCCGTTGCCAAAGAAAGCCCTTTGATCCGCTGGGCTACCCACTCGGCGCTTATCCTGCTGCAGTCGATGCCCCAGACCTTCTCGCTGTATTCCTTGAAATAGATATTGAA
The DNA here is from genome assembly GCA_900302705.1 of Candidatus Sulfobium mesophilum. Taxonomy (GTDB): domain Bacteria; phylum Nitrospirota; class Thermodesulfovibrionia; order Thermodesulfovibrionales; family UBA6898; genus Sulfobium; species Sulfobium mesophilum. The sequence goes on from OUUY01000065.1 coordinate 19,563, forward strand.
CATTGTCCTGCCGAAATTATTCACAACCCAGTCCTCAAGAGAAACGTTATCAGCCGTCTTTATCAAACCTCTGATTTTTTCCACGCCGTAATCCGCCATTATCCTGCATGTCACCGGGATGCCCAGGCCGAACATTGCATTGATAGGTTTTAGCGGGTAATCAAAATATTTATTGCGGAGGTATATCTTGCTCGTGCGGCTGACAGATATCAGTTCCTCTCCCATGAGACCCTTTACAAACGAATCGATACGTCTGTCTTTCGTGAAGAACCTGTGTCCGCCGATATCAAAACGAAAACCGTCCTTCTCGATCGTCTTTGAAAGTCCCCCTACATGAGACTCACATTCGAATACTTCAACTCTGCGGCCGGCCCTCGTCAAAACGCATCCGGCGGATAGGCCTGTGAGGCCTCCCCCTAAAATCATTATGTCATTTGACGGGCTATTCATGCTCTTTTCCCCATCTGCGCATCCACTGTACCAAGCCTTAAATCTCCGCTCAAAAATATACCCTCCGGAATGCCCGCAGGGTAGTAATATAATACGCAGACTTCATCTCAAAAATCTTTTTCCTTAATCTCCCCGGCATCCAACAATGCCGGGGAGATTGTTTATACATATCTTACTATAAATTTATCTCCTATTTCACGATCATTACCGGGATATCTGCAGTGTTGGCCACTTCCCTGCTGACACTACCCATGAAAAGGTGACTCATCCTGCTGCCCCTTGACCCCACGATAATCAGGTCCGATCCTTCCTCCTTTGCCGCAGCAAGAATCTCTTCTGCAGGGTGGCCTCTTCTTATTATGGTTTTAACACTTGTCAGGCCGCTGTCTTCCAGCAGTTTCTTGTAGTACTCCACGATCGCCTGCGCCTTTTTGTCCAGCGCTTCCTGATATTCGGTCCCTTCCAATGCTTCCTTCAGGGTTTTCATCTCGGAGACGCTCAACAACTGATCGTCCATCAGAGACCTGCCCTCCAGTTTCTCCACGTACACTAAAGAAATTGACTCGGGCTCTATACACAGACATGCCTTCGTGCACATGTCAAAAGCCTTTCTTGTTCCCTTCGTGTCATCCACCGCAATGAGCACTTTTTTCATTTTGCACCCGTTGCATGAGCAGGCGCCGCACCACCCTGTGCAGGAGCCTCAGCCGCAATGCCCTGCTGAGCCTGGGTGGTCGCATCACGTTGCTGACTATAGAACACGAGGAAACCAAGAATTCCGACAACGATAGCGATAACTATCACAAGCGGCGTCTTCATGTTGCCCTCCTTTGTATATCGGGGTAAAAATTACCCCTTCTTGATGACAAAAATTATTTTGCTGCCTTCTTTCTTTTCTTCCACCAGTTCATGCCCGGCCTGGTCCAGCATCTGCTTGATCGTCTCGCCCGATGAGGGATTATCAAATACCATGTTGAGGACCTCCCCCTCAGCCATCTTCTCTATCGATTTCTTGCAATAGATCTGGGGATGAGGGCATACATATCCGCAGACATCAAGCATATACTTTCCTTCACCCGTTTTTTCAAACTTCATAGCCATAATACTAACTTCCTCCTTTAGGTTTGGTTTTAATAATTATTAGTGTCATGGCGGAGCGGCATTATCGTCTTCCGAACTGCCGCTGATCGCCGGAACTAATCACTCTAAAAAGCTTCCATTTCTTTTGCCATCTTTCTCTCGGTCCACCAGTTGAAGAATTTAACTCCTAAAAAGGCCCCGCCGACCATACCTGTGCCATAGAGCCATCCGCTGGGATCGCCGCCTGCTACCCTTATAAAGAAGGCACCAATATTACAGCCCAGGGCCGGTCTCGAACCGACTCCCATTAATATACCGCCCATTAGACCCCATGCGATCAGTTCTCCCTTAGGCAGTTTGAATTTAAACTCGTTATTTAGCCGGGCCATCACCATTGCGCCGAAGATGATCCCGAACGACATCCAGAGGGCCGGGTTGCGCCATGGGTCAGGGAGACCGTTGTTGACGCCGAAAAATATATTATCACGCATATTCCATCCCAGCTTATCGAGAATCCATCCGCCGAGCTGCCCCTCCTGGCTCGTGATGTACCAGTAACCAGGATCGAAGACAGTGCCCTTTATACCGTTGTCGGCGTCGTGACCCATCCTTGTCAAAAGCTCTCCGAAATTGCCAATGCCAAACTTTATCTGCATCCCCTTCATTACGAGTATATGCAGTCCGGCCGTTATACCTATTATGACACCCATAAGCGTTGTTCTCTTCGAGGCGGTTATCATGCTCCAAATGCCGGCAATATCATCGCCGAAGCCGGTCGCCCCGCCCTTTGCCTTCGCCCGCTTCTTAATAAAACCCTTTCTCATCCAGACGGCATAAATGACGATAAGAAGGAGGGCAGCTGGGATCATGGCGTTTATCAGCATGTCTGCGACAAAATACCTGGAAACCCCTGGCAGCGCCTGTTGCGCAACCTCAGTATGCGACAGCTGAACAGTGGGCCTGCCCCAAATATAGCCTGCCAGATACATATCAAAAGACGAGGTTACCTTTTCCATAGGAATGTCCCTTGCGGCAGCCTTTACGACAGCCGCATCAAACCATTTCTGTGGAATCAGGAAGTTAAACCACTTTACATTCACAAATACCGCCTGTCCGATGCAAAGACCGAAAAAAGCCGCAAGGAATGACGTACCGTTGCCTTCGCCGATCTTGTAAAGAGAACCCGAGGCGCAGCCGCCGGAAAGGACCATCCCGACGCCAAAGATCAAGCCCGAGATCAATGTATGGATCCCGAAGGGTGCCGGATGAAAAGTACTCATGTTTGTGGCTGCAAGTATCGCCTGGATAAAACTGAAAAAGATGAGGGCCACAAGAATGCCGACTGCCATCCTCGGCACACCTGCAGCAAAGAGGTCTCTCGATGCTGACGCAAAACAAAATCTTCCGTACTGGAGCATCATGCCATAGGCAAACCCGAACCAGATATACGCTATGAGATACATGTAATATGGGTTTACCTGATAGTATATCAGGCTGATCAGAATCAAGGCTCCAGTGATAATAAATGCCCAGATTTGATTTTTTCTTTCTTCCACTGCCGTATCTACCTCCTCATTATTCTATTTTTAAGGTTAATCTTAGTAGACACTTTTTTCTTTTTTAATTGTTTAGTCCCTGGTCGCTCCTATAGATCATTTCCCCCTTTCCTCTTAGATTTGTGCGGCAATTTGGTATGCTGATTTGATGTGAATTTGCTAAACGTGACTTTAATAATAATCATATATTGGCCAAAACCTATAATTCTATGTGTATGATAGCACAATAATTTAATCAAAAATCAAGTTCTATTTTTAATTTTAGATCTGCAATTACCCGCCGATCTAATTTGCCTTGAAACCCGGCATTGCATCACCGGCTATCCGTCGGAATACCCTTACGCTAGTCCTGTACTGGAATATCCCGTCATATTTGTCGAAGACCGCTATCTGGCTGTAGCCCGCCATACGTTGCCGGATCTCAGAAGGGATTGGATCTTTCGCGCTCTCCGAGACTATGACCAGAACATTGTCTTCACTTGTATGACTCCCGCCATTGTAATAAGAAGGGACTCTCAGCTCAAGCGTAAATCTTAATGACGAATTCTGGATCCTCTCCCGCTCCCCTTCGCTAAGCACAGCGACATTGTTATAAATAATTCTTTTTTGCGTAAACAGATCTAGCAGTGGTACCGAAACCCAGGGATCCACTACAGGTTCCGCAGGTACGAGAGCAAACACCTCGGCGTTTCGTTCAGGGAGGGTATCCAGGAACCGACCGGCCTCCTTGAGATTCACTGCGCTCATTTTTTGCATAAAAGGCAGATACGCAAAGAGTGCGACGGCAAGGGAGGAGGTAATTATGCAGCCCAGAAGAAATTTCTTTAAGTAAGCATTTTCCATTCTGCTCATCCCATATGCAGCCGCCAGTGACAACATAGGCAAAACCATTATGATATACCGCGTCCTCCTGATCTCCAATAGAAAAACCAGGGCTATTAACCAGGCCACTATCATATACTTAAGGTTCTTCTTTCTCACAGCCGAGTAAATCGAATACAATGCGGCAGCGCTGATTAAGGGATGTATCTGGAAAAAAAATATTGAAATAAAACTTTCTCCCCAGCGATTCAGACCAGGCTTCTGATAGGCCATAAGGATTTTCACCTGATCAGAAATCACGCTCAACTCCTTTGACACCGCGAGTCCGATAAACAGCGCCGAAAGCCCAATGATATATGACGTCTTCAAAAAAAGAGCAGTCGTCTTCCCCGTCTCTGCCCCTTTTAAACGTTCCTGTGTAAAATTAACGACGACTATTACCGGCAAGACAGAAAGCATAAGCCAGGTCGAGTACTTGGAGAAGAAGGCGAGGAATATAGCAAAAGCCGAGACAACCACCATGGTGCCTCCCTTATCGAGCGCCTTCATGAACATCAGGACCGCCAAGAGGAAAAAGAACATTGTGGGAATATCAACGAGCATGAGAGGTACCTGAGAGTAAAGATAAGGCATGCCAAGAAGAAGCGCTCCCCCATAAAATCCGACTTCCTCGTCCCACAAGTGCTTGCCTATAAGATACGTAATCACCGCGCTGAGAGAAAAAAGCATCGTATTGAAAATCTGCGTATATACCCTGACCTCACCAAAAATACGGAAGACTAAACCGTAGAAAAAAGGGACAAGAGGCATATCCGTCCAGGCGGGAATGACTTTACCCCACTGATCAAAGAAATATCTCACACCGTATAACTCAAGATATTTTGCCTGGGTGAAATATCTCGATGCATCTGCAATCGCCTCCGGCTCAGACCAGAAAAGTGATGCCGATGCAGACGACATCACAAAAAGGAAAGGGGCCGCGTTTTTGCCTCGTAAAGTGACCTTTGAAAGGAAATGCGAAAGAATGCATCCGGCAGAGATCGCAATAAAAACATCCCAAAAAACGCCAGGCTGAAAACACCATTGCCAGCTTGAAAGCCTGTTGTCATCAAGGTTTCTTGCAAGATAAAGGATAGAATATGTCAGCAGTGTAAAGAAGGCTACGGCGAGGATGCCCGATATTCGCTTTTTATCACCGCTCATCGTGCTTTATAAAAAATTAAGGGCGTCCACGACGCCCCTAATTGCAGCATATACTGCCTCTGCGATAATGACTCAGTGCCCCCTATTACATGATAGGACAGGTCTTCTTGTCACTGCCTGACCACTGCACTCGGGAAACCGGCTTTACACCCCTTTATTACCAGGATATCACCTTATCATGCGCAAAAATATCATCGACGACGCTCTCGTAGGAAGGCACTCCCTGTGACATATCAACTACCTTGACGTCGTGCTCCTTTGACTGGACGCTTATTATATCGTCCGACAGTTTTGTTGGTCCGTCTTTAAGCAGATGGAGAATCTTCATTATAATTCCTCCTCTTGATACTGCAGTGAATGTTACCGTCTAAAGAACTATAAGCCTGTCGACATCATGGTTCATGACCGCGTTGTTGTACTGGCTGCCGCATGCAATCTCGGCGGGCAGCCCCTCGGTGCTGACATTCAGACCTTTGGCGCTATGGTCGCAGAAGCTCATGCTGACACCCTTTGTCTTGCAAAATTCGGCGAACTCCGGAGTGCCCAGCAGTTTCGTGCCGTCGTCCATGTTGAACATAACTACTTCATGCCCCTTTGCGAGCGCCGCCTTCACGATGCCGACAACATGGTTGAGATGTCTGTTCGTGTTTACAAAAATGCCGAGTTTCATCCATCTACCTCCTTGTCATTCAGATGAGCCTGACTACGCTCTACCGTCTTATTTCGAAAAGAAACAAATTTCCCTTGTCAGGATTATATAAATAAACAGCCGACAAAGTAAATTGGAAAATGTGCGAGATTTTTGTTTATAAATATTGAAGTTTCGTAAGTATTAATATATTGCCCGGACCGTCTCCGAAAAAGTTCATGCCCCCAGCAACTCGCTCACCTTTTTACCAACCTCTTCAGGGGTAACGTCCTTCATACACTTCAGGTCCGGGCATTTCTTCTTAAAACATGGCGAGCACTTTGCACCGCTTCTTACAATAAAATGCGATTTTCCATATGGGCCTGTCCTCTCCGGACTTGTTGGTCCGAATATGGCGATCACAGGCACGCCGACAGCAGCGGCAATGTGCATCGGACCCGAATCGTTGGAGATCGCAAGCCTCGCCCACCGCATTATTTCGACCAGCTCCGTCAGCGCTGTTTTTCCTGCCACTGATACTGCCCTGCCACGGGAAGATGAGACTATCTCGTTTGCGAACTCTGTATCAGCGCTGCTTCCCACCACAACGGACCGCATGGGGATCATTGAAGCAACCTTGCCGAAATTTTCCGCCGGCCATATCTTCGTCTTCCACCTCGCCCCCGGGACCAAAACGGCGTATTCCCCGAGGTCTTTCAAAAAAGACCTAACCCAGGAGCCCTCATTCTTAAAAGGAGGAAGCGGGAAAACTGTCTTGTCAGATTCGCAGCCCATTGCAGCAGCTATCTTCAGGTACCTGTCAACGGCATGCAGGTCCCTTCCTCCTTTGACCCTGTCCGTGTAAAAAAATCTGCTGCCCTCTCTTGCCTCTGCAAAGCCTAACCTTACCGGCGCGCCCGATGCCATCGTGATGAGGCCGCTTCTGAGCAGACCCTGAAGGTCTATCGCAAGATCATATCGCTCCTTCCTGATCTCCCCAAAAAGTCTCTTCACATCACGCGCAGTATCTGCAGCCCGTGAAATCTTCTTCCAGAGGTCTTTGTTGATGACGATAAGTCTGCCCACCATTGGATTTCCCTCGAGCAGGTCTTCCAGACCCTTAGCGATCACCCAGTGAATTTCGGACTCCGGGAAGCAATGCCTGACCGCATTAAGAAAGGGTAAGCTGTGCACCACATCTCCTAGTGAACTGGGCTTTATAATCAGGATTTTTCTTGGGAGTTTCACAAACGATTTCTTATGAACCGACCCGTCCAACACGGCTCATAGTATACCATTTACCAGAGTCCATCACGTGCTATGTCCCGCCTCTGCCAGAACAAAATCTGTGACCTGTTCAAGATCTTCCGCGATAAAATCAGCGTAAGCTGAGCTTGCTTCTTTGCCCGTTTTTACAAGAATGCCCGTCGCACCTACCGACCTGGCAAGGAGCAAATCCGCTTCCTTATCGCCTACAATGTAAGAAGCCTTCAGGTCGATTTTATGTTCAGTCCTGGCCCGATAGAGCAGCCCCGGCTCGGGCTTCCTGCAGGAACAACGGTCGTCGGGATGGTGCGGGCAGTAATAAAAATCGTCGAATCCGTACGAGTCTATAAAGAGTCTGTTCACCTTCCTCACAAACGTTTCATCCACAAGTCCTCTGGCCACGCCAGACTGGTTGGAAACGCCGATAAGAAGAAAACCTTTTTCTTTGAGCCTTCGGATTACATCGACCTTCCAGAAGATTTCAAGGTCTTCCATCCGGTTCAGATAATGCACATCCTTACAGAGTGTTCCATCCCGGTCAAAAAATATTGCCTTCCGGCGACCCGTCAGGCTTTTTACAGCGTCGAAAACCTCATCAGGGGCAATGAGGTCCATGCACTTAAGATCCCCCCGTCTGCAGGTCCTTTCAAAACAGGGTGCGCAATCGATGTTCTTCTTCACTATCCTGTACCCGCCGCCTACGGGTCCGGTATGATCAGCAGATGTCGAACCGAAAACAGCAACCACCGGCGTGCCGACCGCGTACCCCATATGCATCGGCCCCGAATCGTTCGTCACGAGCAGATCGCATTCCGAGATCAGGGCGGCAAGTTGGCGAAGGTTCGTCTTGCCTGCTACGCACAAGACACGCTCAGAATATAACGCGCGGGGAAGCGAACCGCTTACTGCCTCGCAGATTTCATCTGCAATTGCCGTCTCTGCCGGCCCTCCCAAAACCACAACGCTGCCTTGAATGTCTTCGATGACCTTCTTTGCAACCTCAGCGAATTTCCATGGATGCCATCTCTTCGAAGATCCGTAGGTCGCCCCGGGGTTGACAGCCACAACCGGCCGTTTCAGGGCCCGAAGCACATCTCTTGCTGCAAGTCTTTCTTCGAGTTGAAGATACATCCAGGGCATTGACTTCGTTGTCGGAAGGCCCGCGATATCCAGCAGGTTAAGGTAATAGTCGATGTGGTGAAGCCGCTTCGTCAGGACATCAAAAGGGACGGCAGTCGTAAGAAGAAACCCTCTCATGTCCCTGCTATAGCCGATGCGCTCGGGGATACCTGAAAGCATTGCGATGAGCGCGGCATCAAACGCGTTCTGAAAAAGCAATGCTGCGCAGAAACCATGTCTCCTGAGCGCCCTTGAGAGTCTGATCTTGCCTGAAAACCCCGCGTGTGAAGCCGAATAAAGAATGATCTCGTCTATGTTAGGGTCTTTTTCAAACAGAGGAGCTACCCAGGGTTTTACGAGGAGTGCTATGTGCGAAGTACGGTTGGCAAGCCTGAGGGCTCTTAAAGCAGGCATCGTCATCACTGCGTCTCCGATCCAGTTGACACCCCGTACCAGTATGTTGTCGCAGCTTAGCAATGACACTGACAATTTTAACTCATATACAGCTTCAAAGTCAGGCAGGACAAAATCATGGAAGTTGATGCACCATGATGTCTTATAGAGCTCGCCCCTGCATCATTGCCTTTCTATGTTAATTCATTCTCTTTCGTTAAAGTCATCGTCCCCGTTTTGAAATGACATCGTCGATCCATGAAATCGCGGCTGAAACAGCAGGGAATCCGATCGTGCTGGTGAGAAGAAGAAGTGTATGGTAGAGTTCCTCTGGCTTTGCCCCGGACTCAAGCGCCCTCCTTGCGTGAGAATGCACAGACCCTTCAGAGCGTACAGCCGCGGCCCCGGCAAGCTGAATGAGCTGAGACATTTTTTCGTTCAGCGGGCCGGAGGCCTTAGCAGCCTTGCCGAGATTGTTAAGCGCGTTAAAATATTTCTTGAACCTTTTCCCTATTCCCACGTACTGGTTAGGCAATCCGGACATGATTCTTTTACCCCCTTTGATCGAGATATTCTCATGCTAAAAAAATATATCATGTCATGACCAAAGTCAAACACAGGCACAAGGATCCAGAATCGACCCATCAACATTCTCATGTGAGATGTCGGCAATCAGGTTCAAATTGCATTCTTTCTTTACAGTGGTATACTTCATGGAAGGAAAACATGTATTAAAGATATATTTATATGTGGAGGACTATACATGGCGAAATGGAACATCGATCCTGACCACTCTGTGGCCGGATTCAGTATCAGACATCTGATGATCACAAACATCCGTGGTACGTTAACAGGGATTACGGGCACAATACTTTTCGATCCAGATGATATAGCGAACTCTTCTGTTGAGGCGACGCTTCCTGTAGCTGGTATTTCTACAGGCAATAAGAAACGCGAGGAACACCTGATGACCGCTGATTTCTTCGAGGCTGAGCGTTTTCCCACAATAACCTTCCGGAGCACGAAGGTTGAAAAAATAGGCAGCAACCGGGGCAAAATCGCAGGAGACCTTACAATGCACGGTGTCACACGGCCTGTAATCATGGAGACCGAGTACTTCGGGCCGTTAAAGGGCCCGGCTGAACTCGGAGGAGAAACGACTCTCGGCTTTGCCGCATCGCTGAGGATCAACCGCGAGGACTACGGGATCATGTGGAACGTTCCCTTTGATAAAGCCAACCTGATGGTGGGCAGGGAAGTCGATATCACCCTGGATATAGAAGCTGATTTAGCAGAATAGGTCTACTTTATCGCATCGAGCACTTCGCCGTTCATGGAGCCTTCGATGGCGTGCACATACACACGTGCGACCGTCTCCACCGGCGTTCCAATCGCTGGGTCCATTTTAAAGGCCTTAAGGGTGTCTATTACCCAGTTGGGGCTGACAATATTTATGCGGATGCCGCGCGGCATCTCCAGCGCCGCGGCCCTGCCGAAACCTTCCAGCGCCGAATTTACGAGACTTATCGCCGCTGAACCCGGCATCGGCTGTCGGCTTAATATGCCACTCGTGAGTGTAAATGAACCATTGTCGTTCAGGTAATCCAACCCCCGACGCACCAGGTTCACCTGCCCCATAAGCTTGCTGTTGAGACCAAGCGCAAAGTCAGTATCCGTAAGCGAATTCAAAGGACCAAACTTTGCGAGTCCAGCCGCGCAGATCACGGCATCTATCCTCCCCGCAGCCTCATACATTTTTTTGATGGATGCCTGATCCGAAATATCAACTTTAATTTCCGATTTAATGAAGCTGACCGGAACAACCTCGTGGCGATTGCCGATGGCCTGCACTATGGCTCTGCCTATTGTTCCGGTTGCACCTATGACAATGACCTTCATCGCCTTAAACCTCCCCAATAAAAATATTTAAGCTCAAACTTCTCCCGCTTTCTTACACAAAAAATATCTCCAGGCCCGGGATTTCCAACGCAAAGCAGCCATTGACCGTGCGCTCTAAGGCATGCTGATTACGATCTCATAACTTCCGACTCCGACCCTGTCTGCGATCCCTTCTTTCCATAAGAGTTCCATGGCTTTGACCTTTGAAGCCTTGGGCACCATAATAATCAGCCTTGATCCGGAGTGCGCCATCTCCTTCCACCTGGCCGCTTTCTCTGGTGTTATGCTCCTCTCTGTCTCAACTTCCACAATGGCCATTGTCAGGCCGTGACTGGCAAGGACAATGTCCGGCCCGCCTTCCGGGTTGACCTTTATTTCACTATATTCCCTGGAGTACCTGCCTCTTAGACGATGTACGATAAGGTCATGCATCAATTTTTCATTATCCATAAGGTCCAACTCGGATCATTAACAAACTTTCCCCCTATTCACATACGAAAAAGCCGCCTGTCTTTAGACGGCTTTAAGTTCACGTAAGAAAAGACGGTCTCTTTCACAACTGCCAGTCATACAACGCCCGATCTGTCCCTAATGTACCACCTTCAGATGTTTTGTCTTTCCGATCGGCTTCTTCTGCGACTTGGCCTGTTCGATACTCTGCTTCAGGGCTGTCATGATGTCCACAACCGGCTTTTCTTCCTCTTCCACCGTTACGATCTCCTTCCCCGCGATCTTAGCATCAATTATCGCCTTGAGCGCATCGTGATACTCATCCGCCAAATCGATGTTCTTGAGAGTAGTGCTCATCGAATCAACAAGACTGCGCGCAAGTTTGAGCCCCTCCTTGTCTGCCGGCTTTTCATCAAGAAGAGGAATCTCCCTGATGCTTCTAATCTCACCGGGTGATCTGAGTCTGTAAAGCACCACGGCATTTTCATAGGGCGCGATCATAACTACATCCTCACGGTCATGTAATACGACCTTGCCTATTCCTACCTTGCCTGTCTCTCTGAGGGCGGCAGCCAAAAGAGAGTATGCCTTTACAGCAACGGGCCCGTCAGGTCCCGCATAGTATGGGGACTCATACAACGTGGGATGGACTTCTTTCGCATCAATGAATCCCCCGATTTCAATTATCTTGGTGCTTTTAAGGTTTAATTTATCGAGGTCTTCTTTTTCGACGATTACATACTTCTCGGGCTCGTACTTGTAGCCCTTCACAATCTCCTCGGAGGATACAACCTTGCTGCACTTCTTGCAACGCTTATCGTAACTGATGGTGCCGTGGTCTTTTTTGTGCAGAAGATGAAAGCTGATTTTCTGTTCCGTATCAACGGCGTTGTATATAAGGACAGGTATTGTCACAAGCGAAAACCTGATGTGGCCCTTCCAGATTGCTCTCATATGCTGCCTCCTCTCAATATTATTATACCCCGCCTACGACGCTTTTTCAGGGAGTCCGGAGAGTGCAAATGTCCACATCCTGGATGTTTATTGCCGCAAACTTTAGGAAGGAATCTTTGCAGACAATTGCCACATCTCTAATATACCAGGATCAGTGAATGCCTCGCGTCTGCGGAACTTGCGCCGGAACTCGTCTTCGAAACCGTGACAGCCCTTCCTTCCACTGCTTCCCACTCAGTTTTCCGGCAGGACTGCCGCTATGTTGAATAAGAGCTTCTCGCCCACAGACCTGTATATATCAAGCCACCTTGCAGCCGTACTATCACCCTCCTTGGCCTTTAAAAGAAAATCCCTATAGACTGTCTTGGCCATTTTGTAATAGCTATTCTGAATTTGCCAGTAATTGAGGTCAAAAGGGAGTGAGCGGACTATCTCCAGGAACGAGTGAAAACTTGAAAGCAGAGATAATTCCGACTCCGTGGCGCAGGTTCCGCACAGGCTGCCAATCATCCCTTCACATTTGCGTCTCAGCTCAAGTTCGATGCTGACAGAGTCAAACGATACGCCCAACTTGTTGATTTCGGCGATAATTCCTCTTACCTTTTCGGCATCCATAGCCTCTTCTGAGCAGGCCTTTTTCAGATCAAGATTAAGGGTAAACTCTGCCGCCGCATAGAAGGCCTGTGGTACCGGCATGCCCGTCTCACGTAAGAAAACCATAAGCGTCCTGTTGTTTTCATACAGCAGACGATAGGCGTGTTCGAACTGTTCCATGGTCTCACTGATGACAAGGCCCAGGATTTTACGTTGTTCCTCCCTGAAGAGATGCATGAGAGAATAGGTATTAGTGCCGAAATGGCTGTCAATTAGCCTGATTATGTCTGCAATGGCCCCCCCTTTCAAAAGTCGTGATTATTTCCTGCTTCATGTGTTCATATATCTGATTGTCGGGGAAAGTCGCTGCTCCTCCACTGAAGTCATGGCCTCCCAAATACAGGGAGCAAAAACTGATCGTCTCCGAATAGAACGTGATGTCAGAAGTGACGGTAAGCTGTCCGATGACAAGTTTTGTTGCGCCGGACTGTATTAACTGATAGTCCTCTTTCCTTGCCGAATAGCAATAAATTTGTTCAGTATCTCTATAGTTTGTAATGAGGGAGCTGATTGCGTAATGGGCTGCAACTCTCTTGAGGTCTATCATGGCCGGTTTCACGAATTTCTCATATATTTGAGCACCATCTTTGTGTTTGGCAAGGTTTGACTTTGCCCTCGAGAGCTTTTCCATAAACGGACCTTCAAAATCCATGTCGAAAAGCTCCCTGGCAAGCTGAATCGCCCTGCCCGCATACTGTATTATCTGGACAGTTCCAAGTCCGGAAATCTCGTCAAAGAACCAGCCGCAGCTTGTGAACATGAGCATTGCGTGCCGCTGCATCTCCATGACTTTAAGAAGGGTAATCTTTTCGTGTTCCGTCAGGTTTCCAGCAGCGTGTCTGGCAAGAAAGTCTTCTGTCTTTTCCTTCGATCGGTCGAGGATCACTTCAATGTATTCATCCCGCGCCGTCCATGGATTTTTCAGATACTCTCCAGTCCGCTCTTCACAAAGGGAGGAAAACTCGTCTCTAAGCCAGTCGAGTGCGTCGCGGAGGGGGCCCTCCACTCCTGGGTCCATCCCGGATTTCCGCCTGTGTTACATCCGCAATTATTTTTCCACCTTTCGATCCCATGAGCGCAACTCCAGGATGTGTTATCGAGAATCTGCACCTCGTGGGTCGGCGGGTTCTTTTCGAGATATTCCCCGTAATTGGTGAGGCTTGTCAGCCCGTTATTTTCTATATGGTGCAGGGCAGCTGCCAGGGCCATGTCACCGAACTTGTGGTGGTGACCGTAAGTTTCGCCGTCAGTGGCGATATTGACTATTTGCGGCCACTGCCTCTGATCAGAAAAGCCCCTCAGGAGCCGATTTGCAAAGTCCTCACCCCTGCCGAGTAAATTCTCAAAAGCTACAGCTCTTGATACCGGGCCGTCATAAAAAAAGACGCTCAATCTCCGGCCTGACGGAAGTGGGCAGAGATAAGCCCTTGAAGGGTCAATCTGCCCTCCGCTTACATCTTTCCATTTACCTGTCCCGATCTTTCTTACTCTTGATGCCTGATGCGATGCGAGAATAGTAAACTTTATGCCCTCCTTTGCCAGGATGTCGAGGGTCTCCATGTCGACCGCTGTTTCGGGAAGCCACATTCCTTCAGGCGCCCGCTTATACCTGTATTCAAAGTCCCCGATCCCCCATAGTATTTGGGTGCGCTTATCCCGTGAATTCGCAAGGGGCATGATAAGATGGTTGTAAGCCTGCGCAAGCGCATTGCCGTGACCGGAATGCCTCTCGGCGCTGTAACTGTCGGCATCCAGGACAGCTTTGTATATCGCCGGTGAATGCGCCTGCATCCAGGAAAGTAATGTGGGACCGAAATCGAAGCTGATCTTTTCGTAGTTGCTGACGATGTCTGTTATGCGCCCTTCCCCGTCCAGCAGCCTCGAGGCGGAACTAGGAGCATAACACTCACTCGTAATACGCCCGTTCCAGTCGTGGTATGGATAAGAGGAATCCTGTATTTCTATTTCTTCAAGCCAGGGATTTTCTCTTGGCGGCTGGTAAAAATGCCCGTGGATGCAAATGAAGCGTTCCATCTATCTCCCTACGACCAGCCTGTAAAAAGATCCTTTTGTTCTCATGTTTCTCCTATGTAAAGCGATGAGTAAGTATGACTTCCGTTTTTTTTGGAACTACTGAAGCCAGAGTGTCGATTGTTTTTGGCACCGAAT
>OUUY01000071.1 GCA_900302705.1 Candidatus Sulfobium mesophilum
ACCGACTACGCTGCCGGAAAAACGGGCGGCACTTCCGATGGTGAAAAGACTTCGGACAAAAAACCTCAGAGCAAGCAGGAAGGCACAACAGAAGCGAAAGGCGAAAAGAAATCGCCGGCCGAAACCACGGCATCCAAATAGTGGCCGGACCCCACGTACATGTCCCTTACAGCCGAATACCGGAATACGCCGATTTTATCAAAGAAAACAAACTGAATCTCGAAATATATTTCGGCTCTGCCTCTTTAGATTCGGTCTCTCCGGATGAAATAAAGAGGCTCAATGAGACCCTCGACTACGGCCCCTCACTTTCAATCCACGCGCCTTTCATGGACCTTTCGCCTGCTGCGGTTGATTCGAAGGTGCGGACAGTCACAATGGAGAGGTTCTGCCAAGTTCTCGACGTAGCGGAGATCATCAGACCGAAAGCGATTGTTTTTCATTCCGGCTACGAAAAGTGGAAATATGCCCTTGACGTGGACTTCTGGCTGGAAAAGAGCCTTCTGACATGGCAGCCCCTGAACAAACGGGCCTCTGAGATCGGTGTAAAGATCGCCATAGAGAATATCTTCGAAGACGATCCATCCAATCTGAAACTGCTAGTGGAACATATGGATTCCGGCAACTTCGGCATATGTTTCGACACGGGGCACTGTAACCTCTTTTCGAGGGTACCGCTGGCAGATTGGATGGATGCACTCAATCCATTTATCATGGAGCTTCACATCCATGACAACAATCGCTCGTCAGACCAGCACCTGCCGCCTGGAGAGGGAACTTTTGATTTTGCCGGATTCTTCAGACTTCTTTGCCGCAGTGACTGTGTACATACCATAGAGGCGCACACGCCTGAACATGTGCTAAAGAGCATGTCGTATCTTCAGGCTAAAGGTATTTCATCCGGTTCCGGAGGGTAAAGCCTCTGAGCTTTGGAGCACCCTTCCCTTTGTACTGTATCATCACCTGATGCGATTCGCCCATACCCTGGGGAAGTATCAGCTTCTTTATCCGCGCAAGTTCAAAGAGGTAATCTTTAGACTCAGAGGAAAGCTTTTTTATCTCTTCATCGATTCCTAAAGAGGTGAGATAAGCCCCCTGCCCGCAAAAGCCTATAGTTTCAAAACCGGCTTCATTGCCCCATTTCTTTACGGCTGAGAAATTTACATGGGTCGTGATGTCCTCCTCCCCGATATTTACCAGAGGGTCTTCAATCGCCTGGTGTCTGTAATAGCACATAAGCGTGCCCCTGTTTCTGTCTTCGCTGTAATATTCGCGCGCCGTATAGCCGTAGTCTATCGTCAGGACAAACCCCTCGTCCAGTGCTGCCGCAACACTTTCCAGCCAGTTTTTTATCCTGAGGTTCACCTCAGTCCTGTATCCTTCTGCCAGTCTGACGGAGAATTCTTCGAGATAGTCAGCTATAGCCCGGTCGCTTATCGGCCCCGGCGACTCCCTCAGGCGGTCCTCTTCAATGCTGACATATACTTCTTTTAGTCCGTCTTTCATCTCGATCAGGTGCACCGGAAAAGCATCCAGAAGTTCGTTCGACAGCAAACAACCTCTTATGCCGCTAATTTCACCAAGTGACGAAAACCACTTCACCCTGCCCCCGTAATCACGCAGGACACTGTTTTGTTCTTCTCTTATCGCAGACACCGGCTCTATTATGCAAAATTTAAGTGATGCAGATACTTCGCGTTCTTTCAAAGAATCAATGATGTCTTTGCACAGATACCCCGCTCCAGCGCCCATTTCAAAGACCTCAAACTCACTGGGCTTCCCCATAAACTCCCAGAACTCCTCGATCTGTCTTCCGATCATTGCCCCGAATGCAGAATGCAGGTAGGAACTAGTATAAAAGTCGCCCTCCCTGCCTATCCTCATTGCTCCTGAAGTGTAATAACCGAACTCGGCATCATAGAGCGCCATCTCCATGAACCGCTCAAAGGTAATCGCGCCTTTCCTTCCGACTATCTGGATGATTTTGCGCTTGAGGTCATTAAAGCTCATTCTGAAATTATAGTTTCCCCTCAGACACTTTGACAACCGCATTCACAACTACGGGCTAAAACGCCTTCCTATAAGAGGCTTTCATCCTGTATAATTTAGTGGCTTGAATTACCTGCTTTTATGTGCTATTAGTTTTTTATTACGGACAGTGAGGAATTGCCTCACCAGTCAATAACTGAACTTTCAGCAGCGAGGGAATTATGGACAACAACATTCATGAAGAGATCTCTGATGAAGACCTTATTGCAGCCCTTAAGGAAACAAAAACCTATTGTGACATTTCGACCGAGGACCTTAAGAAAATCTATGCTACGGCATTCAAACATGCCAAATCAAGGATAGTCTCAAAGATACGGGTACGGGATGTGATGAACGAGAAGGTAGTCGCAGTCCAGAAGTTCGACGATATTAATAAGGCGGCGATGATCCTTTCTGAAGGCAATATCAGCGGCCTTCCCGTGGTAGACAAGGAAAATCGCGTCATCGGTATTATCTCCGAGGCAGACGTTCTTTCCATGATGGGAGCGAGAAGAGGACACACGTTTAAGGACATCATCAATCATCTCTTCGGCGAACCTATGCCTGAACGAAGGATGGGAGACCTTGTGGGAGATATCATGACGGCTCCCGCTGTAACGATTAGACCTGACGTTGACATCAGCGAAGCAGCCAAGTTAATGGATGAAAAGAGAATACGCAGGCTGCCTGTTATTGACGGGGATAGCAGACTAATCGGAATTATCTCAAGAAGGGATATCGTCAGGGCAATCATCCGGAAATAGTGTAAGATCGGTTCGTGAATTATCTTCCTGATCAGCAGTTCCCGGAGGCACAGAGGGGACTGACCTTCCTCATCGGTGCGCGCCGCTGAATGGGCTCGAATGCGCCGCGGCGCACGTCTGACGCCAGATTCCGCAACCTCAACTGTTGACCGTGACATACGGGGATGATACCCTAAGAAGTGATGAAGCCCTATGAGTTTCTCGATATCTCAGGTGACGCCGGGATAAGGTCATTCGGCAATACGGCGTTGGAACTCTTCCTCAACGCCGCCCACGGCATGTACAACCTAATTATGGACATGGAGAGTGTCGAAAAATCAGAAACGATCGAGGTCTCGGTGACACACGAATCCGCGGAAGGGCTACTCGTAGCCTGGCTGAACGAGCTTATTTTCCTGTTCGACGCTCACGGATTCATAGGGAAAGAGATTATCATCAATGATTTTTTCTTCGGGAAAGATATAACGAGCAGCGGACCTGTATACTCCATTAGCGCCTCTCTGTCAGGCGAGCATTTCGACCCGGGAAGACATCATGGTAAATTGCTTCTGAAGGCTGCCACTTATCATAATCTCAATATCCGAAACGAAGATGGCCGTTGGACGGCTGAAATAATCTTTGACATCTGAGCGTTCCTGCCGTATGAGGTATAATAAAACTGATATGCAGTTCCTACGTATTTACTTATGGCTATCCTCTATTTGCGATTCCCTTTTCACTGCCTTACGGAGGGAATTTGCCAATGATTGATAAACTTAGAAGAATCGATGAAACAAGACTTGAGGTGCCGCTGGACTATAAAAAAGGAATGCGGGTCCCTGGGATCATATATGTGGACAGTCTGCTCGAAAAGGAACTCGAGCTTCAGGCGGTCGATCAGGTCGCAAATGTGGCCACCCTGCCCGGTATCGTCAACTGCTCCACGGCCATGCCGGACATTCATAACGGCTACGGCTTTCCTATCGGCGGGGTCGCTGCCTTTGACCTGAAAGAAGGGATCATATCTCCGGGGGGCGTGGGATATGATATAAACTGCGGCGTTAGACTTCTTAGGAGCAACCTACGAAAGGATGAGGTCATCCCCAGGCTGAAGGACCTTGTGGATGTTCTTTACCGCGAAGTCCCGTCTGGTGTTGGTTCAAAAGGCAAGGTGCGCCTCGGCCCGGATGATGAGAAGAGGATTTTGATAAAGGGCGCTGTCTGGGCGCTTGAAAACAATATGGGCGATCCCTCGGACACCGAAAGGACGGAGTCGGGTGGCCATATCGAAGGCGCGGACCCTTCTCTTATCAGCGGCAAGGCATACGAGCGGGGCAGGTCACAGCAGGGGACGCTCGGCTCAGGCAACCACTTCCTCGAGGTCCAGTATGTCGATGAAATATACGATGAACAGGCCGCCAACGCCCTCGGACTGTTTACGAACCAGGTGACCGTAATGATCCATACCGGCTCGAGAGGATTTGGGCATCAGGTATGCACTGACTTCCTGGAGGTGATGGAACGTGCAGCGGCCAAATACGGCATCGAGCTTTATGACAGGGAACTCGCATGCGCGCCATTTCATAGCAGCGAAGCGCAGGACTATCTGGCGGCGATGAGGGCCGCGGCTAATTATGCCTGGGCAAACAGACAGTGTATCATGCACTGGACGAGGGAGGCGTTCATGAAAGTCTTCAGCTCTTCCCCTCGCGCTCTGGGCATGAGTCTTGTCTACGATGTTGCCCACAATATCGCAAAAATTGAAGAGCATATGATCAAGGGAGAAAGAAGGAAGCTGGTCGTTCACAGAAAAGGCGCAACCCGCGCTTTCCCCCCGGGTCACTCCGAGCTCCCGGTCATTTACAGACATTTGGG
The DNA here is from genome assembly GCA_900302705.1 of Candidatus Sulfobium mesophilum. Taxonomy (GTDB): domain Bacteria; phylum Nitrospirota; class Thermodesulfovibrionia; order Thermodesulfovibrionales; family UBA6898; genus Sulfobium; species Sulfobium mesophilum. Next base: position 4,647 of record OUUY01000071.1, read on the forward strand.
GCAGCCTGTGCTCATCCCTGGCGACATGGGCAGGGCCTCCTTTGTGCTTCTGGGGACCGAAAAGGCCATGCAGGAAACCTTTGGATCAACCTGCCACGGAGCCGGAAGGGTCCTTTCCCGCCATCAGGCCATAAAGATGGCAAGGGGGAGAAAGATCTGGCGTGAGCTCGAAGACAGAGGAATAATTGTAAGGTCCGCCGGCAGGGAGACCCTCGCGGAGGAAATGAGCGACGCCTACAAAGACATCTCCGCGGTTGTAGATGTAGTCCACAAGGCCGGTCTTTCGAAGAAAGTAGCACGTCTGAGGCCCATGGGTGTCGTAAAAGGATGAAACCGTCCCAGGTGCTGAGGATAGGCAGGTTCTTCTACTCAAACCTGTTTCCGATTTATTATATGATGGAAAAACAGGCTGCCTGCTCTGCCTACGAGTTCATTGAAGGTGTTCCTTCTTTTCTCAACAGGGAAATCAGGGAAGGCAGGCTCGACATAAGCCCATCATCTTCAATCGAATACCTGCGAAATAAAGACAGGTATGACCTGATTGAAGGCCACTCCATAAGTTCCAGCGGCCCGGTTGGAAGCATATTCCTCTTCAGCAAAAGACCGATTGAAGCACTGGGCAATGCTACTGTATTTACGTCGTCTCAGTCGGAGACTTCCGTGGCGATGATCAATATCATATTGAAGAAATTCTTGAGAACAGAATGCACGTTTATTTCCACTTCAGAGCCGATCAGGAAAGTGCTTGCGCACGCAGAGGCCTACATGCTGATAGGCGACGACGCTCTAAGGGAGTCCCTGAAATGGCCGGAACTGAAAGTATATGACATAGGCGACCTCTGGTTTAAACACACCGGCCTTCCATCAGTATTCGCCCTCTGGATTGTGAGAAAGGAATGTTTGACGGACAAGAGAGAGCTTCTTGCCAGATTCAAAAGAGACCTCGACACTGCTAAGGTATCGGCCTTAAGAGATCTGGAAACTGTTGCGGCAGCATCCCCGCTCCGGGGGGTTCTGTCGGGAAGGGAACTTGTCTCATACTGGGAAGGGATTTCCTATGACTTCGGGGAAGCTCACAGAAAGGGGCTCGATCTCTTCAGAAATTACGCTGAAGAGCTTGGAATCCTCTAACGAAACGATATCCCTGAGTGTTCGGGGCACAACCCAGGGGAAAATACCTTCCTGCTGCCCTTACTCCTGAAAAGAGGAGTCATTTTCTCAAAAGAGAAAAGATTATTATTTCCGTGGCCTATTTACCTTATCTTATATCTGGCACAAATATTGATACGTTACAACTTGGAACAGCTGGATAAATACAGAGCTGAGTTAATTTTACTAAAGAAAGGAGGTGAATTGAATGAAAAAGGCAATAGCAATCGTTCTTTCACTTATGTTTATCTTTGCTCTTACGTCAGTGACATTCGCAGCCGAGAAGAAGGAAGCTCCTGCAAAGGCTGAGAAGAAGGAAACAACGGCCAAGATGAAACAGGTGACCGGCGAGGTCACGGCTGTCGACGCGAAGGCCAACACAATGACAGTGAAGAAGGGCAAGAAGGAAACCGCCATCACCGTGGACGACAAGACCAAAATCATGGTCGGCAAGGAAAAGAAGGCACTTGCAGACGTCAAGGTCGGTGACAAGGTTACCGTGCATTATGCAGAGGGCGCAGCTCCTGCAAAGGAAGAGAAGAAGATGGAAAAGAAAGAGGCAGCTCCTGCTCCTGCAAAGGAGGAGAAGAAGCCCGCAGCCAAGAAGCCGGCCGGCGGCTACTAATCAAAAGTTTCTTTTTCCGACAAGAATACCTCCTCTGGTCCAAGACCGGGGAGGTATTCTTATAATGACAGGCCGACATGATCATTGGTTACGATTCGTTAAGGGAGGTCGTTTTATGAGGGGCACAGCCTGGTATCTTCTGCTTGGGTTCTTTATTTTGTTTGCACTGACCGCTTGCTCAAAACAGCCCGTTCAGGAGATTAATGCCGCAAAATCAGCAGTAGATTCGGCGATGGCCGAAGGGGCCGAAAAATATTCTCCGGCCGAGGCAAAGAGGGTAAACGAAGCCCTTGCTGAAGCAACGAACGAAGTAAAAAAAGAAGATGCCAAATTCTTTAAAAACTACAATGAGGCAAAGCAGATGCTCTCAGCCGTCAAGACAGATGCGGACAATCTGAGGTCGGGCCTCGCAGCAAAGAAAGAAGAGGCGAAAAAGAAGGCGCTTGCGGCTGAGGAATCCGCCCGGGCAGCGGTAAACGGCGCTAAAGAATCTCTTACAAATGCCATGAAATCAACAAAGGCAGGCCTGGATATCGAGGTTTTAAGTAATAATGTAAAAGGCCTTGATGACTCGCTTGCGGAAATAAGGAAGTTGATCAGTAGCGAAGACTTTACGACCGCAATAGATAAGGCCAATGCCCTGAAGGAAAGAGCGGAGGGCATGTCTGAAGAGGCCGGAAAAGGCCGAGGATAAGGAAGGCGGGAAGATATCTTCAGCGAAGAAGAGATAGCCCTTCAATGAACTGACACCTTAAGCGCATCAGCCTTCTATGTGATCCCCGTCTGAACGGGGTTTTTATTGGCCTCCCCGAGCACATTTAAGATACAATAGATTCGTATGCAGACCACTCCACAGACCGTTAAACAGATTGTGAAAGACTATTTCCTCAAACTCCCTCTGAATCAGAAGCTTGTTGCAATGATGCTGCTTCTCAGCATCAGTCTCACGTCGGTTTTTGTGATCCTCTATTCACAGACAGAAAAGGCCATGTACAGAGAGTTGGAAAACCAGACAGCCGAGCTCTCTAAGGCCATTCAGGTGGGGGTTGAAGAGGTGACAAGCAGCGGAGCCACCGACGAAAAGAGACTCCAAAACTATCTTCAGAAGCTTAACACCAGGGGCGTCAAGGAGCTGTCTATCATCAGCAATTCGGATAAGATCATTTCAAGCACAAACCCGAAAAACATTGGAAAATGGCTGACGACAAAGAAGAAGGAACTCATCTTCAAGGCACAACTGGGCGAACCAGTCACCGGAGAGGGCCATTCTTATAACGTCATCATCCCCGTCATTGCCGGAGAGAAGCACTACGGATACATCCACCTGACGATCAATACCGAGGATTTTTCGACTTTTATGAGGAAAAGACTCCTTCAGAGGATCGCCGCCGCCAGCCTTGTCTTTGGGGTCGGCATACTCTTCATCGTCTACATGGCAAAAAGATATACCCGTCCGATTGAAAAGGTCGTAGAGGCGGCAAGGATGGTAGCGGGGGGAGATCTTGACCAGGAGCTGATTACTGAAAGAAAAGATGAGATCGGAGAACTGACCGACAGCTTCAACTTTATGATAAGGAAGCTCAGGGAGGAACGCGAACTTGAAGAACGGGTGAGAAAGGCAGAGCATCTGGCCGGGATAGGCCAGTTCTCAACCAGCATAGCGCATGAAATAAAGAACCCGCTTAACTTCATCAGCCTCTCGATCGACCACATCAAAGAGCGCTATAAGCCGGTTGAAGGCGACAGGGATACCTTCGAATCACTTATCTCCAATATCAAAAAGGAGATTCAGCGTGTCAGCGGATTTGCAGAGAGCTTCCTCCAATACGGGAAACCGCTCGAATTAAATCTTCAAAAGACAGACATCGGCTTGCTCATAGAAGACGTAATTGGCCTTGTACTTGCGAAGGCACAAAAGGAAGGGATCGACATCGTGAAGGAATTCGAGTCGTTCGCTGAACTCTCCGTAGACAGCGAGTTCATAAAGACCTGCCTCTACAACGTTATCCTTAATGCGTTCCAGGCGATGCCCGAAGGCGGCAGGCTCACCATAAGGACCAATAAGACCGGCGAGAAGTTTAGTATAATAGTTTCCGACACCGGGATCGGGATATCTGAAGAAAAGGCAGGAAGAATCTTCGACCCCTTCTTCACCACCAAAGGAGAGGGCCTCGGACTCGGTCTTGCCCTTACAAAACGAATAATTGAGGAGCATAAGGGGAAGGTGGATTTCAGGAGCGTTGTAGGGAAAGGGAGCACTATAACCATGATTCTTCCGATGGAAAAGGAGGGCTGAGGATGCCTGTTGTTTTGGTTGTGGACGATGAACCCCTTCAAAGGGACATACTAAAGACCATCCTTGAGGACGAAGGATATGAGACCTATACCGCATCTTCCGGAGAAGAGGCGCTGAAGGTGATCACCAAGTATTACCCTGACGTCGTGCTGACAGACCTGAAGATGGAGGAGATGGACGGGATTGAACTGATCGAGGCGGTCTCAAAATTAGAATTGCCTGCAAGGGACGGGCTTGGCAGTACGATGATCATCATGACCGCCCACGGTACTATCTCCTCGGTAGTCGACGCCATGAAAAAAGGCGCATTCGACTATCTCACAAAACCCCTGAGCAAAGACTCCCTCATCATGACGGTCAAAAGGGCTGCCGAGCACACGGAACTTATAAGGGAGAACCTGCAACTTCACAGGGAACTGTATGACAGGTTCAGGATAGAGGGCATAGTCGGCAAGTCCGGCATGATGCAGGAGGCTATAGAAATCATGAAGAAGGTATCGGGCAGTTCTGCCACCGTGCTGATAAGGGGCGAAAGCGGGACGGGGAAGGAACTTGTTGCAAGGGCCATCCATTACAACAGCCCGAGACGGTCCAAGACATTCACCGCCCTCAACTGCGCGTCTATCCCTGAGAACCTGTTTGAGAGTGAACTCTTCGGCTATGAGCCGGGCGCCTTCACAGGCGCAGCAGCGCGAAGGATAGGGCTCTTCGAGGGGGCAAACGGCGGAACCATCTTTCTCGATGAAATCGGCGATATGCCGCAGATGATGCAGTCAAAGCTACTCAGGGTACTTCAGGACAAGGAGGTCAGGCGGCTTGGCGGCAAGGAGGCTATAAAAATTGATGTCAGGATCATTACAGCGACAAACAAAGACCTGGAAAAAGAGCTGACCAAAGGGAATTTCAGGGAAGACCTGTACTACAGGTTAAGAGTGGTATCAATAGAGCTCCCTCCCCTGCGTCAGCGGAAAAGTGACGTCCCTGAACTCGTGGACTTCTTTACAAGCAAGTACAACCGTGAGTTCGGCAAAAGGATAAAAGGAGTTGATGAGGCAGCCCTCACCGCTATGAAGGAATATGGCTGGCCAGGCAATATCCGGCAGCTTGAATCGGTCATCGAGAGGGCCGTCCTTATGTGCGACACCGACATAATCAGGTTAAAAGACATAAAAGGAGAACTCAGGACACTGCAGCCGGCCGAGGCCTTCGACATGGAACTGCCGGAAGACGGGATAAACCTCGAGGAACTCGAAGAGAAGCTTCTCAGAAAGGCCATGTCAAAGGCCAATGGTGTAGTTGCAAAGGCCGCAAAGCTTCTGGGTCTGAGTTACAAGACTTTCTGGTACCGATGGGAAAAATTAAACCCCAACAGTCCGCCGGCTAAAAAAGACCCTCAGTAGACCGCAGGCGCCCAATTTACTACGGAAGCTTAAAAAATCTTACCCCGCCGAGGTTGTCCATCTCCGCCCTTTGAGCATCCCGTTTTTAAAGACAACGATCGCAGTCCCCCTTGCGCCCCATACAATGAGCCCGCCGGTCTTTCTGCCTCCGCTGCGTATATGGAAGATATCTGAAATCGAAAGGTCTTCAAGCCTTCCGGCCAGCTCATCTTATTTCGGCCCCTTTGGGAATTACTACCAGGCCACCCTCGCTTACAATGAAACGTTCCCTGTCTGCCTCAGCGTCATATCCTATTGTGGTGCCTGCAGGGACATACACATCCTTGTCGATAATCGCCCGCCTTATTTTACAGTTTCTGCCGATCTGCACGTTCTCCATCAGAATGGATTCCCTGATATCTACATAGCTGTTGATCCTGACATTGGGCGAAAGCACTGAATTCTGAACCCTGCCGCCGCTTATGATGCAGCCTCCGCAGACTATCGAGTCAAGAGCGATACCCAGCCGTCCCCCTTTATACTCCTGGGCGAAGACGAATTTCGCCGGCGGATACTGCCCCTGGTTCGTCCTGAGCGGCCATTCATCATCGTATAGATTGAACTGGGGATCAACCGAGACGAGGTCCATATTCGCCTCCCAATAAGAGTCGATCGTGCCGACATCGCGCCAGTACTTGGCCTCCTTCTTATTCTCGTCCTTGAATTCACAAGCGAAAAGTTTTCCGCTCTGGAGCATCTGTGGCAGGATATTCCTGCCGAAATCATGAGCAGATGATCTTCCGGAATCAGCCCTCAGTTCGTTTATGACATCTTCCGTATTGAAAAGATATATGCCCATCGAGGCAAAGCAATGCTCGGGATCGCCCGGTATCGTCACCGGCTCAGCAGGCTTCTCATGAAAGCCGATAATCCTGAGGTTGTCGTCTGTTTCAACAATGCCGAAAGATGAGGCCAATTTCTTGGGTATCTTTATAGTCGCTACCGTACCGATAGCGCCTTTTTCCAGGTGGAAGTCGAACATTTCGGCATAGTTCATCTTGTAGATATGGTCTCCCGAGAGTATAAGCATATACGGGGGATTTTCCTTTTCTATGACATAAATGTTTTGAAACACCGCATCTGCCGTGCCCTCATACCAGCGTTCGTCGATCCTCTGCTGCGGAGGTATAGTGAATATGTACTCCCCGAGTTCAGGGTTCAGCAGGTGTTCCCAGCCCAGCGCAAGATGTCTGTCAAGAGAAAGTGATTTATACTGGGTTATAACTACAATCCGGCGGACGTGTGAATTAATGCAATTTGACAAAGTGAAGTCTATTATCCTGTACTTCCCGCCAAACGGTACTGCGGGCTTTGCCCTGTGTATTGTCAGCGGGTGCAGTCTCTCTCCCTTCCCGCCGGCAAGTATGAGGGCCAATACATTATCCATAGCTTTTTCCCTTCTCATTCTTCGAATCATGATGTATTCCGTCTACCGGAATCTGAACAGATGTTTTCTATAATTTTTTTTCCCCTTAAGCGCGGGATACATCTCTTTTATAGTCGAGTATATCAGGAAAAATCCAAGAGTGTCAATGAGTTAGAAAGACAAGGGATGCCCCTGAAAATCGGGGATTGCTTAGGAGGAGGAACCCGCTCGGCAAACAAAAAATTTGACAATCCCCCGCCTGGAAAAGTAATTTAGAAGATATGATCGCTATAGTTGATTACGGGATGGGAAATCTAAGAAGCGTCGAAAAAGGCTTCCAGAAGGTCGGTGTGGATGCGAAAGTGACCTCAAGTCCTAAAGATGTTGAAAACGCCCGGGCAGTCGTTCTTCCCGGTGTCGGGGCATTCAGGGACTGCATCAGAAACCTTACCGAACTGTCCCTGACCGAGGCCATAGCAAAATCGATACAGAAGGGCAAGCCCTATCTGGGGATCTGCCTCGGGCTTCAGGTGCTCTTCAGTGAATCAGAGGAGTTCGGCAGATGCAAGGGACTCGATATCTTCAGGGGGAAGGTAGTGAGGTTCCAGATCAGTGAAAAGGTCCCTCACATGGGCTGGAACAACGTAAAGATTGCAAGGAGGCCGCCCATATTTTCTGCGGTGCCGGATGATTCATTCTTCTATTTTGTCCACTCCTATTATGTTGTGCCGGATGACAAGGAGATCGTCTCGGGAACGAGCGACTACGGCCTTACTTTTACCTCCATGATATGGAAGGATAATGTCTTTGCAACACAGTTCCATCCTGAAAAGAGTCAGAGTCTTGGGCTCAAGGTCCTCTCCGGTTTCGGAGAATTTGTCAAAAAGTCGTCTTAGCAGGACGTCATCTCCTGGCCAATGTCAGTCTTGCTATAATAGTATTGACAGAGGAACGCGATGACAAATTCTAACAGATATTTCTCAATCCTTCTTTTTGCTTTCTTCTTGTTGTATGCGTTGGTGGCGGCCGGAGGCGACACTTCCGAAAAGATCATATGCGAGGGGGCCGTGGCGCAGGAGAGGGCGATACCTTCATACCACTTTGCTGAGCGCGCCGGCTATCTGTCTCTGCAGGCACACGGCAGCCCTGTTTTTCTCGGAAACAGTCAGTTAAATGCGAGGTTGTCCAAAGGGAAGTTTCTGGTGGCCAGCCGGAAGATTAGAGATCCGAGGTTTATGGAAACAGTCATATTTTTGGTTCAACACGATTCAAACGGCGCGGCCGGGCTGATTATCAACCGTCCGACAACCGTGGGTCTTTCTGAAGTCCTGCCGGAAATAAAAAAACAAGACGGAAGAGAACATTTAGCTTATATCGGAGGCCCCGTCAGCATGAACCAGATCAGTCTTCTCATACATTCCAAAGAAAAGATCGAGGGATCCGAGCAGATACTAGATGACGTATACCTCAGTTCGAGCAAGTCAACGCTTGAGCGTCTTATTAAAAACGCCCCTAAAAAGACAAGATTTAATGCCTACGCAGGTTACGCAGGGTGGATCGCAGGACAGCTCGAACATGAGGTATCAAGAGGGGACTGGCATGTGATGCAGGCCGATGCGGCAGCGGCTATTTTTGATCAATCCCCATTGGCCATATGGCCTGACCTTATCCAGAAGACCGAGACCATTCGCATTTAATTATGGGGGCCGTTACGCTGTCTGCATGGGCGGGAGAATCCGGCAGAATATAGGAACGACTATCTTGCTTTCCCTGCTATCCTGTTCTTTGCGTCGAGTTTTATTACTTTAGGCTTGAACTTCTTTATCTTGTCGTCAGCAATATATGCATAACAAAATATGATGACCTTGTCCCCGACTACGCCTTTCCTCGCCGTAGGACCATTAAGACAGATATCGCCTGAGCCGCGCCTGCCGGGTATCACATAAGTCTCGAAGCGCTCCCCGTTGTTCATATTGCTTATCATCACCTGCTCATAGGGGAGTATCCCGGTTTCATTTAAGATATTCTCGTCGATCGTGATGCTGCCTTCGTATTCGAGGTTCGATTCGGTGATAGTCGCCATATGAATCTTGGCCCTGAGCATGCATCTCAGCATGATAACTCCAGTGAATAGTGAATAGTAAAAGGTGAAAGGTGAAAAACCCAATCTTTTTCGCCCCTTTGGCAAAGGGAGGACAGTAGGCGTAATACTTCCCCGCTTCCGCGCTTCTGCACTTCCTGTCTGTATTTCATTCTATGATCTTGGGGACCCGGTAAAATTTATCGGTTTTATCGGGGGCGTTTAAGAGGGCTTCTTCTCTTGCGAGTGAAGGGGTCGGGACGTCATCCCTTGTGATGTTGTTTATGGCAATAACATGGGACGTAGGCTCGATGTCTTTCGTATCGAGTTCATTGAGTTTCTCCATGTAATTGAGTATGCCTTCAAGCTGGCCGCCGAAGAGTTCCTTTTCTTTTTCAGAGAGGAACAGCCGCGCCAGATGCGCGATATGCTCAATCGAGATCTTCATATCGCCCCTATATCTTTGTCAGGTTGGCAAGTTTCAGAGACAGTCTTTTCAGTCCGATATTGGGGAAGTTGACCATGACCTTCTGGTCTTCTCCGTCGCCGTAGCAGTCGCGTATCACGCCGATTCCCCAGACAGGATGCTTCACCCGGCAGCCGGAAGCAAAGAGGGGCTTGACCTTTTTTACCTCTGTCTTCTTCTTATCAGTCCTGCCCCGAAATGGATGAGGCTCAGCAACCTTTTCGATCCACTGGCAGTAGCTTTTGGGCATGTCTCTGAGGAACCTGGAAGGCTCCTGGTCCTGTATCCGGGAATACAGCCTTCTTCTGCGGGCGCCCGTCAGCAAAAGCAGGTCCTTTGCGCGTGTCATCCCAACGTAAAAAAGTCTCCGCTCCTCCGAAATCTCATCCTCATTTTCGTTTGCCTTGAAATAAGGAAGGATCCCCTCTTCAAGGCCGGCAACAAAAACAACAGGGAATTCAAGTCCCTTGGCATTATGAAGCGTCATAAGTGATATACGGTTTTCTCCGGTCGACTCATCCATATTCGTAAGCAGGGAAGCTCGGTCGACAAAATCACGGATATCTTTTCCCTCGGCAGAAGCTATCAATTCATCCAGGTTCTGTTTCTTCTCCTCATCGAGCGTAGAGGCGTAGTCGGTTTTATCTATAATCGCCTTCAGCAGGTCCGAGGCTGATTCAAAGGAAGCAGAAGAGAGCTTTTCTATCAAATTAACAAAACCGCCTATCTTCTCCCTTGTGGAGACGACAATGCCATTGTTTTTCATACAGGCCTTAAGCGTATCGTAGAGACAGACCGCCTTCTTCTTTGCCTCGTTTTCGATCTTCGAAAGAGTCGCGGCCCCTATACCCCGCGGGGGACAATTGATGACCCTTCTCAGGCTGACATTGTCGCCGTGATTAAGGATCAGCCGCGCGTAGGCGATGATGTCCTTTATTTCTTTTCTCTGATAAAAACTGATGCCCCCTACTACCTGATACGGCAGTCCCATCTCGCGCAGTCCGTCCTCAATCGCCCTGGACTGAAGGTTGACGCGGTAGAGAATGCCTACGTCTCTGAAGGAAAAAGCCTCTTTGAGGTATAGCTCTTTTATAATCTTTGCGATATGCCTGGCCTCTTCCTCCTCGTTGTTAAGCCAGCAGAAGTGGACCTTTTCACCCCTACCCTTGTCCGTCCACAGTTTCTTGGCCTTTCTGTTGGGGTTCATCGCAATTACAGCGTTGGAGACGTCCAGTATGTTCTGTGTAGAACGGTAGTTTCTCTCAAGTCTGACTACCTTGGCGCCGGGGAAGTCCTTTTCGAAATTCAGTATGTTCCGGACGTCCGCCCCGCGGAACTTGTATATACTCTGGTCGTCATCGCCGACTGCGCATATATTCTTATGGGCCTTCGCGAGCATCCTGATCAACTGGTACTGCGCATAATTCAGATCCTGGAACTCATCCACGAGAATACGGGGAAACAGAGACTGGTATTTCTTTAAGATTTCCGGGTGAGTCTTAAAGAGCCTGACAGTAAGCATGATCAGATCGTCGAAGTCGAGTGCGTCGGACCTCTTGAGTTCATCCTGATATCTGACATAAATCTTGGCCAGTTTTTCGTCGAAGCCGAAACCGTCGCCTGAAGATAGAAAATCCTCCGGCCCCACAAGTGAAGCCTTCAGAAAATTGATCCTCGTTGACACCCCTTTATAGAGGGCCTCGTAGATCTTGAACTCTTTCAATATGTGACGTATGAGGCTGCACCTGTCGTCCTCGTCGTAAATGGAAAACTGCTGACTGTAGCCCAGAGATTTAATCTCCTTCCTCAAGATCCTGCAGCACTGGGAATGGAGCGTCCCGATCCACGACTGCTTTAATTCCCTGCCAAGAAGATTGTTGATCCTTTCCTTCATCTCGTTTGCTGCCTTGTTGGTAAAGGTGACGGTAAGAATCGATTCAGGTAAGGTTTTGTGCGCCTTTACGAAATGCGCATATTTATGGGTAATTACCCTTGTCTTGCCGCTGCCTGCCCCGGCCAGTACCAATAAAGGACCTTCGGTATGTTTTAGGGCTTCGTTCTGCTGCGGGTTTAGGTCGTGCATTAAATTCTCTTTAGACATCTTTCATCCCAGGCATAATAGAATAACAGATTTCCCCTTCTTAAATCTACACTGCGCTTCGGAATCACCTTTCTATTCGACCGTAACGCTCTTGGCAAGATTCCTCGGCTGGTCTACATCACATCCCCTGAGCACCCCTATGTGGTATGCGAGAAGCTGAAGAGGCACCGCAAAGAGCACTGTGGCAAGGAACCTGTTTGTGTCCGGAATGACGATACAGTTTTCTGAAATTTCACAGACCTCCCTGGCGCCCTCCGCGGCTATCGAAATGACTCTGCCGCCCCTGCTTTTGACCTCCTGGATATTAGTCACCATTTTTTCGAACAGAGGATCATGGGAAACCAGGACTACCACAGGAAGTTCTTCGTCGATCAGCGCGATAGGACCATGCTTCATCTCTCCGGCCGGATATCCTTCAGCATGAATGTAAGATATCTCCTTCAATTTAAGCGCGCCCTCAAGCGCGATGGGATAGTTGATGCCCCTGCCCAGATAGATAAAACCTCTTGCCCTGAAATACTCCTTCGCAACAGTCTTAATCGACTCATCAGCGGCAAGCGCCTTTTCCACTTTTCCAGGAAGCAGAATGAGTTCCTCCAGGAGTTCCCTGCTTTGATCAGCAGTGAGCGTCCCGCGCAGGCGGCCGAAGGCGACGGCGAGCAGATAAATAGCAGAGACTTGTGTAAGAAACGCCTTTGTAGATGCCACACCTATCTCAGGACCGGAGTGGGTATAAAAGACCGCATCAGCCTCACGAGCCGACGTACTGTTTACCACATTACATATGCTCAGCACCGTCGCACCCAGCTTCTTTGCCTCCCTCTGGGCAGCCAATGTGTCGGCCGTCTCCCCCGACTGCGTGACAACTATAAGCAGATGCCCGGAGTCGACGAGCGGTTTCCGGTAACGGAATTCCGAGGCGATGTCTACCTCTACGCTCATCCTGGCGAGGTCTTCGAACATATATTTGCCGGCAAGACCGGCGTGCCACGAGGTCCCGCAGGCCACTATAAATATCTTATTTATCTTTTTAAGAATATCTTCGGATATCCCGAACTCTTCAATATTAACCTCACCGCTTTCAAGAGAAAATCTGCCTCTGAGAGTGTCACCCACAGCGCGCGGCTGCTCGAATATTTCTTTTAGCATAAAATGTCTGTATCCGCCTTTTTCAGCCATTGACGGGCTCATCGTAATGGACTGCACATCCTTATGTACAGGGGTACCGTCAAGTTTTGTCACGAGGACCCCTTCCCCTGTAAGGACAACCATTTCCTCCTCATCGAGGTAAATCACGTCCCTCGAATAACTTAGGAAGGCCGGGACGTCTGACGCAAGGAAATATTCACCGTCACCTAGACCAACTACCAGAGGGCTGTCCTTTCTGACGCCAACGACCTTGCCTGGCTCTTTTTCATTTATCACAGCAAGCGCATATGCGCCTTTGACTTCCTTCAATGCCTCCCTCACCGCCTGCTCCAGCGGTAGGGTATTTGTGTAGTCACGGATCAGGTGACAGAGCACTTCAGTGTCGGTATCGGAATTGAATTTATATCCCTTACGCTCCAAATTCTTTTTCAGACTGATATAATTTTCGATGATTCCGTTATGCACAAGAACGACACCGTCGGAACGGTGGGGATGGGCGTTTTCCTCGGATGGCTTGCCGTGTGTGGCCCACCTGGTGTGCCCGATGGCCGTCATACTTGCCGGGGCCTCCTTCTCAACTAGCGACGCCAGGTCTTTGATCTTTCCTTTGCACCGGATTACATCCACACCCTTATCAGAAAAAAAAGCGACCCCGGCGGAGTCATACCCACGGTATTCAAGTTTCCTGAGCCCCTCAATAATAATGTTAACAGCGTTCTTAGTGCCCGTATAGCCGATTATCCCGCACATAGGAAGTTCCCCTCCTTATCTTACTTTTTAGGTTTCCCCCGAATCTTTTTTCCCTTAGCCCAGCCTGGTATTATCCGCTGCACAGTTCTACTTAGGGCAAGAGCACCCGGAGGAACATCCTTTGTGATTGTAGAGCCGGCTCCGATATAAGAGCCGCGGCCAACCTTAACCGGCGCGACTAATTGAGTGTCGCTGCCGACAAAGACTCCGTCCTCAAGGACGGTAGTATGTTTGTGAGTGCCATCATAATTGCATGTGATCGTCCCTGCGCCGATATTCACTCCCCTGCCGATCCTCGTATCGCCGAGATAACTCAGATGGGAGGCCTTGCTGTCCTTTCCAATTACAGCTTTCTTCAACTCCACAAAGTTTCCAACTTTGGCTCTGTCACCCACTTGGGATCCCGGTCTCAGATGTGCAAAAGGGCCCACAGAAGCGCCTTTTCTCACCTGTGATTCCTCTATAACCGTGGAGTCTTTAATGACAACCCCCGCTCCGATATCTGCATTGACGATCCGCACATTGGGAAATATCGTGGCCTTGCGCCCTATTTTTGTGTTCCCCTCAAGATAAACATTCGGGTAGATTACGGAATCTCTTCCAATAGTGACGCCGGCATGAACGAAAACCGATCCGGGGTCAATGAAAGTCACGCCTCTTTCGGACCATTTATTTACTATGCGCTTCCTCATAAGAAAGGAGGCTCTTCTAAGTTCGTCTCTGGTGTTGACCCCCATAAATTCTTCTTCAGTCCCTATGCAGTAGGCAGCCGCCTTTACCCTGCGCCTTGCCGCCTCAGCTATGATATCGGTGAGATAATATTCGCCTTTGGCCCTGTTAATCCTGATAGCATCAAGAAGCAAAAGCGCTTCGCCGTTAAGGGCGTAGACACCGCTATTGACCTCGCGTATTGTTTTCTGATCAGGGCCGGCATCCTTCTCCTCGATTATTGAAGCCACCCCTCCGGCGCCATCTCTTATAACCCGTCCGTACCCTGAAGGGTCATTCGCCTTAAATGAAAGTACCGAGAGGGAATTCCTGTCCCTCTGGTGCAGCCTCAAAAACTTCCTGATCGTCTCATGTTCCAGAAGCGGGGCATCGCCGTTTAAGACAACAGTGGTTCCCTTAAAGCCGCCCAACTCCTTTCTGGCACACATGAGGGCATGCCCTGTGCCTCTTGCCTCTTTCTGAAGCGCAAACGAAATATCCTCTGCTGACAGCGATTTTCTGATCAGATCTATATGTTTGCCCGCAACAACGATGATCTTTTCAGCCTTTATCCTCCTGGCAGTGTCCACCACGCTTTCAAGCATGGTCACGCCGCAAATCTCATGCAGGACCTTGGGATACCCGGCCTTCATCCTCTTGCCGAGCCCCGCAGCCAGTATCACGCAGGCTATGCTCATTCCTTCGCCTCGCCTATCATATTCGGCGCGGCTATGCCTCCTGAGAGGATGATCTTTATACCCTCATCGATCGGAATATCTGTATAAAAAACATCCCCTTCGTTGACAAGTACAATCTCCCCGAGATAAAGGTTGTTCGTAGGAACATACACAGCCCTTAAACAGGATTCTTTGCCGTTGTTGTTCTTCTTGACAGTACATTCCTTTGTAAGAAATCCAAACGCAAAGGCCCCGGTCCTGGGATATTCGATTATCACGAATTTCTTGAATGAGGCCGACTTGTTTTCAGGCGAAAAGGCATCGACGAGATGTTTCACTGCGGTATAGAGACCCTTGAGCACTGGGATATTCATGAATATCCTCTCGAAGAATTCGATTATCCTCCTGCCGAAAATATTCGTTGAAATAATGCCGACCACGAAGACGATTATTACGGCCGAAATAAATCCGAGCCCTGGAGTGTGGTAACCCAGAATATTAAAATAGAGCGGCTCGAGCAGTCCGTCCACAAACCTGAAAAACCACCTGATGACAAGGATTGTGATGATTGCGGGAATCAGGACAAACAAGCCGGTTATAAATTTTCTCTTGAAGGTAGCGCTGATAGAAGACATCAATTTATGATAAACATAGGGTGGTTAATATTGCAATTGCCTAATGGGAATGGCCCGACACCCTTACTACTTTCCAGCCTTTTCGGCAACTTCATCCGGTATATCAAAATTGGCGTAAACGTTCTGGACGTCATCATGGTCTTCAAGATTGTCCATAAGCCTCAGCATCTGTTCAGCGGCCTTTTCATCCAGGACAACGTAGTTCTTGGGCAGCATCGACACCTCTGCCGAAGAAATGGGTATGTTGGCTTTTTCAATGGCCTCCCTCACACTCGTAAAGTCCTCAGGCGAGGTAATGATCTCGTAGTTCTCCTCGTTCGGGTCATTCCTCATGTCCTCGGCTCCGGCATCGAGGGCGACGGACATAACAGTGTCCTCCGATGACTTTTCTTTACTTACCAATATGTAGCCCTTCTTGTCGAACATCCATGACACGCAGCCTGTTTCCCCGAGACTACCGCCGCTCTTTCCCAACATATGCCTGATCTCAGGCAGCGTCCTGTTCTTATTGTCCGTCATGACCTCGATCATAAGTGCAACGCCCGCAGGTCCGTAGCCCTCATAAACATATTCTTCATAGGAAACGCCGGGGAGCTCCCCCGTGCCTTTCATGACCGCTTTCTTAATATTATCATGAGGCATGTTCACTTCTTTTGCTTTTTCGATTGCGGTACGAAGCCTGGGGTTGCCGTCAGAGTCGCCTCCTCCAAGTCTGGCCGCGATTGAAATCTCCTTCACAATTTTTGTAAATATTTTCCCCCTCTTGGCATCCGTTTGACCCTTCTTATGTTTTATCTGTGACCACTTTGAATGACCTGACACTAAAACCTCCTGAACTATTTCTTTTTTTGTCCCGCCTTTTTCTTAAAGACTAGCTTGGAAACCGAACCTTCCCAGTGAAAGTGAAAAAAGTGAAAGGGATTTGCAACCTTTTTTATAATAATTCCAGGAACTTAATACTGTCAAGGAAAGAGGCCGGCAATCCGGAAGCAGATCAGGATTCTATGCCGTAATCCTTGATCTTTGTAAGGAGTGTCTTATAGCTTACATGCAGCAATTCTGAGGCCCTGCTTTTGTTGCCCTTGGTCTCCCTGAGAGCGCGGACTATCCTTTGAGTCTCTGCAATCCTTGTCGCCTCTTTGGCCGTATCCTCAAGAGGACCCTCCGCGGGCAGGTCTTTGAGGGAGTATTCAGGAGATAGTTTCTGGTTTAGCGCCAGGTGCTCTGGCAGTATCGTATCGCCGTCACAAAGAATGATGGCTCTCTCCAAACAATTTTCGAGTTCTCTCACATTTCCTTTCCATGGATAGCCCATGAGCATCTCGGACGCCTCTTTCGAAATCTTCTTTGACGACGTTTTGAGTTCCGCACAGTATTTTTTGATAAAATATTCCGATAGAAGCGGGATATCGTCCGTCCGCTCTCTTAGCGGCGGTATCACTACAGGAAAGACGTTCAGCCGGTAGAACAAATCTTCTCTGAATGTCCCATCTTCGACCGCCTGTTCAATATTTTTGTTGGTTGCGGCCACTACCCTCACATCTATAGAAACGGTTTTGACCCCGCCTACCCTCTCTATTTCGCCTTCCTGTATGACCCGCAGCAGTTTTGTTTGAAGAGACAGTTCCATATCCGCAATTTCGTCAAGGAAGACAGTGCCTTTGTCGGCAAGCTCAAACTTGCCGATCTTTTTCGTTTCTGCGCCAGTGAAAGAACCCTTTTCATGCCCGAATAGTTCACTCTCAAGCAGCTCCTTTGGTATGGCGGCGCAATTTATCGGAACAAAGGGATATTGTCCCCTGGGGCTTAAATTGTGGAGGGCTCTGGCAAATAGTTCTTTCCCTGTGCCGCTTTCGCCAAGGAGAAGTACAGTTGTTTTCCCCTGCGCGACTTTCCGGATTTTCTGTGCTACTTCCATGATGCCGCTGCTTTTTCCTATTATCTTCGGAGCCCCGAATTTAGCCGTCAGCTCGTCCTTAAGAAGTATGTTTTCTGTAAGCAGTCTCTGTGTCTCTAGCGCTCTGGCTATAAGCAAAAGCAGGTGATCAGTGTCAAAGGGCTTGGTAATGAAATCAAAGGCCCCTTCCTTCATGGCAGCAACAGCATTTTCTATCGTTCCGAAGGCAGTCATCACGATGACCGGCGTAAGCTGGTTCTCTGCCTTGGCAGCCTTAAGTACTTCTATGCCGTCCTTCTTGGGCAACTTCAGATCAGAAAGCACAAGATCGATATGGCGCTCTTTAAGAATTCGGATGCCTTCCATGCCGTCTCTTGCCACAACGGCGCCATAACCGGAGGATTCGATTGTTTCTTTCAGCATCTGCGCCATTGAATCTTTGTCTTCAACCAAAAGGATGGTCTGCATAATTATATTTTGGCCTCTTTCAGCGTCTGCCTGCAGCCACAGGAGGAAGGGCCTGTCTCCGCCGAAAAAAACGCCGTCAGAACAGAGCTCAGGGTTTCTTTAGAAGATTGCATCGATGAGAGAACCTCTTTCGTCGTCAGCTTCCTGGCCACTATCCCCGCGGCAAAGTTTGTGATCACGGCAATACAAGTAAAACATAATTCAAGCTCCCGCGCAAGCACAGCCTCCGGCATAAGCGTCATGCCAACCATATCGGCTCCCCATCCAGCATAGGTCCTTATCTCGGCAGCAGTCTCAAGCCTGGGTCCGTTCGTGCAGACATAGAGTCCGGAGTTGATAACAGCCACTGCGGCTGACGCCGCGGCCGAGGCGACATACATCCTCATGTCAGGGCAGAAAGGCTCGGTGAAATCGATATGTATGACATCATCCCCGTCATAAAAGGTGGACGACCTGCCGTGTGTCATATCTATTATCTGATCGGGGACAGTTATCATCCCGGGCTTCATCCCCGGGCTTATTCCGCCCGATGAACAGATAGAAATAATTTGTCCGGCCCCAAGTTCCCTGAATCCCCAGATATTCGCCCTGTAATTGACTTTGTGAGGTTGGATGTTATGCCCCGAACCATGCCTGGGAAGAAATACCACTTCACTGTCCGACCACCTCCCGGTTCTGTATAAGTCCGAAGGCTCCCCGTAAGGCGTGCTGACCTTGACAGAATCTTTAATCTTCAAATCCGGCACATCATACAGTCCGCTTCCCCCGATTACTCCGATTATCGGCATTCAATCTCCTTATCAGTGCTGTCCTGGTCTTAAGGTCCGCCAGATAGTGTATAATAATTTACCTCATATCTTCGCAACGCGTAAACAACCGATTATTCTTTCTTATGTGGAGGAGTGTATTTTGACAGACAACGAATTCCAGATGAGACTCATCAGAAAAACCCTTTCCCGAGGCGGTGAATACGCCGATATCTTTACTGAACAGAGGGAGCAGACATCTTTAGTGCTTGAGGATGGTAAACTCGAAAAGGTCGTAACGGGCACTGAAAAGGGCGCCGGGGTGCGCCTTATATATAAGGGCAGGACGTCTTATGCATTCAGCAATGACCTTTCTGAAAAAGCTTTACTTGAGGCAGCCTCTGAGACAAGCAAGGCAGCAGAGGAAAATTCGCCCGATAACCGGGGGATAAATCTGGAGGTCCGGAGGCCGTCGGTAAATTTAGATGTTAAATTATTGCCCGGAGATGTTGCCCTCGACAGGAAGATAGCGCTCACAAGAAAAGCCGACGAAACATCCCGAAAGTTCGACCAGAGGATTAAACAGGTGACGGTAATATACAGGGATTTTATGCAGAAGGTAAGGATAGCTGCTTCTGATGGGGTGTTGGCAGAAGACGATAGGGTATATACTACGGCGGTTGTACAGGTCATCGCCGTTCAGGACGGTATTATACAGTCCGGCACTGAGCAGATCGGAGGTTTTGCCGGCTTTGAGATTTTCGAAGATAATGATATCGAAGAATTGAGTCTCCGGGCGGCAAGACGCGCTGTGATGATGCTGTCGGCAAAAAAAACCCGTGGCGGCAGAATGCCTGTTGTTATTTCATCCCGGGCGGGAGGAACGATGATACACGAAGCCATAGGGCACGGGCTCGAGGCTGATCTTGCCCAGCAGGGCCTTTCGGTATTTTCCGGAAAGATCGGAGCCCGGGTGGCTTCACCTCTCATAACTGTGATCGATGATTCGACCCTCCCCGGCAAGCGGGGCTCTTTCAGGTTCGACGATGAAGGGACCCCTTCCCAGAGGACAGTCCTTGTTGAAAACGGTATCTTAAGAGGTTATCTGTATGACAAGCTAAGCTCTGTTAAAGACCATGCGATATCAACAGGAAACGGCAGGCGCGAATCCTACCGCCACCGCCCTATTCCGAGGATGACTAATACTTTTATTGCAAAGGGAAGCATGTCGCCGGATGATATATTGAGCTCGCTGGATAATGGTATCCTGGTTGAAAAGATGGGAGGCGGACAGGTAAATACAGTTACGGGTGATTTCGTGTTCGATGTCCAGGAAGGATATTTGATCGAAAAAGGTAAAAAGGGAGAGCCGGTGAAAGGGGCCACATTGACTGGAAACGGCCCGAGTGTCCTTGAATCAATAGACATGGTTGCTGACGACCTCGGGTTTTCCATCGGCACTTGCGGGAAGGATGCTCAGGGGATTCCGGTGTCGGATGCGATGCCCACTGTGAGGATACCGGAGATAGTTGTCGGAGGGGCCTACGATTGACAACTCATTTTGAGCGCTGCCAGCCGGCCACGGCCCTTTTTTCTGAATTCTGCCTTGGCTTACTGACAGTTATATAGCAGGCTGTACTGTGTCGGGGGCTGCACAAGTGATGTTATTTATCAACACTGACACAATTTCCGGCCTTGAAATATCAGCAAATGAAGATGGCATTTGTTTTGCATGCCTGAATTTCCAATTACAATGCGCTCACAAAGAACCATAAAGAATGAAGTCTCTTTTGAAGGCATCGGTCTCCATACCGGCAGGCATGCCAAAGTTACGCTAAGGCCGGCAGCAAGAGACACTGGCATTACATTCATAAGAAGCGATAAAAATACAGTGATAAAAGCCCATGTCGGTGCGGTCATTGATACCGCATTCGCGACCACCATAGGCCACGACGGGGTAAAAATCAGAACAGTTGAGCACATAATGGCTGCGCTGGCCGGTCTTGGCATAGACAATATTTTTGTTGACGTGGAGGGTCCGGAAATCCCTATTCTTGACGGCAGTTCCACAGAGCTCATAAGCATTATTTTGAAAGCAGGCATCGCCAAACAGGGCAAGAAGAGGCCTTACATACGTATAAAAAGGCCGGTCGTATTCGACGACGGCAATTCAAAGGTTGCAGCCCTGCCTTATGAGGGCAGGCGTTTTACGTACAGTATATTTTTCAATCACTACGGGTTTGGTGAACAGCGCCTGAGCATAGAAATTAATGAAGAGACTTTTGCCAGAGAGATCGCACCTGCCAGAACATTCGGCTTCCTAAAAGATATCGAATATCTGAGGACGAATGGTCTTGCAAAGGGCGGCTCCCTGGAGAATGCGATCATCCTGGGAGAAAAAGGCGTGCTAAACTCCTCCGGTCTTAGATTCAAGGATGAATTTGTACGCCATAAAGTCCTTGACTCTGTTGGCGATTTGGCTATTCTTGGGTTCCCAATTTACGGCCATATCGTCGCAAACAGGTCAGGGCATTCCGCAAACATAAAGTTTCTGAAGAAGCTTCTCGCCAGTCCGGATGCATGGGATATGATACTGGAAGAACCGGTAAGAGTTAGTCCCCTGTTGCAAATAAATACCTAATTTTCAATTAGTTACAGAATTTTCAAAAAAAGCTCCCAATTCACACCAGACTGTGCTAATATATCAAAAAAAAGAGGCTGGAGAATGTGGGTTCCCCAGCCTAAAGTGAATTTTCTTCAGGTAACTTATTTCTTTTTCTTCGGAGCTGCCTTCTTCGGGGCTGCCTTCTTGGCTGCCGGCTTCTTTGCTGCTGCTTTCTTTACTGCCATGTTCGTCACCACCTTTCCATCCCCGAACAATCGGGGAAGATTGAGTTAAAGCTTCCCTGTCAGCAGGATCTTGTCGCCAGACAGGAGCCTTTCGAGTTCCGGATCCGCGTTATCTTTCTTGTCCTTGAACTCATTTTCGTCCATTATCACCGTGTTGATTTTTTTGCCGAATTTTTCCTCTATATCCTTGAGCACTTCAGCGCCCAAGGAGGGGCGGCCGACTATGAACAGGTCTACTGTAGCCGTGTCTTCACTTTCAGTATACGGACCAAATATAAAGGCAATCTTGGCTCCGGAATTTTTTAAAGCAGCCTTCAGAGCACCCGAAGCGCCCAAAGATTTAGCGATAAGACTTTTCAACTCTGAGAAGAGGGGAGATTTTTTTTCAGCCTGGAAGTATTTAAGATTTGCTACTTTCTTACTGGCAACTATACCCATTTTTTCGAGGTTATCAAGCTCCCTTTTTACGCCCGAGGGGTTTTTTCTGAGAAGGGTGGCGATTTCCCTGACGTAAAATCTTTCTTCAGGATTATTCAGAAGAAGCGCCAGCAGATCAGCCCTGATTGCAGAGGAGAACAAACTTTTTAAAGTATCTCGTGCCTGTTTCGACATGCTGTATATACTTATACAACAATCAAATCTCCTTTGTCAACAAAAAAATACAGTTTAAGTACAGTTTTTTTATTCAAGTCAACAAAGCACTCTTTTTTCAAAACAGTTCATGAAACAAATTGTACGGATACTTCCTGCTTTGATACAGATGATTATCAGGAAGGATACAAGTGAACACTTATTTTAAAGGATTGAACCACAGAGTGAAACGATCGTTTCAAAAAGTAAACACCCTATCACTACATTTTTTTAAAGGTCCTTTTGGAGCAACTAAACTTTATTGCCGAGGGCGGCAATGAGTCTTCTTACTACCCGCAAATTCATAACGTCGTCGTCCTTGAGTTTCTTTGGTGTCTCAAGAATAAGAGGTATGCCGGAATAAAAAGGGTGTTTAAGCAGGCTGGTGAATCCTCTCAGACCTATTTTCCCTCTTCCAATATGTTCATGCCTGTCCACACCTGAGGAGATTTCTCCTTTTGAATCATTCAGATGCAAAAGTCTGACAGCCTCCGGCCCAACGTATTTTCGGACATCGCCGGCAAGGGAGTCAATCCCTTCTTCTGATGTGAGGCTATAGCCTGCAGCAAAGGCGTGGCAAGTATCCAGACAGACGCCAGCGATAAGCCCGGCAGGTACATTCTCCATAATATCCGATATCTCTTCCATTCTGGATGTTATGTCACCCCTTTCCCCGGCAGTGTTTTCAAGCAGAAGTCCGGCCCGCCACTTACCTCTTTGTGATACTTCCCGAAGAACTGAAGACGCCCTCTTTCTTGCTGTCCGGGGATCATCTCCGCAAGAGCTTCCGGTATGCAGCACCACAAACTGGGCACCGGCAGAATCGGCGATACGCAATTCGTTGATCACCATCTCCATCGATTTCTTCCTGAGAGACCGGTCCGCTGACGCCAGGTTTATGAGGTATGAAGTATGGATAAATATCGGCGCAACGGAGTATCTGTCAGCCAGACTCTTAAATAAGGATATTTCATCTTCTTCTCTTTCCCTGAGCGCCCACCCCCGGGGATTGTGAGAGAAGATTTGGACTGTATTACAGCCGAGATCTCTGGCCCTTTCCAAACTCATATGAAGGCCACCGGCTATGGAGGTATGTACACCAAGCCTTAGCATCTGAGATTTTATCATAAAAAGAGACTGCAGAGACTGCCAGGAAAAGACTGCAAATGCGGGGGACTATTTATGACGAAAGAATAGCCCCCGCTTCAATACATCATGATTACAGCAACTATCGGGAATCAATGTCCGCCGTGAATGAGCACAGGCAGGCACCTAACGCAGACAAATTTTTCAACGCCTTCCGATACGCATTTCAGACAGACCCTTTCTTTATCGGTAACACCGCATACAAAACATTTTGCTGACATATTGCTCCTCCTTATGAACTATTTCATAGTAGTATTTTTATTCTGTCATGCCCGAGGACTTCAATCGGGCATCCATGTATTAGAAGAATGGATTCCCGCTCAAAACACTGCGGGAATGACGTCAAGGATTCTTAATATTTAAGCGGGCGTTCAGTCTGCCAACTCGTTTATCTCCCTAACAATCTTTTCCGGATCCAGGTTATGCATCATAGAACCAAATGAGATAGATTCCATGTTAATGCCAGGGCATGTGAAGCATCCGCCCCCGAAATATTTCTGGATCACATCTTTTGCTCCGGGGTTTTCCCTGATTACGTCGCCGATGACCGAATCCTTTGTGACAAGTTTCTTTGTAGTGTTCATTTCTCCTCCTTGCTTATTTCTTAGTTTAAAGTATAGAGCGCGCACAATTTAAAGTTTATGACAAGCATCATACATCTGCGAATAACCTTATGGACAGCCTGGAAACGGGCCGTATGACACGCGTCATAACTGCTTCGTTTGCGATCGATGTATACTCACACTAAGAATCAATAACCCGACAAAAGGAGGATTTATGGATCGCTTCGTGAGGAATTTTATCGTCGTCAGCATCATTTATCTGGGCGCTGCGTCAGTGCTTGGAGTATGCATGTTATGGAACGAATCTTTGCTAAACTTTAAGTTTGTGCACTCTCATCTGATGCTGCTGGGGTGGGTATCAATGATGATCTACGGTGTCGGCTATCATGTACTGCCCAGGTTTTCCGGCAGGCCGCTCAGATACCCAAAGATGGGTGAACTACAATTCTGGACCGCAAACGCGGGACTTATCGGCATGCTTGTTTTCTATGCCATTGGAGTAAACAGCCCGTCAGACACCATTAAAGCCCTAACACTTCTTTTCAGCGCGGCTGAAGTTTTCTCCATTGTGCTGTTCCTTTACAATATGCTTGCCACACTCCTACCGAAGGCGGCACATTAAATCAAGAAATGCAGCTGATGCAGGAGTATGCTCCGAAAAACCTTATAATGTCGCAATCTGGAGCTCAAGAATGTGGGATGTAAGTCGTGAAAATATTCGCATTCAACATATGATATTGTCTTACAAAGGCGGCGCAGATAAAGATTTTTCTACGCTCCTGCATCGGTGGCGTGGAACTGCATCTTCTAAGTTAACAGCATATATTAGAGTGTTTCAGATTATGTCAGGGATTTAAGTCTATCGAGGTCTTTGATGATGATCCTTCCGGCCTTCGAGCTCACCAGGCCTGCCTTTGAAAGCTTACTCATAGTCCGGATAGATGTTTCCACCGTAGTGCCTACCATTTCGGCTATGTCTTGCTTGGTGAGTTTCATGTTGATCGCCACGCCTTCCGGGACCTTCTCCCCAGCCTTATCACACAGTTTGATTAGAAGTGAGGCTATCCTGGCTTCGACTTTTTCGAGCGCAATGCTCTTCAGAGTTTCATGAGAGCCCTTTATCCTGTCGCCGATGTTCGTTGCCAGGCAATACATCAGGCTTGGAAATCGGTCCATAATACTCAATAGGTTTTTCCGCGATATCTTCAAAACCTCAGTGTCTTCCATCGCGATTGCGTTGGCTGGATACGGGAACCCCCTCATTACCGCTATTCCTCCAAAAAAATCCAGTGGAGAAATAATCTCCAGAATGATTTCTTTCCCCTCGTGCGATAGTTTGGTTATCTTGACCTTCCCCCTCTTGACGATATAGAACCAGTCGGAGGTGTCGCCCTCTGAAAAAATACCTTCTTTCTTCGTGAACCTCTCTGTCGCGAAATAGGGAGAAATCTCCCTGGCCTCCTGAGGGGTGAGGGCATTGAAAATCGCTATCTGACGGATATCGAACATAGGACTAGCATAGTCAATGTCACTTCAAAATACAACAAAACAATTATTGAAGCTCCGGACGAAAGGGTAAGGAACTCGTCGAAAAGATTGAGTAATCAGGTTATGGCATTATCCCTCGGAAGAACATCCGAAAGTACATGAATTGCTAAAGTTAGAATTTATAGGCGATCTGTTTTTTTTGCTTGACATTGCCCTCAAAGTTTGGTTTCATATAATTATTAAGCGCCTCGTTACCTCCCCTAAGCTGCTGCCCACATCCCACGGGCAGCAGCACTTTTTTTCTACCCGATTTCTTTCAGCTCATATTTCCTGTCACCCAGTCCGAGTCTCGAGGCCTCTTCCAACTGAAGCAGATAGGGTTTGTCGTGAATTTTCATCAGGATGTCCTCCCCGGCGGCTGCCTGTCTGTCAAGAGCCAGTGAGCCGGGCAATGGGTCCGATTTGAGGAGGATATCGATGCTCGCCTGTTCTATTGCGACGAGGTCGTCCGAAAGAAGTATTCCCGCATCCTGCATAACAGGGACATCGGCCGCGGGCATACAGTCGCACTCAGGCTG
>OUUY01000003.1 GCA_900302705.1 Candidatus Sulfobium mesophilum
GCTGAGCATGAGCAAAGAGGAAGCCCTGAATGTCTTTGACAACGTCACGAAGGACTACGAATTGCCGGTTTCAGCCGCAAGCGCGGGGCCGGCAGTCAGCCCCAATACACCACCGGATCCCCCTGACCCAGCGGTGATGAACAACTATTACACACAGGAAGGCCCGCCCGTGGTGACCTACTATGCGCCTCCGGCCGACTACGCTTATCTGTATAACTATGTGCCCTATCCATTTTTGTGGTTGAATGCATTGTTCCAGGGGTATTACATTCTGGCGGACTTCATTTTGCCGTTTTTTGGATACGGGTGGTGGCACCACGGCTACTGGGGCAGTTACGGGTACGGTTATGGGGGAGGCTATGGACGCTATGGTTACTGGGGCGGCTATGGTTATAACAATTGGAGGGGTTACGATCATGACGGACATCATGGTGGCTATGGTGGTCATACGGACGGTCGGTATGCCCTCAGCAACCATTACCGTCATCCTGATGGGGGCGGGACCTATAGCATTGACCCTGCGAACAGGGCTCACGGCGGCTTTAGCGGCGGAAACCGTGCAGGGGGACAGAGATGGGCAAACCCTGCCGCACAGAAAAGCGCCGGTGCCATTTACAACCGGAGTTTTTATACGAATACGGCAAGAGACAGTGTGAGCATGCGCCAGCCCGTAAACAACAGGACAGGTTACAACAGCGGCAACAATCTCAACAGTGGAAGGTCGCTCAACGCTCCGCCGAGGTCTTATTCGACGAACAGATCATTTAATCAGCCTGCACAAACAGCTTCCTACCAGACGCGGCAAAACGCCTATTCCCCGGGCAGGATGGCTTACAACGGCAGTTACAACAGAGGCAACAATCTTAACAGCGGAAGGTCGTTCAACACTCCGTCGAGGTCCTATTCGACAAACAGATCCTTTAATCAGCCTGCGCAAAGGGCCTCCTACCAGACGCGGCAAAGCATGCCTTTTTCGGGCAGAGGAGGAGGTCATAACGCGTCTTTCGTAGCCAACAAGGGTCAGTCTGGCGGCGGACGGAGTTTCTCAAGCGGACATGGTTCTCACGGGGGTTCATCTAGCGGGAGAAACTCCTTCGGTGGCGGCGGTCATGGCCACGGCAGAAGAAGATAAGTAAGCTGCTTTTCCTGAATTGCCCGGCGGCCATAATTCGCGGCTGCCGGGCAGTTATACAATCAGCCTAAATTTAACTTAGAAGAGAAAACACCGGACAAAAAAGAAGATTATTGCTGCACCAATACCAGCCGATGAATCCGCACTGATGGATTGGTGAGGTTATCTAAAAGAAGTTGCAAAGCCCTCGGAACAACTGTACGATATGCTAAAACATTATTGGCCTCTGGAAACTCTTTAATATAGAGAGGGAGACTGTATGCAACGGCTATCTGCCGGAGATTGCTTCGTCTTTGTTATTGGAGTGACGGCTCTGACATTGATGCTCTCTGCGTGTGTCGTTTATGAGCCCTATTACTACCCGCAGTCTCAGTATGATCGCGTGTGGGAAAGTGCCATTAGGGCTGCCGAAGAAGTTGGAATTGTTGTCTCCGCAGCCGATAGGGACAAAGGCACGATCACGGGCAGTAAGGGGCCTGTAGATGTTACGATTGCTGTGCTTACACAGGCGGATGGCAGAATCAGGGTGCATATGAGCGCCAGGGGACCAGAAGGTGCGGAGCCATACCTCACGGAGAGGTTTAACCAGGCCTATCAGCGATACATGGGAAGATAGATCCTCTGATGGTTCGGGCTCATATAGACTGGAATTGAGTTATCATTTATTTTTTGGGGCATATCTTTTGACAAATTCTTTTAATTCTTTGTAAGAAGAAGACTTAACCACAAAAGCGTCCGCTTCATCTGGCAAAGACAAAGCTTTTTGGTCGTAACCAGTAAAGATCGCTGCCGGGGTCTCCGGTCGTATCTGCTTCATCTTCTTTAGCAGCGTTATTCCATCGATGCCGGGCATCACGACATCGACTATCACAACATCGGGCTTTTCAATCTCAAAAAGTTCCATCGCTTCCTGCCCATTGGAGGCCGTAATCACTTCCCAGAGTTCATCGCTAAGCTCTAATTTGGTCAACAAGAGGTTAATTTCATCATCATCAACGATCAATATCTTCATGGTTAATGCCTTTTGTGGTGATTACTAAATGTAAAATAAAACGTCGACCCTTTCCCGGTTGTTCCTTCGGCCCAGATATCGCCTCCATGGCGATGGATGACACGTTTCACAATGGCAAGGCCAATTCCGGTTCCTTCAAATTCTTTTTCGGTATGCAGTCGATGAAATGGCAGGAACATCTTTTCTCTATATTGCTCATCGAACCCTGCGCCATTGTCCCTTACATAAAAAATGTTTCTTTCGTCTTTCAGAAGTGTTCCGAACTCGATGCGGGCGTTCGCTGTTTTTGACGTGAACTTCCAAGCGTTTCCGAGGAGGTTCGTAAGAAGGATAGTTATTAGACTCTCGTCGCCATCTGTGCTGAGGCCTTCCGCTATCCTGACCTCCACGCGTCGAGACGGATCGGACTCACGAAGGTCGGAAACAATGAGAGAAGCTGCTTTACTCAGATCAAGCTTTGTCCATTCTATCTCCTTTAGAGAGATCCTCGAAAGGGACAACAGATCCTCGATAAGCCGACTCATCTTCACTGCACTAAGATGCATCCGCTCCAAATAAGTCTTGCCCCGCTCGTCAAGTTTCCCGGCCAGATTTTCCAGCAGGATATCGGCAAAGCCGCGTATGTGGCGAAGAGGAGCTCTCAGGTCGTGGGATACTGAATAGATGAAGGCTTCCAGCTCTGAGGTTCGCTCTTTCACCAGTTCCTCAAGATGTTCCCTGTGTCTATTCAGCTCTTCTTCAGCCTTTCTACGCTCCACAATCTCCGCAGAGAGTTCTCTATTTAGCTTTTCAAGATCATCCTTAGCTGAAGACAGATAGATAACAAGATCGTTTTTTTCAAAGCCAAGGCGCAGAGATGCAAGTGTTACCTTGCTGATTCGGAAAGCTATACCGGTTATAAGCACCACAAAAAGCAGGGACATTCCTCCCATAGCCATATGGATTTCATCTCCGGCAGCCAGAAACCGGACGATGAGAGGCATTAAAGAAGGCAGGGTATACGCTATGTACGCGGACATAACGACCGAGAATGCCCCTGCCGCCCCGATTGCCATGCCGCCAAGCACAAAGGCAAGAAACTCCTGATGAATAGTCGATTCGACGGGATAGAGAAAAATGCCTGCCGAACCCCATATAATGCCTGAAATGGCCAGTCCGATTACAAACCACGTGCCCCAGCGGCCTACATGGGCTGACTCGGATAAGGCACGCCGGAACCTGGAGAACTGCACCAGACGTGCTATTGAAACCAGCAAAATGCAGACAGCCCAAATAGTCAGGACCAGATACGACACAACGGTTCGCAGGATGAAGACTAAGACTGCTGCATTTACCAACGTAGCAACAATTCCCAACTGCGCGTTGCTGTATAGAAGCCTGACCTGTTCAGCGTAGAGCTGCGGGTGTTCGCTGGATGCTGGGTTTCTTCCTAACTGCTTAGGAGGTATCATGTGCACTGCGTATATAATGTCTTATATCTTCCACTAATGAAAATTAAAAAATTTTAATGAAAGAATTCCTTCAAATAAAAAGTAGCTGGACCGGGCATTCAGCCTAAAAAGGCGGATTCTGTGCAGTGCATTGAATACTGTCGCCAAAAAAGGTGCAGTTGCTGTTCGAGAATTGTGGTCCGGAGCCATCTAATTGTCTGCGGAGAATGGCGTCATAGTCTAAGAACAAACTCCCGCGGTAAAGGCTTCCTGATAACCATAAGTGTCCCTGCCCTGGGCCCGTAAGAGCGCCTCATTTCATCTTTTTTCTTCCCGAGCGAGCAGGCCAGTGAGTTCACGTTGCTTATCCTCAAACTGTTGCTTACTTATTTTGCCTTCTTCGAAAATCATGGAAACCTTGATCATTTCGTTTGTAAACCAGAGGAAATCGTCCAGGTCGGGTCTCGGCTCAATCGATTTTCGATAGAACTGTTTCCAGTATTCGCTGTTCCTGAGTGTCCCTTCATCTACCTTTCTCTTTTCAGAACTTGCCCAGGACAGGATTTGTTTTTTCCTATCTCCCCATGACGGAGCAATAATGTCTTTCTCGGTATTGGTAATTATTCTAAAGCTACAAAGACTGCTAATCAGAATAAGAAAGAAAATAAATTCTCTCCTTATTGTGAATCTGTGCAGTCTCAATTTACCCTCGACACTTGCGTCCGGTTTCTTACCCACCGTTAAACATGTCAGCTACTTCCCCTCCGCGCTTCACTACTTGCATTCAATCAAAGTATACTCACAGAATTATCGGGTGTCTATGCAAGTGTTTTTCGTCGGTGAACCGGACAAAAGTTTAGGCTGTTTAGGCTTATATGCTATCAAAAGAAGTGATACAATAAAATCAACTGATGGGGGAGAAGATGCCGCTCGTCTATAAAGTGGATCAGAAGGCTGCTATTGTCAGCCTGGGAATACTGACTGACGAACTAATAAGGTGAAGCATGCGCCAGGTGCGTGGATCCCCGGACGGAACGTGTTCAGTCCTGGCCGATTACCCTTAAGAAGACTTTTCAGCTATAAGGAGATTCAAGTTATGAAGATTCTTGTGATAGGTGGTACAGGAACAGTCGGTTCCCAGGTCGTGCGCGAGTTGCTTGCTCGCGAAGTAGTAGTACAGGTGCTTACGCGCAGCCAGGAGAAGGCAAAAGGTCTGCCCACAGGGGTTGAGGCCGTCATCGGCGACCTTCTAAATCCGGACACAGTTCGTTCGGTGTTCAAGGGCGTAGACGGCGTATTTATGTTATTAGCCGTGAGCACCAGTGAAACTCATGAAGGCCTGATTGCTTTGAACGGCATGCGTATGTCCGAGATAAAACATATTGCATACATGTCGGTGCATAATTTAGAGAAGGGCCTGTATCTGCCGCATATCGGCTCAAAGCTCGCCATCGAGAGCGGCCTGAAGATCTCAGGGATTCCCTACACTATCCTTCGGCCGAATAATTTTTTCCAGAATGATTACTGGTTCAGGGACGCCATGATTAAGCATGGTGTTTACCCTCAGCCCATCGGTGATGTAGGTGTGTCGAGAGTAGATGTCCGGGATATCGCAGAGGCAGCGGCGATTGCTTTGACAACGCCAGGGCATGAAGGGCAGACATATAACATAGTGGGCCCACACGCGCATACCGGCAAGAGCACCGCCGAAGTGTGGAGCAGGGCGTTAGACAAGACTATCGCTTATGGCGGAAACGACCTCAACGCATGGGAGCAACAGTCGCTCCAGTTATTGCCTGCGTGGATGGCGTTCGACTTCAGGCTTATGTATTCGTTTTTCCAGGACAAAGGCTTTATGGCCACACAGTCTGACATAGAACGTCAGACGAATCTGCTCGGGCATGCGCCAAGGAGCTTCGAAGTCTTCGCCATGGAGACGGCAAGGATCTGGAGGGCTTAACGCCAGGGAGGCTTTAACATCGATAAGCTAAAGTTTGTATCAAAAGAAGGAGGGGCGCCATGAGAAGACAGAACATCTCAATTGTTTTTGCTGTAGTTATACTACTCATTTCCTCGTCTTTTCCTTCCTTTGGTTAAAAATCTGCCAGAGGGAAGTCATCAATTTGTGACGGCCGTTATCTTGTGAAAATATCGGGAAGTAACGATTGCCACACGAATGGGTGGTATCAATCGGAAGGGAAGATTCCCGAATCGGAATGGCTCGCAGGTGATATCACCGGCTGGAGTGGTCCGTGGGGAACGACCTATGCCCCAAACCTCAGGCTTTTCTTTCAGGGCATTTCTGAGGAAGCATGGGTTGACATGGCCAGTAAACTTAAGACCAGGCCGCCGATGCCGTGGTGGTCCCTGCGTACGATGAAAGACAGAGACCTCCGAAAAGCTTATCGCTTCATAAAAAGCCTGGGGCCAAAAGGTCAACAGGCTGCGTCTTATCTGCCGCCGGGCCAAGAACCTAAAGCACCCTATTTTCTATTTGTCCCGCCATCTGAGTGAACGTGAAAGAGCATTGTATCGTCTCTACACGAGTTGTCAGTGAGATGCTTACTGTTGCAATTCAGTCCTAGCAGCATGTCCTAGCAGCATTGACAGACCGGATGTCTTGTGATAAAGGTTTAAAAAGAAAGGAGGGCAGCCATGGATTTGAAATTAACTAACCTGGAGGCGGTTGCAGTGATGAACGCCCTGCAAAATTATGTCAAGGCTTTAGAAAAGATGGGCGATGAAAAAGGTGTTTTGACAGAGAAAAAGACTGTCGTTGGGCTCATTAGCAGGATCGAGTCTATGCCCGCGGGTGAAGTTCCATAGACAGCGCAATGACTCTATTTTGTTGTCCCTGACACGATAAAGGCCCGGGAATTCGGAATCACCCGGGCCTACTATTTTTTAGCTCACACGCTCAAGGATCGTGCTTCCGTTTCCATAATCGATAAACAACTTGTTATTTTGGATCTTGAATGTGGCGTTCTCCACGTAATTCTGGGTACTCAGGATTAGTGTTGACCCAACGATGCGATAGTTTTCCGAGGACTTCTCGACTGTGCCGTCCATATTCGTCTTCGTTGTTACCACGATTCCGTCATGCCCAAAATGTGAAACGACAGACTTGTATCGCTCCATTTGTTTCGGTTCAACACTTATAACCTGCCAGGTGGTTCCGGCAAGAGGCTTTAACTCCTCTTCGGTTGCACGTTGACGTTTCGCTGCAGCTTGCTTGTCCTTTTCGTTGCCGATGAGATATCCAACGCCGGCGCCGACGCCTGCCCCGAGCAAGGCCGTTGCCCCCCAGGAACCGTGCATATTGGCAAGCCCGCCGATGAGGGCGCCCGTTCCCGCACCCATCGCTGCTCCTTTCTGGCCTTCGGTAGCGCAGCCTGTAACCAGCGATGCCGTAGCAATCAATGCGGTGATACAGATAATACTCACTATCTTCATTATCTTCATTCCACTTCTCATATATGCCTCCTTTCCGTTGAAACCTCTCTAGTTTATTTTTCGAAATTATTTATCAAATTGCAACTTATCTTCTCTTCCACTACTTCAATGTAGATTTCATGCCTGATTACCTTTTTCATAATCCACGCCGGTCGGGGTGAAGTTCAGCGATGTGCCGTTGTAAATGAACACGCAGCTGAGCTAAGAATTAAACTCGACCTGATGACCGCATTTTCGCACCGGTGCTCGACTAACTGCTTCATTAAGAACTACTGATTTGTTGCCGATATATCGGCAAGCCTGCCGAAATATCGGCAATGAAAAATCCCTGGCAGTTTCTTTCTGAATCCCGCTTCTGAAAGAAAACCCTTGTATAAATATTACTTACTGCGATAACGCTGCCTTTTTTTACGTCGGCAGGGGACTTGCTTCTTGAGAAGTCGAACCTGAAATGTAAACCAGGCATAGGGCCGGGCTCTCGGGCCTTACGCGAGCGGGCAGAAAAGTTGTGACTCAATGATCTGCCGCACGGGAAAGGAGTGCTGTGTTACAAGCCATCGCAAGGATGACGATTCCATTCAAAAAGTTGAATGAGGCAATTGAAATCCTCAATTCTGTTACGCACAGGACGAGGGTTGAGTCGGGGTGTGTAAGCTGTTTTGTATACAGGGACGTGGATTCGGCGAACACGCTTATGATCGAAGAAATCTGGAAGGATGAGAATGACCTCGCGCGCCATCTCCGGTCGGATGAATATCAGAAAATACTTCTTGTAGCGGAGATGTCATCCGCCCCGCCGGAGATAAAGTTCTACAAGGTCCTGCGCACGACCGGCGTCGAAACGGTAGAAGAGGCGAGAAGTGCCAAAGGCGAGCAGTATGGACCGAAGGAGCGGTGAAGGAGTGACTTTTAGTGATGAACAGTGCACTTAAAATAAGGAGGCCCTCTTTATGAAACTCGGCAGATTTAAGGTATCGTTGTTTACATCTTTTTCGATAGTATTATTCATTTGCTCCGCTGTTGTCCTGACCGGATGTAAAAAAGAGGAGAAGGCAGCACCGGCGCCTCCTGAAGTCGAAGTGGTGACTGTGAGTCAAAGAGATGTGCCTATCTACAAGGAGTGGGTCGGAGCACTTGACGGCTACGTCAATGCTGTCATCAGACCACAGGTGACCGGCTACCTCATCAAGCAGAACTATCGTGAAGGGGAACTAGTCAAGAAAGGGCAGGTGCTCTTCGAGATCGACCCGCGGACTTTCAAGGCTGCCCTTGACCAGGCGAAGGGACAGCTGTCGCAACAGCAAGCCCGTCATGACACGGCCAAAGCCAATCTGGCCCGTATCAGACCTCTGGCAGCGCAGAACGCGGTGAGTCAAAAAGACCTGGATGACGCTATCGGCGCGGAACTTTCCTCCAGATCCTCGGTCGAGGCCGCCCAGGCTGCTGTCGAGGAAGCCCAACTAAACCTTGAGTTCACCAAGATCACCTCTCCTGTTGACGGC
>OUUY01000073.1 GCA_900302705.1 Candidatus Sulfobium mesophilum
GCGGTCGTGGCGGCATAACCGTCCGCCCCACTGCTGCACAGTTGGCGGTGGCCCGTGAACGGCATTCCGCGCCCACTGATGTACAACTGCACAATGAGCGTTCTGCGCGACTTGACCCAAGGCAAAGGGCCGCTGTGAACCACGGGAAACCGACTGTTGCAGCCACGCCGAAGCCGGGCATGTTCAGCGGTTCCGGTGTTGTAAGGGCAAGCAGGGCTGGCGCTTCGTATAAAGCGCCCGCAGGCAAGACAGTTGTTCCTGGCACTCCTGCTCGACCTCAGCATGGAGGCAGCATGGAAAGAAGTCCTCGAGCTGCAGAGCCTAAACATGTGGCACCCCCTGCACATGTGGAACGTCATGCCACTCCAGGAGGCGTAGAAAGAAGTCCGCGAGCCGCCGCTCCCGAGCATATGACGCCGCCTGCACACACTGAGCGCAATGTGGCGCCAAGGCACGTGCCGGCAGGGTCGGTATACAGGCCCAACGAGGGTCGCCACATACCGGAACGCTCGGATGTCGCAAGGCCGCAGGGTAATCTCCATGCCGCACGGCAGCGGACAGAAGCATCGCACCAGCCGAATAACATCAAGCGGGAAGAGGGACGGCCGCGTTAGGGTTTGAGCGCCGGGTGGCTGCGCAAGTAGCCATCCCGGCGTCATTAATTGATTCTTGTTTTTTGTTGCAAAAGAGGATAAATGGAGAGAGAATCCTGATATATGGCGACTTACGAAGAAAAACGTCAGCACGAAAGAGCGCCCTGTGAATTCTGTCAGAATTTTGTGGTCCTTTCGATGCACGGACCTGACTTCCATCGGATTGAATCTTCAGGGACGTTTATCAATGCCAGCAAAGCGGGTTTAGAAATTGTGACTATGTTTCCGCTGCAACCGGGACAGGTGCTTCAATGGGACGATATGCATGATCAAAATAAGTTGCATATGGCCCTGGTGAAATGGGCTCAGGAATCAGGTGATCACTACAAGGCGGGGCTGATGTTTTTATAAGGGCAACAGTCGATAAATTTCCGGCAGTATTTTCTCGCGTCTCCCTTTTATAGCAAATAGTCCTCTCCCAGTCATCTCTTCAATGTACTCTCATTCGGCCGCACGTTTCAACATAAGCATAGCGCCCTCACTGCTAAATTGTCCTATTAATATGCAGCGGCTTCGGCAGTAGATCAAAATCAGGTTGCCCCCGCAAATAATGTGTTAAAATGAATGCCTTATGAGTCATGGAAAAGGAATAGTATATCTTGTCGGGGCGGGGCCCGGGGATATCGGCCTGCTTACTGTGAAGGGATTAAAATGCCTTCAGAAGGCCGAGGTTGTAATATACGATTTTCATCTGAATGCCCAGATACTAAACTACATAAGCCGCGATGCGGAATTCATCTACGCCGGCAAACGTGGCGGCCATCACACGATGACTCAGGATGAGATAAACGCTGAAATCGTAGCGAAGGCTAAAAAAGGAAAGACAGTCTGCCGTCTTAAAGGGGGTGACCCTTTTGTCTTTGGCAGGGGAGGTGAAGAGGCACAGGTACTTGCAAAGGAGGGCATCAGATTTGAGGTAGTGCCCGGCGTGAGTTCTTCAGTGGCGGCACCGGCCTACGCGGGTATCCCACTTACGCACAGGCTCTACTCTTCGTCGTTTGCTGTCATCCCCGGCTATGAAGATACAACAAAAGAGGAATCCGCTATCGATTGGTCGAAACTTGCCACAGGAGTCGGCACATTGGTTTTTCTTATGGCTGTCAAAAACATATCCGTGCTTACGCAAAAACTTATAGAAAACGGCCGCGACCCTGATACGCCCGTTGCTGTCATAAGATGGGGCACACGACCGGACCAAAGGACTCTCCAGGGCAGTCTCAAAGACATCGCAGACCTCGTCAGGGAAAAGGATATAAGACCGCCTGCGGTCATGGTCGTCGGAGATGTCGTGAACCTCAGGCAGGAACTTAAATGGTACGAACTCAAGCCGATGTTCGGTCACCGTATACTTGTTACCAGGGAGCATATGGAAGGGTTCGGTGAACTTGAGGAACTTGGCGCTGAACTGGTCCTGTTCTCTACAGTTGAGATAGTGCCTCCTGTGTCCTGGGATGAACTCGATTCCTGCATAGAAAAGATAGGCTCATATGAATGGGTGATATTTACAAGTGCAAATGGAGTGAAATATTTCTTCAGCAGACTTTTTGAAAAAGGGATCGATATCAGGGAACTAAAAGGCATCAGGATATGCGCGATAGGAACCAAGACAGCCGCGAGGATAAGGAAATTCGGATTGAAGGTCGATCTTATCCCGGAGGAATTTAGGGCAGAAGGACTGATCGAGGCATTTACGAAGGAAAGCAGAAGGCAGCAGGCCGAAGGCAGGAGTAGGGAATCGGCAAAGAACATTCCGCCATCAGCCTCGAACCTCGAACCTCGAACCTCGAACCGCCTTGACGGTGTGAGGTTCCTCCTTCCCCGGGCTGAGGTTGCAAGGGAGATATTCCCGGAAAAGGTCCGTGAACTGGGCGGCGTAATCGATGTCCCTGTGACCTATAGGGCGGTCAAACCGGAATATCATGGCAAAAGGCTTAGACGTTTCCTGAAGGAGGGCAGAGTCACCATAGCCACATTTACAAGTGCTGCCACTTTCAATAATTTCAGGGAGATTATGGGTGAGGATGCTGACGAACTCCTCGGGAAGGTAGCAATAGCCGTTATAGGCCCGGTCACTGCCAAGGCGGTTGAAAAGGCCGGCCTCAAGGTGGAGATTATGCCGGCGTTGGCAACTGTGGAGGCCATGGCTGAAGAGATAAAAAAATGGGCCGGAAGAAATGCGAGTAATTGAATCCGCTAAAAGACAGCCCACGCTATCTGCCGTGTTGCAACTATAGTGATTGTAGACAACGATACATATGTAACAGACCCTGATCGGCCCAGGTCCTTCCTTTCAAAAATTTTTCTCAGCGCAAAGATCTCATTTTACCCGCAGTTCTTTTGTATCGTCTGGCGGAGCAGCGGGAGGGCCAAAAGAGGAGTATACGGAAGCAGGGAGTGGGCAGAGAGCAGTCTCGATGTAATGCGCGCGCTGGAAAACGTCGGGATACGTATCGAGATCACAGGCATGACCAATATAAATAAATTAGAGGGCCCGGCGGTATTTGTAGCCAACCATATGAGCACGCTGGAAACTATGGTGCTTCCCTGCATTATCCAGCCATTTAAAGAGACAACCTTTATCATAAAAAAGAGCCTTCTGACTACGCCCGTCTTCGGTCATGTAATGCGGTCGAGGGACCCTGTAGTAGTAAGCCGCCTCAACGCGAGGGAAGACCTGAAGACAGTCCTTGAGGAAGGGGGAAAGAAACTGAAAGCCGGAAGGTCCATAATAGTTTTTCCGCAGAGTACGCGGTCTGTCGTCTTTGATCCGGCTGAGTTCAACTCACTCGGAATCAAATTGGCTGTGAGGATAGGCGTGCCCGTTGTTCCGCTGGCGCTGAAGACGGACGCATGGGGGATCGGCAGACATGTGAAAGAGTTCGGACCTGTTGATACTACGAAAAAGGTCCATTTTGCATTCGGTGAGCCGATGAAGATTGAGGGACGCGGCAATGTTGAACACGAGAAAGTGATCAGATTTATTCAGGAAAGGCTTGAGGAGTGGAGCAGAGAGTGAAGAAGAGGGACAGAATACTGAGAATTGAAATTTTTTTTTGTCATTCGGGCTTGTCCGGAATCTTTCTCTAAGAAGGATTCCCGACTCGCTTCGCTTGCGGGAATGACTGTCTCTATTGAAGGGCCGAGGAAACATTCATGAACATCACAAACGAAGACATTAAGGAGGTCCTGATGGAGGTGCCTGAGGGGCATCGACATGTGAGGACGAGGATTTCACTGAAGGACGGCACGGAATTCATCTTTCAGGAGGCTGCCATGGCGAATATCGTACGCGCTTTTATCACCGTGAAGACGCACCCTGAAAAGACATCGGTCAGACTGAAGGGGAGAAGGTCCGAAAAGAGAAAAACCGGCTACGCTGAATGGCAACTGATCGAGGAATAGGACAATGGGTCTTTATGAAATAGATACCAGCTTATTCTTCCTGATGAACGGGAATCTTCAAAATAGCCTTCTTGATGTCGTAATGCCTTTTGTCACGAATAACTCGAAGATCATATTCCTTCCCCTTCTGGCCTGGGTGTTAGTCAGGGAGCGGTCGAAGGCATGGTCTTATGTGGTTATATCGATTCTTGCGGTTGCCTTTGCTGATGCCGGTGGGGCCGTTCTGAAAAACCTGTTCGCAAGGACAAGGCCTTGTAATGCACTTGACGGTGTGCATCTCCTTGTGGGCTGCAGCAAATCTTTTTCGTTTCCTTCCAACCACTCATCCAACGCCTTTGCCTTTGCAACGGCCTTTTGGTTATTAAGAAAAGATATAGCTACTTGGGTCTTCCTTTTCGTCGCGGCCGTTATTGCGTTTTCGAGGGTATATGTTGGAGTCCACTATCCTGTCGATATCGCGGCGGGCGCAGCTTTTGGCGCGGGATGCGCATATGCGGCTGAACGTCTTTTCAGATGGACAACGGTAGTGTACAAAAGGCGGGATTACAGCCAGGCCCTGTTGATCATCGTCATGGCCTTCAGTCTTTTTCGCATTTATTATATCCTCACAGGTCCTTTTGACCTGAGCGCCGATGAGGCGCATTATTGGGAATGGTCCAGAAGGCTGGACTGGAGTTATTATTCGAAAGGCCCCATGATAGCGTACCTTATCTATGCCGGGACCGCACTTTTTGGCGACAATGTCTTTGGAGTGAGGATATTTGCGGTTATCCTTTCAGCGCTCAGCAGCATACTTCTTTACAAATTAGGCAGGGACCTGTATGACGAAAAGACCGGGCTTCTGGCAGCGTTTCTGGTCCAGGTGGTCCCACTCTATTCGGTATTCGGCGTCCTTTTTAGCATAGATTCTCCTTTTATCTTTTTCTGGATACTCTCCCTTTTCCTCTTCTGGAGGGCGATTGAAGCCCAGTCTGATGCCGCAACGGGCGGACTTCTTCGCTGGGCTACTCTTGGCATCGCAGTTGGTATGGGCCTTTTGACAAAGTATACGATGGCTCTGTTCTATCTTTGCGGGTTGCTCTTTTTTGTTTTTCATAAAGACTCCCGAAAGTTTTTGCTTAGCAAGGGACCATATATATCTTTTCTGCTAAGCCTTGCCGTCTTTAGCCCTGTGATTATCTGGAACGCAGCCCATGGATGGGTGACGCTTAAGCATACAGCAGGGCAGGCCCACATCGCAGCAGGGCTTGCCATATCGGCAAAAGATTTTTTCGAGTTCCTGGGTTCACAGACGGGGGTGATCACACCTCTTCTCTTTGTGCTGATGTTTGTCGCATTGTGGAGGATGCGTAAAGATAAAGCCGGGGCATTTGCGTTTTGGTTTTGTGTGCCCGTTGTGCTTTTTTTTATTCTGAAAAGCGCCCAGGGAAAAGTGCAGGCCAACTGGGCACTGCCTGGCTATGCGAGCGGGTTTATAGCTTTTTCAGCATACTATGGCGGCGGTGCGATATTTCGGAAGGGGCATACGAAAGTCCTCCCCGTAGCTGCGGTTCTTATGGCCCTTACCCTTACTGTCTTTGCACATTTCCCTTCGGTCCTTCATCTGCCCCGCAAGCTTGACCCCACGCTGAGACTCGTCGGCTGGAAGCAATTAGGTCATGAGGCGGACAAGGTGTACGAAGAACTCTCGTCAGCGGGGCCGTCATTCGTCGTTTCAGACAGTTATCAGATGTCGAGCGAACTTGCCTTTTACATGAAGGGAAACCCAAAGACTTATTGTATCAACCTCGGCAGGCGGATGAACCAGTATGACCTTTGGCCTGGCTTCGAAAATTATAAAGGATATAACGCGCTTATTGTCATGTATGACGAACGGCAATTGCCGCCGGAGCTGGAGAACGGTTGCGCGAGAACCGAGAAAATGCCGGTCTCTATAACTTTGAGGGGCGACAAGATAATGAAATTTACCATGTTTAAGTGTTATGATTTCAAGGGTATTAAATCAAGGCCTCCGGAGACTTATTAATGATGATATCGGTAGTTGTCCCCCTGTTTAACGAAGAAGAGAACGTCCCTGAACTGCACCGCAGGGTGAAGTCGGTGATGGATTCCCTGAAGAAAAAATACGAGATCATATATGTTGACGACGGTAGCAATGACAGGACTTTGCCGCTGCTCGATGAGATCCAGTCAGGAGACAGCAATGTGGTGGTCATAAGTTTCAGGCGAAACTTCGGTCAGACTGCTGCCTTTGCCGCCGGTTTCGACTACGCCAAGGGTGATGTCGTCATAACCCTCGACGGGGACCTGCAAAACGACCCTGCCGACATCCCCTCTCTTTTGGAGGCAATCAAGGAAAGCGACATAGTAAGCGGTTGGCGGAAAAACAGAAAAGACCCGTTCGTTTCGAGGCGTCTTCCTTCAATGATCGCCAACCGGCTCATAAGCTGGGTGACTGGCGTTAAACTTCATGACTATGGGTGTTCGCTGAAGGCCTACCGGAGCGAGGTAATAAAGAATATGAAGCTCTACGGAGAAATGCACAGGTTCATACCGGCGGTGGCAAGCTGGTACGGCGTGAAGGTTGCTGAAGTAGAGACAGTACATCATCCGAGGCTGAGGGGAAAATCGAAGTATGGGATTTCGAGGACCGTAAAGGTTTTCCTCGATTTGATCACGGTGAAGTTCCTGCAGAGTTTTTCGACAAAGCCTCTTCAGTTTTTTGGTCCTGTGGGCCTGGCAAGCGGCGCGGCAGGGGTTCTCATCTCGCTCTATCTGAGCTTCGAGAAACTGGTTTTCGGGAGGGACATCGGAGGCAGGCCGCTTTTGCTTCTTGGTGTATTGCTGATTATCGTCGGCATCCAGTTCATAGGCATGGGGCTTTTAGGGGAGATGCTGGTCAGGACATATCACGAGTCACAAAACAAGCCGATATACGTTATCAAAAAAATCAGCGGACATGAAGATAAATAAGATCGCGCTTTTCGCCATCAAATTAGCGGTCAGCGCGCTCTCCCTCTATATGGTTTTTTTAAAGTCCGACATCAATCAGATTATCGCGATGCTGAGGAAAATGGGCCTTTTGCCACTTCTGCTCGCCTCTTCACTTTACGTGTCATCGATATGCGGCGCTGCTTTCAGATGGAAACTCCTGCTGCCAGAAAAATTCACGTTCAGAGGGCTCTTTTCTCTTTATATGATAGGCTCTTTTTTTAGCACCTTTCTGCCGGGCGTGATCGGCGGAGACGTTGTAAAGGCTTACTACCTCAACAAAGACGCAAAAAAGTTGAGCCTCACGCTCGCCTCTGTCTTTATGGACAGGTATCTCGGGTATGTCAGCCTGATGATAATAGGTATGACGGCCTATCCTTTTGCGCTGAGTTTCTTCGGCGGGTCCGTGTACAAATGGTTAATGCCCATGATATTTATTGCCTTTGTGATCGGCAGCTTTCTTTTTTTCGGTCTCAAACTCGGCAAAAGGTTCAAGACGGTATCTGAGTTTTACGAATACTTTTCGTTACTGGCAGCAAGGAAAGACATTATCGCCAAGACAATAGGGATATCCCTGGGCATACAGGCCACGGGTTTTATCGCGGTCGCTGTTCTTGCCGCTGCAATTGGTGAGAACGTGCCTGTTCTGCCGCTGCTAGTTTTTCTTCCTATCATCATTACCATCACCTCATTGCCGATCTCGATATCGGGTCTTGGCGTGAGGGAGGGATCCTTCGTATTGCTGCTTGGCCTTATAGGAGTCAAGCCTGCCGTAGCGACATCTATTTCCCTGTCATGGTTTTTTTCAACTTTTTTGGGCAGCGTGCCGGGGCTGGTGGCGTATATAAGGCATACGGGCGGCAGCGACCAGAAGAAATAGTCTTTGCGCATGGACAGGCAGGACCTCGAAGAATCCGACAAAAAGCACATCTGGCACCCTTTTACCCAGATGAAGAATTGGGTGAATGAAAAGCCGATTATAATCGCCGAAGGAAGGGACTGTCGTCTAATTGATGTGGAAGGAAGGTCATACCTCGACGGCGTTTCATCCCTTTGGGTTAATATCCACGGCCATAGGAAAAAAGAGATAGATGAGGCGATAAAGGGTCAGATAGATAAAATATCCCATTCAACACTTCTTGGGCTGAGTAACATACCAGCAATAGAACTGGCGGCAAAACTAGTTAGGATGATGCAGGGATCAATGATAGGAGGCCAAGGGTATCCCCTGTCCTCTCCCTCAACCCCAGCTGATCCGCCGAGGCGGAAAGGAGGGGAGAAAGGGGAGGTCAGCCGGTCAATGTGCGGTAGGGGCGACCCGCTGTGGTCGCCCTCTTTTGGGCAGGCACAGAGGCCTGCCCCTACAACGGCATCCGGGAATATCCCTTCTAAGGTCTTTTATTCCGACAACGGCTCGACATCTGTAGAAGTGGCCCTCAAGATGGCATTTCAGTACTGGCAGCACAAAGGGGTAACGGCGAAAAAGAATTTCATATCGCTCAACAATGCCTATCACGGTGACACGCTCGGGGCAGTGAGTGTCGGCGGCATCGAAATATTCCATAGCGCCTTCGGTCCGTTGCTTTTTAAGACTCACAAGGCGCCCTCGCCTTATTGCTACCGCTGCGAACTTGACATGAAATATCCTGACTGCGGTCTTGAATGCCTTTCCAGGATGGAAGATATCCTTTCCCGCTTCCACACCGAGATTGCAGCCCTGATCATAGAACCTCTTGTACAGGCTGCTGGAGGCATGATCGTCTCTCCGCCTGGATATCTTAAAGGCGCGAGGGAATTATGCGCGAAGTACGAAGTCCTCTTCATAGCAGATGAGGTCGCAACCGGGTTCGGCAGGACCGGCAGGATGTTTGCGTGCGAGCACGGAAACGTGGTCCCTGACATTATCTGCCTTTCAAAAGGCATCACAGGAGGATATCTCCCGCTTGCCGTAACTGTCACCAAGGAGGAAATCTACAATGCATTTCTCGGCGAGTTCAGTGAGTTAAAAACTTTTTTTCATGGGCACTCCTATACAGGCAACCCGCTCGGATGCGCGGCAGCCCTTGCCTGTCTTGAGATATTTGAAAAAGAAAAAACGTTGGCAAAGCTTGGTCCCAAGGTTCAGATCCTCGAGGACTGGCTCAGGGGAATATCAGGCATGGACCATGTCGGAGATGTAAGGAACAAGGGTCTTATGGCGGGCGTTGAACTTGTGAGAGACAAAAGGACGAAGGAGCCGTATCCATGGGAGGAAAAGATGGGGTGGCGCATCTGCCATTTTGTAAGGGACAAGGGGATAATTATCAGGCCGCTTGGAAACGTCATTGTGATAATGCCGCCTCTTAGTATTTCCGTCGATGATCTGAAATACATGCTTGAGGCTATCCGGGAGGCTATAGGCGCGTGCTGCTACTGATATGTTCTTTTTTCTGTTATGCCGGATGGATAGATTCCCGACAAGCGAGAATGATAACAAGACAAAAGACTACATTAGTGATTACTATCCCCTTCGAACATTCAGGATTGCGACAGAGGACGAGGGTAAAAGATTGTAGGCTATCTTAGTTCCGAAAGCTTTCGGGGCGAGTTCCTAAAATCTACTGAATCCGACAGAGCAAGCCGTGAAGAATTTTCGTTGGGTACCTTTCTTCCGGTTACGCTTCTTGGAGCAAGCAAGAAGGGTAACTAGGGTGCAGGGGCGAAGCCCTGGGGAAAAATATTTTAAGAGATAACATGAATATGAAAATTGAAAATGCAATTGTATACTCTAACTGTAATGAGTAAAAAATCAATCGCATTTCTGATGCTCCTTATTATTTCTCCTATCGTTATCTATCTGCTTTGGCCCACTGAGGAAAGCAGGATAATAAAGCTTATCAAAAATGGCGCAAAGGCTGTCGAGGCAAAGAACGTGGATGATGTAATGTCAAAGATATCCTATACATATACCGACCAGTATGCCATCAACTATCTCGTCATCAAAGAGGCCTTGCAGAGGGAATTTCAGCGAATAAACACTATAAGCGTCGAGTGCGATATAACGCGGGTAGAGGTAATGCAAAAAGAAAAGGAAAAGACCGCGTCGGCCA
Source organism: Candidatus Sulfobium mesophilum (assembly GCA_900302705.1). Taxonomy (GTDB): domain Bacteria; phylum Nitrospirota; class Thermodesulfovibrionia; order Thermodesulfovibrionales; family UBA6898; genus Sulfobium; species Sulfobium mesophilum. Next base: position 10,136 of record OUUY01000073.1, read on the forward strand.
GGGTTGACGTCCGCGTTATCATCACCGCCGGGAAAGAAGCAGGCTATATTGTCGGTGATGCTGCCAAACCAGCTCACCTGAGTCTTTCTCTCGAAAAGGGGCCGACGGGCTGGCTGATTAACAGCGTCGAAGGAATAAAGTTGGAATTCTGACCGCAAGTAGGCTGAGTTTTTCCTCACTTAGTTTTTTGTCATTTGTCATTCCTCGACTTGGAGGCTGTATCGCAACAACCTGCACAAGCGTCACAAGATCTGTTATTCCCTGGCTTGACCAGGGAATCCTGGTTCTAAATAATTCCACCCCTCTGTGTCCCCCCCTTACTAAGGGGGAATTGGAAGGGGGGTCTGGATTGCCTGCCCCGGCGAGTCGCCCCGCACACAGGCGGGTTCACCGAGGAGAATTGGGCGACGGGTCAAGCCCACCTTCCGGCAGGCGGACCCGAAGCTGCCTGACAAGAGTTATGTGCCGACACTATGTAATCCATTACACAACTATGGAGCGGGTTACATAGTTTCCACGGAGCAGAATCAAGGCAGTTTCAAAAAGAATAATATTATCATGGAGTTCAGCTCATGCGGTTGATGGCACGGCTATTGCAAATCCATATTATGTTATCCCAGCTTGCCCGGAATGTCTCAGTCTTCAGAACGGTTCCAGGTTTGCCTATAGGCAGGCCGATTGGCGCGAATGACATTCCAAGAACTGATTCGCTTAACCAAACATCCAGTGAGGTGGAGACATGAAGACGAGGTCCGGAGCAAGAATCGAATACAGGCGTATTGCTGCATTTCTGGCGCTTTTGCTCCTCATAATGTTTGTTTATCCGCAGGCATTATATGCTGTCACAAACATGCAGAATTACTGCCTGATCCCTCCTTATGTAAAGAAGGACGTAAAGCCGAATATCCTGATCATTCTCGACAATGCGTATGTCAACGGTTTTGCAGCCTATCCCACAATTGATCCGAAATTCATGCATTATGATCCCGGCAAGACCTACGAAGGGCTTTTTAAGCCGGGCTTTACGTATACCTATTCTACCAGCGGCGGATGGAAACCAAATTCGACCACGGGGCTGTCGGGTAACATACTGAACTGGGCTGCGACGAGCATGTATGACCTTGTCGAATCTGTACTTATCGGAGGCAAGTCTGTATCCAGACAGACCAATATCAACAATCTTTTGGGCTTAAACGAGGGGTCAAGCGGCAACACCGGCTCCGAGGCCTGGGTGGACAAGACCCTCAATTATACAGGAACAGATGACAAGCCTTATACCTGCATATTCAAGGTCAACGTCGGCGCCCGCGGCAAGCTTACTATTACAGAAACAGCCGGAGGGGGCTGCGGTCTTCTCAATGAGTATCGGACCCCATCAAGTCCGAATATCTATCCCCGCGCTTCTAATCCCAATTTCAGCTTTAATGAGGCCCCGGAGCGCAGCTATGCCTCTGAAGAAGAGCAGAATGACCGGATAGGCAAAGCTATTGTCAGGAAGATAGGGACCTCTATCGAGGGAATGCTTTCACTGTTTGAGTCCGATGCCGAAGCTGCAGTCAGCATAAAAAACCCCTCCGGCGCCTCACTGCCCTCTGCAACAGACCAGCAGGCATATTCAAATAACTGCACCGCCTCAGGAGTTGGTAATAATACAGCTGTCTGGTCCGCTTCAGGGCTTCCTGCAGGCCTTTCGATGAATTCTTCATCAGGCATTATCTCGGGGACTGTGAATGCCAATTGCGGCACTTATGATGCTGTAAGTATAACAGTGACTGCGGGCAGCGCCGGCACTGATACCTGGAACGGCTCTATTGTTGTAGGCTCTGCGCTAGCCATTACAACACCCGCTACGAATGGATCGCTCGGGACAACGTATCAGACCCAGGCTTTTTCTTTTACGGCAACGGCATCAGGAGGAAGACCTGCAATAAATTATACATGGTCTCAATCGGGCTTGCCGACTGGTCTTTCAATAGCAGCGGATGCTTCAGGGCGGGGGATTATCTCTGGTTCGCCTGTCGCCGACGTTACTGTTAACACGGTTTATCCCGTCACGCTTACGGTGAACGACGGCCACTGCTCTGCGAGCACTAGTGGCGTGACAATAGCGCAAATCATAAAACCCACTGTCCTTACAATTACGTATCCAACAAGCAGCGCTCAGTTCGATATTACCAAGGGCGTGGCGATAGCGCCTATTGCCAGCCTTGCCTCTAATACGAACGGGTCCGAGATATGGTCTATCACCACAGGAGTTCTTCCTCCGGGGCTTTCTATTGGCTCAGCTACCGGCCTCATATCAGGCACCCCCACAACTACGGGCACATACCCCGTCACGATTTGCGTGAAAAATTTGGTAACGCCGTTCTGCACCGACGGGCAGAACCAGGTTTCCATTACATTTGCTGCGAACGCTCAGGCGGTCGTGTCCAAGGACTTTGATATTCAGGTGTGCGCCGGGAATTACAGTCTGAACTGCGACAGCAGCCCTGCTGATCTCACTTGCAGCGATGCGGCGCACAGGACTGCCTGCGATGCGGCTGGAGGTTTGTGCGATGCTTCAAATAACTGTGTGCTAAAGAAAGGGATCATTTCGGAATTCTGGAGCCAGGCGCAGTGGGGAGAAATGGATTTCGGTAGCGGGCTTGATCCCAAGGTTAGTATATGCGTGCCGGCCAATAATGATAATAACTACTATAACGCAATCGAAAATGCTATTTGGGTTGGAGATTCAGCCAATGTTACGAAATTGATAAACGGCATTTACACAGGCGTACAAATGTATCAGGGCGTTTTGAGCGGCGGATGCGACCCCTATGCCGGAGACACCCAGCCTTGCCGAAAGAATTTCATGCTGTTGCTCACATCTGGTATTGGGGCTAATGTTCCTACTGTGTCTCCTCTGGTGTTTTCAACGGCGAGTGTTCCACAGTGCAACCTCAAAGCAGAAGCGCCTCCCGGTTCAGCCGACTATAATATCTCCAAGGACTCATGTTACGGCAATGAGGCTGACCTGAGGACAACTATCGACGGTAGGCAATACGTGAGTACATACGTCGTCCATTCGGACTCGCAGCTGACCAACCAAGCCCTTTTGCTGCAAACTGCGGACTTGGGCGGCGGAGCATACTATGAGGCCAAAGACCCGACGACTCTCAGGGCAAGGCTCATACAGGCGTTTCAGGACATCATCAAGCGGGCTGCCTCGGGTACCGCGGCATCGGTTCTCGCCTCTGGAGAAGGAAGCGGCGCTAACCTTATCCAGGCGGTCTTCTACCCGAGGAAAGGGTTCAGGGACCTGACGACCGGCAGCGAAGACGAAATCGCATGGATAGGGAGGCTTACTAACTTCTGGTATTATGTCGACCCCTTCTTTGGCTCAAGTTCCATATTTGAGGACAACGCCAGCACGAATGTCCTAAATCTCTTCGATGACAATAAGATTAACCTTCATTACGATACTACCCTCGAAAAGGTCATGGCTGACCGGTGGCTTGACTCAAATCACAACGGCATATGGGAGACTACAGAACAGATAGCGTCTGTTGAGTTCGAGAGCCTCAAGTCCTTGTGGGAGGCAGGCCTTAAATTATGGCAGCGGGACATCAGCGCGGACAAGAGGAAGATATACACTACAATTAACGGGACGTCCCTTCTGGCCGGCAACTTCTCAAGTGATACGAACAATGGAGACAGCGACAATTCTGCCACACTTGCCCCTTTTATGCAGGCGGCAGATGCTGCTGAGGCATCGAACATCATAAGGTATATTCACGGCGAGGACATAACGGGTTACCGGTCAAGGACAGTCAGTATCAATCGATGTTCGAATAACCAAAACTTTTGCTCCCGCGATACAGATTGTGCCGGCGGGACGTGTGTAGCTCAAGGCAGGCATGTCTGGAAGCTTGGCGATGTGCTGAATTCTACTCCCAAGATATCTTCCTGGGTGCCTTTGGTCCAGTATCATAAGACTTACAACGACGCCACCTACGGCATCCCCGGCAGGGACTCTGCTCTCGGAGAACCTGCAGATGCGACACATTATATAACTACCACTTCTTACAAGAACAGAGGGATGGTGTTTGCCGGAGGCAACGATGGCATGCTCCACGCCATTAAACTCGGGAAGCTTGAACTGACATGGACCGGACAGCAGTTTCAGGAAAAGGCGCGGATGACGGGGACGGATTTGGGAAAGGAGCTCTGGGCCTTTATCCCCAAAAACGTGCTGCCTTATCTCATTTATCAGAAGGACCCTGACTATGGAGGCTGTCATGTCTATTCCGTTGACCTTACACCATATGTGTTTGACGCGAGCATAGGAGTGGACGGAGGCGAAACAAACCCGGCTGGCTGCGTTGCGGGTACTCATTACTGGAATTGCAAACGGACAGCCAATACATGGAGGACGATACTCATAGGCGGCATGAGGTTCGGAGGGGCATGCAAGAACTCCACGGCATCATGCACGACTGACCTTAACGGCGACGGCTTTGTGGATGATAAGGACTGTGTAAAGACGCCTATTGCCGACACTGGGTACTCCTCTTATTTTGCGCTTGATGTAACAGATCAGAACATCCCGACCCTTTTGTGGGAGTTTTCGGACCCAGCCCTTGGATATACGACCACAGGACCTGCTGTTGTGAGAATAAAGGACCGTAAGATTGACCCCCAAGACAGCTCTAAGAACATACCTAATGAAGAAGGCAACGGCAGGTGGTTTGTCGTATTCGGTTCAGGTCCGACCGGTCCGATCGACACAGACCCTGCCAAAGAGCAGTTCCTGGGTCGCTCGGACCAACACCTGAAACTTTTTGTCCTCGACCTGGCAACAGGCCTCCCTGCAACGACCGGATCCAAGAATCCGGCTATCGATACGGGAATTTCAGATGCCTTTGCCGGTTCGATGTTGAATGGGAGCTTTGACGCTACACAGACCTCAACGACACTGAGATATCAGGACGATGTTGTCTATATTCCCTACGTCAGAAAATGCACGCTTGCCGATGCTGCCCTGTTTCACCCCTGCACAGCCGGAACATGGACGGACGGCGGAGTGCTTAGGCTACAGACGAACAAGACACTCAACAGTGGGGGCGCGGACCTATCCTCAACTGCGCTTTATCCGGACAACTGGTCTGCGAGCACCGTGATCGACGGCACAGGGCCGGTCACCTCTTCGGTCGTCAAACTCCAGAGCACGCTCACCAATAAACTCTGGCTTTACTTCGGCACTGGCAGGTACTACTTTGAGGAGGGTTCTACGATCGATGACGCGACCAACCAGAGACATCTCTTCGGCATTACAGAACCCTGCTTTAACGGCACAGGATTTACCACAAACTGCACAAGCTCTGTAACCAATTCGGTAATTACCACCTTACAGGACAAGACCTGCCTAAATGACCAGGTCTGCGCGGACGCAGCTATCTCCTCAGGCAAGGCGGGATGGCGTATTTCCCTTGATGCTGCCTCGGGGCCTTACAGGGCGGAAAGGGTTATAACCGATCCACTTGCAACAACCTTCGGCGTGGTCTTTTTCACCACCTATAAACCGTACAACGACGAATGTTCACTCGGCGGGAAAAGCCTGATATGGGCCATCAAGTTTGATACCGGAGGTTCGGCCGGCGCACTCCTGAAGGGGAAGGCCCTAGTGCAGGTATCGACAGGAAGCATAGAGGAACTCGACCTTTCCACCAATACCTTTGTGCAGAGGGACTCCAGGCGGTCTGGAGAAATCGAGGGCGTACCACCGACAGCCCAGGGCCTTTCGATACTGTCATCTCCGCCCGCAGTTAAGAGGGTCATACACATGAGGGAACGCTGACAGGATGGCGAATATGGAATATCGTAGATCATGCATCGTGGATCGTATGACAACCATCATGCATCGCTCAAACTGCCGGGGCGTTACATTGATTGAGCTACTCGTTGTGATAACGATTGTCGGCCTGGTGATAATTGCTGTTGGGTTTGAATACAGTGGCTGGCAGGGAAGGTATAGAATCGAGAGTCAGGTGAAACAGCTCCATTCAGATCTGATGAATGCGCGGGCCCGGGCTATGGAGAGGAAAAGAGCCCATTTTATCAGCTTCCCGGCCATAAACTCATACACCCTTGTCGAGGATACAAATGAAAACAATGCTTACAATGTGGGTGTTGATGCAGCTCTTGCTTCGTATCCCAAGCTGACGGAATATGGCATGAGCGCAACTATCGAGACTCTCAATAATGACGGCACGATCGCGGCGGTGACGGCAGCTACGCTCACGGATGTAGTTGTAAACTTCGGCATCCGTGGTTTGATATCTTCTGCCACACTTAATATTGACCCTGCAACCCCAAAGAAGAGGGGCGTCATACACATAACATCTACGGCTAATCCGGATTATGATTGCATTATCATAGAACAGACGCGGATCATCACGGGACAGACTAACAGCGGAGGGGAGTGCGTTGCGAAATAATATCGGCCAGAGAGGCTTCAGCCTGGTTGAGGTGATGCTGGCACTGGTGATATTGCTCTTTGTCTCCCTTGCCCTGATGCAGGTCGCCCTTGTCACCATCGACTCGAACATGACAAACACGCTTCGGGACGAAGCTGTTAGCATTGCGGAGCAGAGGATGACGGACCTCAGGAGTGTTGCCTGGTCGGATGCTTTCCTCGTGGTCAACAATCCGGCAGGCGCGGACGAAGCCGTTATCAGAAGAGACTTCAGACTTTTCTCCTTAGATTTTACTCCACACAGGACTATTACAGCCCTGGCGGGGGATGTAAAACAGATAGACGTTCGGATAAGCTGGACTTGGAAAAATCAGACTTATACCCACACCATCACTTCTATTGTGAGGCAATAAAGATGCTGATTCGTAATGATAGGGGTTTTACCCTTGTGGAACTGATGATCACAGTGGTAGTGTTTGTTTTGGTTATTATCGCTGCATCGCAAGTCTTTACCGCGCTCCTCACGCAGTTCAAGCAGCAGAGCAAAATAGCCGAGAGCAACATTGAGGGTGTTGTAGGTCTGGAGATAATGAGGCGCGACCTCGACCATGCAGGGTTCGGACTGCCGTGGGATCTGAACGGAGCGGCTTACACCGAGGCGGTTGCAGATACTGCAACTGCGGCCGATGATACGACTTTCAACGATGGTCCCCCTGGCAATCCCTCGAGGGGGAGCGATGCGGCTGGTAATTCAAACGTGCCCGGCGCAATCCGGAGCGGAAATGATCTCGGCTGGATTGGCGGGGGCGCAAAGAATTCAGACGTGCTGGTGATTAAGGCGACAAACATCGCCTTAAGTGCGGCATCCCAGGGATGGACCTATATCTCCAACATTGGGGCATTAAATGTAATCAAGAGCGCTGGCAGCCAGGACAATCCTCCACAGGATACCCCTGTAATAGTCGTACAACCCTCAAGAGGATCTCAAAGGAGGGTCCTGGTAAACGGAGGCAATTTCTGGACTCTGTTTAAGAACAATCTCGCCGATTTTGATGATGCCTTTGAGCCTGGCCCGCAGTTCAGTATGCAGTATCATGTCGCTTACGGCATCAGTGATATCGGGACCACGCCGAGAATGCCCTTCAACAGGGCTGATTACTACATAAAAAGGCCCATCGCCGGTATGCCTGGCAGATGCGCCCCGAATACCGGGATATTGTATAAGGGTGTCATTGTTAATAACGACGCTTCGACGGATAAAGGTAAACACAGCGAACTCCCTCTTCTGGACTGCGTAGCAGACATGCAGGTGGATTACTGGCTGGATACTGACAATGATGGCACAGTTAACCCACCAGCTGTTGAGAGTATAGCAAATCTAACGGCTCAAGATATGCGCAGCCAACTGAGGGAAATCAGGATCTATATCATAGCCCAGGAAGGACAGAGAGACGCCAATTTTGATTGCACAAACGGGGGAACGTCGCCACACTGCGCGTCAACAGTCGTTGAGCTTTATCCCGACGGCAGTTCCCAAACTCTGGATACTGTCAGCGGCCTTTCTGGTCCATTTTTTGCGAATCTCGCAGATGTGGTTAACACGCCCACGTCCGACGAGTATAAACATTACAGGTGGAAGCGTTACACAATCGTTGTACAGCCTGGTAATCTGAGGTGAAAATGAAGAACAAAATCGATAATAAAGAACCAGCAACAGGCTGGCGTTCTCTTTCATCTGAGAGCGGCATCGCACTTGTCCTTGTGCTGGTGCTTGCGGCAATGGGCCTTGCTATAATGGCTGCGCTGTTTTATATGCTGACTGCTTCGACGCAAATATCCGGCATCCAGAAGCGCTACAGGACCGCTGTCGAGGCTGGAAAAGGCGGGGCCCAAGTTGCTTACAAGGTCATATCCATGAGGGGAGACCCCGGCGTAGCGGGCATTAATTTCGCCTTTACTGCCCCTTTCCTGGCAAGCGGTAATGATTGCAATGGGAACAATGTCACCTGTCTCAATGCTAAACTGAACCAGCCTACGAGTTGCTGGCCGGCTGCATGCAATTCGGCGTTGACGATCGACACAACCGCGCCGTCAACTTATGACTTTTCTATGGATCTGGGGACAACCCAGACTTACAGGGCATATGCGAAGATAGTTGACACGGTTCAGGGCAATTCAGGCGGCGATCTGGGACTTATTAAATCCGGAGTTGTGTCCGCAAACTCCGGCGAGGTTCCCGCGATGAGCATACCTTATCTATATACTATGGAGATCGATGCAGAGAATATCGCAAATCCCCAGGAGCGGGCAAAATACTCTATCCTTTATCAGTATTGAAATGGAAATTAAAAGGTCACTGGTTTTTATTTTTCTATTTGCGCTATCAGCATGCTCTTCTGAGAGGCCGGCGGGCACGGAAGGTAAGTTAGCCGCTGGGCCGAGTAGCGTGCAGGCGCCGGTGGCTGGTTTGCCTTTCTCCTCTTCGGCTGCTACTTATTCCCTTGAGGTGATAGGCGGCGCTGACCTGACCCGCACGACGACACTTTCGTTGAGAGTAAATGGATTTGATCCTGTCGCAAGCAGGTTTGAGTGGCTGATCAACGGTGCCGTGGTGGGCTCGGGCACGACCCTTTCAATGAGGAATGTCCCCTCAAAAAAGGGAGACAATGTTCAGGCAAAAGCCCATTTTCAGGGGAGGGAGATTGCATCAAACATCCTGACCGTAAAAAATAGCCCACCAGAGTTGACTAAGGTTAAGATTATGCCAGAGGTGTTCAAGCCCGGAGACACTCTTAACATCGAGGCGGCGGGAGATGATATTGATGGAGATCCGGTTGAACTGTTCATTGAGTGGACCAGAAACGGAGAACCAGCGGGCAAGGGCAGGAGCATTGAAGGACCTGTGAGACGTGGGGACAGGATATCGGTTAAGATTACGGCCTTCGACGGGGAAAGATACAGCGTTCCGGTAGTCCTTAACAGGGAGATAAAGAATATGCCCCCGATGATTATAGATGATAAGAAGTCGGCTTACGATGGCGGTGTCTATACCTATTATCTGCGGGGCAGCGACCCCGATGGAGATACACTTACCTTTGCACTTAAGTCGGGTCCCGCCGGCATGACAATCAATCCGCAGACAGGTGTCGTTACCTGGAAGGTACCCGGTGATTTCAAGGGCAAGGCCGCTTTTGTGGTTACAGCAAACGACGGACACGGCGGCGAGGCCTCGCAGACGTTTAACGTCGAGATAAAATAGAAAAGTTGGCGATGGCAAGAGCGCGGAGGATTAGTTAATTTTGTTTTACGATGCCGGAAAACAAAATATTCAACTTATCTGAAAGTTGCATCTTTGTTTCTGTGCGTCTCTGCTGTTAACTTTTTCTTCCGAATTGACTTGCCTCTTCCCCTAAGGTTAATATTTCTGTATGCATTTACACTCGGACTTTGTCCCCCTCCATCTGCATACTGAATACAGTCTTCTTGATGGCGCGATAAGGATAAATGAACTGGTCGAAAAGGCGAAGGCATTCCGGATGCCTGCGCTTGCAATGACCGATCACGGCAACCTTTTCGGCGCGGTCGAGTTCTATAAAAAAGTGACCAAGGCCGGCATCAAACCCGTGATCGGCTGTGAGGTCTATGTTGCTCCGGGAAGCAGGCTTGAAAAAGGCGGGGCAGATAATGAAGAGGCGTCATTTCACCTCATTCTTCTGGCAAGGGACAACACCGGTTATAAGAACCTGGTGTCGCTTGTTACGAAGGCATATCTTGAAGGTTTCTATTACAAGCCGAGAATAGACATGGACCTCCTTGAACAATACAGCGGCGGTCTGATCGGACTTTCGGCCTGCCTCAAAGGCGAGATACCCTACTGTCTTCAGAGGGGCCTTACAGACAGGGCAAGGGAGAGGGCGCTTCAGTTTAAGCATATCCTTGGCCCTGAGAATTTCTACATCGAGATTCAGGAAAACGGCATGCCTGAGCAGGCCGAGGCAAACAGAAAGCTCATTGAACTGGCCAGAGAACTTCATATCGGAATAGTTGCTACGAACGACTGTCATTACCTTAAACGCGAAGACGCAAAGGCCCATGAGGTGCTCCTTTGCATCCAGACAGGCAAGACAATGAAAGATGCAAACAGGATGAAGATGGCCACAGATGAGTTCTACTTCAAGTCACCGGCTGAGATGAAGGAAGCGTTCAAGGACATCCCGGAGGCAATAGCCAATACGGTCGCTATTGCTGAACGGTGCAATGTGGAGTTTACGCTAGGCGAAAGCCTTCTGCCCAGATATAAGGTTGCAACTGGCGAGAGTCCGGATGATTATCTGACGACGCTGGCGCGAAACGGCCTCGAGAAGAAATTCAGCGGTAATGTACCAAATGAGTACTCAGAACGACTGAGACTTGAGCTTGAAGTGATCAGAAAAATGGGATATGCTTCTTACTTTCTCATAGTCTGGGATTTCATAAGCTTTGCCAGAAACAGGGGCATCCCTGTGGGGCCAGGCAGAGGGTCGGCAGCGGGCAGTCTGGTTTCCTATTGCATCGGGATTACAGAAATAGACCCTCTCAAATATAATCTCCTCTTTGAACGGTTCCTCAACTCCGAGAGGATCAGCATGCCCGATATCGACGTAGACTTCTGCCAGGACAGAAGGGGCGAGGTTATATCCTATGTATCGGAGAAATATGGCAAGGACCGGGTCGCGCAGATCATCACATTCGGGACCATGGCTGCCAAGGCGGCTATAAGAGACGTGGGCCGGGCAATGGACATGCCATATGCAGAGGTCGACAAGATCGCCAAACTTGTTCCCAATACCCTGAAGATCACTATAGAAGACGCGATAAAAGCAGAGCTGCAGCTTAAGGCAATGTACGAATCGGATGCTGGCGTGAAGGAACTTCTGAACATCGCGATGCGCCTGGAAGGCCTGAACAGACATGCCTCGACACATGCTGCCGGGGTTATAATAGCGCCGGTGCCTCTGACCGAATATACGCCTCTTTACAAAAGCCCTTCAGACGAAAGCATCATGACCCAGTTTGATATGGGCTCGGCAGAAGGAATCGGCCTTCTGAAATTCGATTTTCTTGGACTGAAGACGCTAACTGTAATCCAAAAGACCCTCGACCTTATCAGGCAGAGCGGCAGGGAGATATCACTTCAGGACATACCGCTTGATGACAGGGAGACTTACGAACTGCTGAGTTCAGGCCAGACGACAGGCATATTCCAGCTAGAAAGCGCAGGGATGAAGGACATCCTGGTTAAGATGGGGCCAAACAGGTTTGAAGACCTCATCGCACTTGTGGCCCTCTACAGGCCTGGCCCGCTCGGAAGCGGCATGATAGACGATTTCATAAAGCGGAAGAAGGGAAAGACCGCGGTAAAGTATGATCTGCCCCAGCTTAAGGAGGTCCTCGACGAGACGTACGGGGTCATACTCTATCAGGAACAGGTTATGCGGATAGCTAACAAGCTCGCAAATTTTTCTCTCGGCCAGGCGGACATCCTCAGAAAGGCGATGGGGAAGAAGAACACTGAGGCCATGGCCAAACAGAAGGAAATCTTTGTTAAGGGGGCCTTAGGTAACGGCATATCCGAGAAAAAAGCGGCCAAGATATTTGACCTGATGGAGCATTTTGCTGAATACGGTTTTAATAAATCCCATTCGGCCGCATATGCATATGTCTCATTCCAGACAGCATATCTTAAGACACATTATCCGGTTGAGTTCATGGCTGCAACTCTGAGCGCTGATATGTCCGACACTGACAAAATTGTTAAGTCAATAAACGAATGCAGAAAAATGAGGATAGAGATGCTACCTCCGGACATCAATCTCTCCGCAAGGGAGTTCATGGTGATCGGAAATTCCATACGCTTTGGCCTTGAAGCCGTAAAGGGTGTGGGAGGTGCGGCAATAGAGTCGATTATAGAGATCAGGTCCGGGGGAGGGGCCTTTAAGTCTATTGCTGATTTTGTTACACGGGTAGACCCGCGTAAGGTGAACAAGAAGGTGCTTGAAAGCCTTGTCAAGGCAGGGGCCTTTGATTCGCTGGGTGTAACAAGGGCGGCTGCGATGAAAACCGTGGCAGAACTTCTCAACGGCAAGCCGAAAAACGACGGCCAGCAGAGCATCTTCGGAGAGATGCCTGCCGGGACAACCGAAGACGTAGCGGAGTGGGAGGAGGCGGAACTATTGAGCAACGAGAAGGAAGCGCTCGGGTTTTACATCACAGGGCATCCTTTGGCAAGGTTCGAGACGGTGCTGAAACGGATAAAAGCCAAAAAGACGTCGGAAGTCGAATCTGCTTCTGACAGGGAAGATATAGTAATCGGCGGCGTGCTGCGCGCTATAAAGAAAAAGAATGTGAAGTCTACCGGCGATATGATGGCGTATGTGAGTCTCGAAGACGACGAAGGCAGTGTTGAGGTCATTATTTTTTCTGAGCTTTATAAAAATACTAATGCACTCCTGAAAAAAGACGCGCTCGTTCTTGTTAAGGGCAACATAGACAAGGATGAAAAAGGCGTGAGGGTACGGGCGAGAGAGGTATCAGCACTGGATAATGCCGGCAGAAACGGGATGAAACGCCTCGAAATATCCCTCAGCGACCAGGAGCAGCACGGCTCTAGGCTGAAAGAGATTAGGTCTCTCCTGGACCAGTTTCCGGGGGATTGTCAGCTTTATCTCAGGGTCCGGCTTAAAGGGTCACAGACGGTTATCGCTACGGGAATTAATTTGCGTCCTGACAACGTGCTGATCAGTACACTTGAAGGCATAGTGGGCAGGGGAGGTGTTTCGCTCTCATGATGGGTTCATATCTCGAATTTGAAAAACCGATTGAAGAACTGGAAATGAAGATAGAGGAACTCAGGCGCACGTCCGACGGCATGGACATTAACCTGGCAGGCGAGGTAAGAAACCTGGAAAGAAAGGTGAAGGACCTCAGGACGGATATATTTTCAAAACTGACACCCTGGCAGAAAACGCTCCTAGCCAGGCATCCTGACAGGCCATATACTCTCGACTATATTCCGCTGATAGCGGAGGAATTTATCGAACTGCATGGCGACAGAAGGTTTGCAGACGACAAGGCTATCGTCGGCGGGCTGGCCCTTATAAAGGGTACCCCCGTTGTGCTTATGGGCCAGCAAAAGGGCAGAGGCACAAAAGAGAGGATTCACCGCAATTTCGGCCAGCCGCATCCTGAGGGATACAGGAAGGCGCTGAGGCTTATGCAACTGGCCGAAAAGTTCAAGCGGCCAGTCGTTACTTTTGTGGACACGCAGGGCGCTTATCCCGGACAGGGGGCCGAAGAAAGAGGGCAGGCGGAAGCGATAGCAGCCAATCTTATGGAGATGTCACGGTTGAGGACCCCTATTGTCTCTGTCGTTATAGGCGAGGGAGGCAGCGGCGGGGCTCTTGCCCTGAGTGTTGCAGACAGGCTTTACATGCTTGAGCATTCTGTATACTCCGTTATTTCGCCCGAGGGCTGTGCGGCTATACTATGGAGGAAAAGCGGAGAACTGAGTTCCGAGGATTTTTCGAAAGCTGCCCAGGCCTTGAAACTGACGGCCCAGGACCTGCTGAAGTTTAAGATAATAGACGATGTTATCCCAGAGCCGGTTGGAGGGGCCCACAGGGACATTGTTCAGACTGCACAGAATATAGCTGACTGCATCATAGGCGCGATTGAGGAGTTGCGCGTCAAGACGCCCGGGAAGCTAGTTGAAGAAAGATATAAAAGGCTGAAGAGGATAGGCAGTGTTGTTCAGGAAGCATATACGGATCCGCTCCGCAGTGAAAAATAGAAAGTATGTTTAACGGTGGAGGAAAGATGAAAAAAATTCTTGTTGCGATGGCAGTTGTTCTTCTGATCACTTCCTGCCAGAGGAAGGAAGAACCAAAGGCTCAATATCAGTTCCCGACAGGCACTGGACAGACACAGGGCGACATTAAACTCCTCGAGGATTTTGTGAAAAAAGAACCCGGCAACGTCAATGCCTGGATCAGACTCGGCAATACATTGATGGACAACAGACGTTTTGCTGAGGCGATAGATGCGTATCAAAAGGCCCTTGCTATAGACCCAAAGAACGTTGATGTCAGGGTGGATATGGGGACCTGCTATAGAAACATCGGGAAACCCGACATCGCAGTGACGGAATATAAGAAGGCGCTTGAAATGGACCCCAGGCATCCGAATGCACACAGGAACCTTGCGGTAGTCTTGGCCGATGATATCAAAGACAAAGTCCAGGCTGCCGCGGAGTTCGAGAAGTATCTCAAACTGGCCCCGAATGCACCGGATCAAATGCAGATCAGGCAGATGGTTCAGCAGCTGAAGGAGGCAAAAAAATAGAAGGCGGCAATTGACTAATAAATGCTGCCGATGCTCTCACACGACTCCAAAAAAATATTTTATAATGTCGCAACTGTCTCAGAATTTTTTTATAAAATGCATTTTTGACTAACTGGCAATTCCATGCGGTCTTGCCACTGTGTTCTTTTTCTGTCATTCCGGCTCGTCCGGACCTCCCCTTTCTCCCCTCCTTGGCAAGGAGGGGATGGGGGAGGTGAAAGGATTCTCTACGAGTCGTAGACCCGACACCCGAAAGCTTGCTGGGATTGCGCGAATGACACCGAAGGAGAACATCAAAAAAAATTGATATCATGCGGTCTCTGCCGCAGGGTAGTTCATGCGTTGTTGCTGATATGGATGAAAAACTAGCACGCGTTCCGGCCGGACCGGGCATTTACATCTTTAAGGATGAACAAAACAGAGTCCTTTACGTAGGAAAGGCAAAAAACCTCCGAACCCGCCTCAGAAGTTATTTCCAGCGCTGTGCAGCACTCGATGAGAGGAAGGCCGCAATGGTCAGGAGCGTAGCGGACTTTGAATACACGGTCACTGGAAATGAACTCGAGGCCTTCGTACTTGAAGCCAACCTTATAAAACAGCATCGCCCCCGGTACAATATCCTTCTTAGGGATGACAAGAGTTATCCGTATCTCAAACTCACGGTAAACGAGATGTGGCCGCGCCTGGAGGTGGTCAGAAGAATCCAAAAGGACGGGGCCAAATATTTCGGCCCCTATGTCCCTTCAGGCGCGATGTGGGAAATTCTTTCTTTTATAAGAACTAATTTCACTATACGCACCTGCAAGTATACGCTTGAGAAGCGGATGAGGCCCTGTATACAGCATCAGATCAAAAAATGCATAGCGCCCTGCGGAGGCAAGGTGGACCGCGCTGAATATATGGGCATGGTCAATGAGGTGAAGCTGCTCCTTGAGGGAAAGAACAAAGGGCTCCTTGATATGCTCGAAAAAAAGATGAAGCGCCTTTCCGATGAGATGAGATATGAAGAGGCATCGCTCGTAAGGGACCGGATAAGGGCCATAAAGCAGATATCCGAGACGCAAAAGGCCGTCGCCCCTGAACTGGGTGACATCGACACAATCGGCATTTTCCGGGAAGAAGACAGGGCAGTTCTTAAAATACTATTTATAAGGAACGGGATAATGGTGGGCTCACGGCATTTTTCGGTAGGCAATGTCTCTGGTGAGACTGACAGTTATATACTTAACAACTTTATCGGCCAGTTCTACAGCAGGGAGATAATACCGCCGTCGGTGGTCCTCTGCCCTTCGCTGCCCGATGATATGCCGGTCCTAACCTCCTGGCTTTCTGAGAGACGGGGGTCTTCAGTGAAGATAGCGGTTCCAAAAAGAGGCATCAGGCGTGGGCTTGTTGAAATGGCGCAGCAAAACGCGGAAGTCCTTGCGCGAAGCGAAAAAGAGGCCGGCTGGAGGTCTGCGCTGAAGGAACTGGCGACATTTCTCATGCTTGATAAAACGCCTGTCAGCATAGGGGCCTTTGATATTTCTAATATCTCCGGGAGGGAGCCTGTGGGAGCCTTTGTTTACTGGGCTGATGGAAGGTTTCAAAAGGACAGGTACAGGCATATAAAAATGGACGCTGTAAAGGGGCCTGACGACTATTCGATGATGAAGGAGATGATCCGCAGAACAGTCAGGAACATGCAGGGGGAGATGCCGGACCTTCTTATAATCGATGGCGGCAGGGCACATCTGGATGCGGCCCTTGAGGTGCTTAGGGAAATTGGCCTTAGCGGGACCGAGGCCGTTGGTCTCGCCAAAGACCCTGACAGGATCTTTATGAAGAAAATCGCTCCTCCGCTTAGCCTGGAGGACGGCAGGGCTCCGTCTCTTCTTTTGAAGCGGATAAGAGACGAAGTGCACCGGTTTGCAATAAGCTATCATAAAAAGTTGCGCGCAGGCAGGACATTTGAATCTCCCCTTGAGAAGATCCCGGGCGTCGCAAAGAAAAGAAGGTTTGCATTGCTCAGGCATTTTGGTAGTATAGAGGCGATAAGAAAAGCGCCCGTGGAAGAGATCGCGGCGATCAGGGGGTTCAATAGGGCGCTTGCGGAAAAGATCCATGAGGCGCTTTCGGGAAAGAGCAATCATGCATGAGGACGGCACGGCCGCTCATTCTCGTCATAGGGCGATGATTTGGCTGGTAAATCTCCCCCCCTCTTTTCCTAAGAGGGATAAATTCCTCCCTTTGGCAAAGGGAGGTTGGGAGGAATTTTCTTAAAAACTTTATTGAAGATTTAACATGTTAATTTTCTAGTTTGAGGAGACTAAATGAATATCTATATTTCCGGCTCACTGGCATACGACAGGATAATGGATTTCCCGGGAAAGTTTTCCGACCATATCCTGCCGGACAAGATTCATATCCTGAATGTTTGTTTCACTGTAAACGGCATGGTGGAGAAGTTCGGAGGCACCGCAGGCAATGTCGCTTATTCTCTTAGCCTGCTTGGTGAAAGACCGGTAGTGCTGGCAACTATAGGGAAGGACTATGGCACATATTTCGAGTGGCTCCGGAAAAACGGGTTGCCTCTGGATGGAATCAAGGTCATAGAGGACGAATTTACCGCCGGCGCTTATATCACAACAGACAAGGCAGACAACCAGATAACCGGATTCAATCCCGGCGCAATGAAACACCAGACTGAGTATGAATTCCATGCTAAGGACGCCGGTGATTCCCTCTGTCTTATAGCGCCGGGCAACCTCAGGGACATGATAAGATACGCGGCTTCCTGCAGGGAAAGGGGCATACAATATATCTGCGACCCCGGTCAGTCTCTAACGCAGTGGGAGGGGAAGACGCTCAGAGATTGGATGGACGGGTCAATGGCGCTGATTTCCAATGATTATGAACTCGAACTGATAATGAAGATGACCGGGATGGACAAGAAAAAACTGCTCGGTCTTACTGAAACCGTTATCACGACTGTCGGAGAAAAAGGGTCTGTAGTCAGCACCATGCATTCAGAAGACTTTATATGCGCTGCAAAGGCGACGGATGTCGTTGATCCGACGGGAGCGGGAGATGCTTACAGGGCCGGCTTGCTGAAAGGGCTTGCAACAGGAAAGGACATCCTAACTTCCGCCAGAATGGGAGCAGTTACAGCGGCTTATGCCATAGAGAAGTATGGCACCCAGGAACACAGGTTTTCCTATGAAATTTTCCTTGACAGGTACAGAGAAAATTTCGGAGAGCTTTAAAAGCTATCGACAGATAACAGCCTCTGATTAATTGAAATGGTTCTGTCCGAACAAGGATCATAAACCGTGAGCAGATATAGCATCTTTTACATATTACTTTTTTTCTTCCTGGTCGCGGCTCCCCTGGGACTTTATGCCGGAGAACCATCCGATGAAACTGCGAGAATCGCCTCGATAATAAATAAGGTGATAGACGCCTATGGCGGTAAAGATGCCATAGAGGGTATTCACTCCTTTCATATGACAGGGGAAATAGAGGCCTTTATGATGCACGATCAGGGCCCATATGAGCTTTACTTCAAACGGGGAAGGAAACTCCGTGTAGAGACTAAATACCAGCGTTCGTTTGAACTTAGGATCCTTAATCGCGACAGAGGATACAGGCGCACCGACACCCTGCCGCTCGAAGAAGTATACGGTCCCAGATTTGTGTCTATGGTATATCAGTACAAACATCTGAACCTGCTTCACGATCTCATAGCCGGCGCCTATCAGATACGGTCAGCGGGCCCTTCTGCCGTTGCCGGTGAGAACACCGAGGTCTTCAGATTTAATGACAAAGAGGACGCTGTCATGGACGTTTATATCGATAAACAGACGTCTCTTGTCGTGAAAGTCACTGCGTTTTTCTCCGCCGAAAATAAACAGATCGACCTTTCTGCCGAATTTTCGGACTTCAGGAAGGTCGGGGGCTCCGTATTCCCATTCAGAATCACAAATTACGCAGGAGGAGTAAAGGTGGCCCGGACTGTCATTGAAAAATATGCTCTGAACCCTGAAATGTCGGATTCTCTTTTTGTGCCATCAGCCACGCAGTCTTTTTAAGCAACTACCGACCAGCCTTCCACGTTTTTTATGTCAGCCCCTCATGCTATTTAAATAGTAGTGTCTGGGCGATATAATTGGAATATGATCAACGAAGAAGCGATTAGGACCCACATGAAGAAGTTGTTCGGGGATGTCAGCACTGTGGAGATAAGAAAACTTGGTTCGGGGGTGCAGGGTTCAGGGTTCCATGTGGAAATCAAAAGCGACGGTGTTGCAAGATCATACGTAGTAAAAAAGCTTCTTTCTGAAGGACTCGGCCATGATTATCCCTCTGACCGCGCAGCGGTCTTCCTTCTTGACCTCGATGAATACGGGAACCTGCCACGTCACGTAAAGGCGATCGATGTGCTGGCCGAGATGCCTGACGGTGCGATCAGGTCGATCGGTGGAGCAAGTGAGTATTACCTGCTGATGGAGAAGGCCGCCGGAGATGATTACTTTATGGACCTCAGGGGCTTTTCGACAAGGCAGAGACTCGGCAGCAGTGACATAAAAAAGATAAAGTCTATGGCCGCCTATCTTGCTGAAATACATTCGGCCAAAAAAGATGCCCGGGGACTTTACTGGCGAAAGCTCAGAGATATAATAGGACATGGCGAATGTCTGATGGGGGTTTTCGACACTTATCCTGACGACACGTTAGGGTATGAAGATATGGCCTGGATAGAGAAAAGGTGTGTCGACTGGAGGGCGAAGCTCAAACCGCTCTCGCGACGGCTTTCACAGATACACGGAGATTTTCATCCGGGCAATATATGGTTTAGGGGAGACGAGGATTTCATTCTGCTGGACAGATCCAGAGGCCCTTGGGGTGAGCCCGCAGATGATATAACCGCACTTGCTATAAACTATATTTTTTTCTCGCTAAGGACGCACGGTGACGTGCGCGAAGCCTATTTTGAAGGGCTGAGGTTTTTCTTCGACGAATATATCGGCCGGTCGGGCGACAACGAACTTGTCACCGTTGTCGCCCCCTTTTTCGCGTTCAGGGCTGCGGTTGTTGC
>OUUY01000041.1 GCA_900302705.1 Candidatus Sulfobium mesophilum
AACACGACCTCGGGATTGTTAACGAGCGCAATGGCGATTCCAAGTCTCTGTCTCAAGCCCCCGGAGAGATTCCTGTATTGCTCTTTGGCCTTGTCCCTAAGGTTTGCGAGCTCAATCAACCCGTCGATATCTGTCTTCACGCTGAATAGCCGCGCGTAGTACTGCAGGGTCTCTTTGACCGTAATCCTGTCGAACGAGCTGAACCCCTGCGGGAGGACTCCGATGCGGGAGATGATGTCGTGTTTTTTCTTTATGACGTCCATTCCAAAAAGCGTCACTTTCCCCGACGTGGGCATGCGGATTGTGTCTATTATCTCAACGGTAGTGGTCTTTCCGGCTCCGTTGGGGCCCAGTAAGGCAAACACCTCGCCTTTCCTGACGGTGAACGATATGCCGTTGACCGCAAGAAAATCCCCGTAGCGCTTCGTCAGTTTGTCGACTGCGATTGTGAATTCAGCTTCTCCGGTCATGAATCTCCGTTCCGCCTCCATAGGGCGACGGCATTGAAATCGGCACATCCGATGTTGCGCGAGGGGAGCCGGCGGGCCAGAACCTGAGGCGGCGAAGGAGCTTATTGTTAGCCGCAGGCCACACCATAAGAAACCGGTCAACCACCGGCAGGCGGTGTTTGAATAGAATAAAGCTGGGAATTAACGTTGCCCCCAGATGCGCTTTAGTCTTTTCCGCGCCCTGGCCGGCGTAATAGAGAGGGATTTTTTGCTCCACGCAAGTGCGGACATTTTCGAGCCAGGACAAAGCATAGAGGTTGTACTTGCGGCCTAGCTCGTGGTCCATACAGAAATATTTATCCACCATCGCTTCCCGTTTTACGACGAGAAGGTTGAAAGCGGCGAGTTCTTCCTGCACAAAATAGAGCGTGTATTCGGCGCCCCGGACTCTCTCACAGATTTTTTCAAAAAATAAACGGTTGTGCATGCCAAGCGCCAGCGGGCTCCGCGCCACTGTTTCCAGATAAAGCTTGTAGACCCTGTCCAGAAAAGGAGAAATAGTGCGGCTTCGAATCACCCTGACCTCGTCGGAGGCGCGCATTTTTCGGCGCAGGTCTTTTCTCGCGGCCCTTGAAAGGCGGCCCAGGTATTCTTCCATGCTGTTAAAATCGATAGGCTGTCGGGCGCAGGACTGACATTGCACCCGGTTGAATTTCTCGAATACTTCTCCGGGAAGTTTGCCGTAGTGATTAAAGTTGTAAAAAGCCACGATGTCGCTTTTAAGTTCGACCCCGAGCGTTTGCAAGGAGCCAAAGGCCATTTTGCATGCCGCATCGAGGGTGTCCTCATCGACTTGAGGATCAATCCCGATTTCACTCCATTCCCCTACCAGTAGCCCCACGCTTAAAATACGGGGGTGAAAAAACGAGGGGATGAGACGGCCTGCGGCTTTCACCGATTTCTTGATCCATCCCTCCACAAAAGTGGACAGATCAAAACGGGTTTCAAACAACGGCAATAAGACAATAGGAGCATCATCTTTTGACACCACGATGCTCCGCAGGTTAAAACCGTCAATACCCGATTCCTGCAACAGAGAAAGCAGTGGGGCTGTGATAGAAGGCTCCGGGAAAAGCCGTGCAAGTTCTGCCGCCGGCACTCCATCTAACCGCGGCGCGCAATTGCAGGTAAGGTCATTCATTGCCTTTTTCATGGCCTGTCGGTCTCCGGTTCAGAAGGGCGATGGAAAGCCACATCTTCCTCTGAGGAAGCGACCGTACCCATAAGGATTGGCCGGCAGTTATGGGAAACCGCACCAGTGCCTTCCCTGATAAGCCCACCGGAAAGATATATCCGCCGTTCCCCCCTGCAGATGGATACACTGTGATCTGTCGTGGATCCACGAGATGGAAACCACATCCCAGTGCCTTGACAACGGCTTCCTTGATAGACCAGAGCAGGGCCGATGCCTTTTCCAAATCTCCGCCCGTCAACCATAAGGCATGTTGAAGCTCCTGTGGATGGAAGACCCGGCGAAATGGGTATTCTCTTGGGAATTCATCGGTAACTGCCACATCAATGCCGATATCAGACTCATCTCCACAGAGAGCAACCCAGACTTTCCCTCCACCCTCGCTGAAGGAGATGGCCGGACCCCGATATTCTCCCAACAGGAGATGGGGCCTTCCAAGCAGGCCACGGACAACCTGAATTGGGAAAGCAGCTCTGTCGGAAGATTGACGGTGTTTCCAAATAGGACTTCCGATCGCTGCGAGGTAGTCCCACAGTGTGGATACGAGGCGGCGTTTGAGGGTTTCAGAGGTAAATGACCCACATGGTAAAGATGCATAAAAAACGGGTCCCCTTCGATGAGCGAAGCTCACGGCATGAACGGTTTCTTCTTCGCTGTCCATTGCCATATTCACTCTCATCTGTCCGTATCCACGGCTCATTCCGAAACCCAGTGCATCCGAATACCATGAATCTGCATGATAGTGCCGCCTTGATCGTCAATCCCTCTGGCATCCCATGTGAGACCTTCGTCGTCCTGCACCCTCATGCGGGCCTCCAGTGTTATCTGTTCCCTCGCCAGGCACTTTCGCAAAAACTTCATCTCCCCGATCTCCATGGGAATCATTGATCGCTGCTCTGATGGGTCCATTAGAACAGTGTGGAACCCAACCAACTGCAAAAGGGCCTCGAAAAGGTAGGGAGAGTATTGGTATCTTGTGTCGCGCAAATGTACGAAATCTCTTGTCTCCCGGTAG
>OUUY01000074.1 GCA_900302705.1 Candidatus Sulfobium mesophilum
TTCCTTCCAGCCACTGCGCAAAAAACCATGAGAGGTCCCTCCCTGATGACACTTCGAAGGCATTCTTTATGTCGCCCCATGAGGCTGCCCTGAAGCTGTTTCTTTCAACAAAATCGCTGATCGCCCGGTAAAAGACCTCCTCGCCGACCATTTTCCTAAGCATATGAAAGACCATTGCTGTCTTGCCGTAGCCGATCGCCTTCGATGCATAGTCGGCCCTGACGGTAAAAGAAGTCAGAGGCATGTCGTTTTCTGGGGTCACATAACTCTGAAACGAAATCATTAACTCTTTCCTGTATTGCCGGCCATTGCCCTTGAGCTCCTCATACCTGTGGTCTGCGAGATAAGTAGTGAGTCCCTCCGACCAGTTGCCGCCTTTATTGTCAACATAGACACTGTTGCCCAGCCACTGGTGCAGAATCTCGTGCCCGAGTGAGGTTTCTACTATAAAAGGCAGTCTTACCACGTCCCTGCCAAGAAGCGTATAGGTCGGCAGCGAATATCCGGTCGGCTGCACATTCTCCACCACGGCAAACCTCTTATACGGATATCTCCCGATCAGCTTTTCATACATCTCAATATATTTCCTGGTGTATTCAAGATAGGTTTTGGCAAGCGCTGCGTCTTCCGGCAGGAAATATGAGACTATCTGTGTTGAGCCCCAGGAATCCTTCTCGACGCTGTATTTCCCGGCAACGAAGGTTATCCCGCCTACAGGATGGGGAAAATGAAAGAGATGTTCTTTGTTTCCCCGGGCAATCTCTTTCACCGAGACTTCATCCGCCTCTGATATCCCTTCGAATCCATCTGGAAGAAGGGCCAGTAAATTGAAAGAAGAAAGACCCTCTAAAGAAGGATACCAGCCGTTCATCAGGACTATGCCCGAGGGGTCGATGATGTTTCCGTCAACAACACCCGGGTTCCTTTGACTGTCCGTCCAGGGTTGGGCTGTCACCACCAACTCGTATTCTATCTCGACAATATTAGCTGACTCTGCCGGCCCAACATTGACTGCCTTGGCATCGGCTTCGATCTTCAACGGACTGCCGTTTACCTTTATGGAAAGTATCCTGAGCGCTGAGAGATCGAGTGCGGCTGCCCTTCCAGCCGGAATAGTTATTTTTGAAACACCTGAAAGCGTATGGTTTTCGAGGTCAAAGCGAACGCTCAGGTTGTTGACCGGCAACGTCTCTGTTCCTGAGGAGACTGACGGCATGAACAAAAAAAAAGCGAGTGTGAGCCACATCAGCAATGCGCGCATATTATCTTCCCCCAATTTTCCTTCCCCGCTTTTGTGCGACGCCCGCAACCGATACCATGTTTTTTCCGTGTTCTTTTGCTGTATACATAGCGCTGTCAGACGCCTTTAAGAGGGCTTCAGCTATGTCCCTGGCGCTGCCGGCGGTTTCAACACTGCTTGAGAGCGAAGCCACCCCGATGCTGCAGGTAATGACCCCCTTTATGCAAAGTCCCGGTTTCCGCGAGCCTGCGCCGCTCAGAAAAACATTTTCGGCGATTTCGGCCCTTATCTTTTCGGCATACGAAGCAGCCTCGCTGATGTCCGAATCAGGTATCATTACCACATACTCGTCCCCTCCGTATCTCGCAAGCACAGCCTTCGTCCCGACAAATAACCTTTTGAGTATTTCAGCCACTTCTCTAAGCACAAGGCCGCCGGTTAGATGTCCATAACTGTCATTGATCTCTTTAAAACGGTCAAGGTCAAGGAATATTATCGAGACGTCTCCACTCTTCTTTCCGGCCCTTTTAATCTCATGTATAAGTTTATTGAAAAAGTATCTGTCATTATGCAAATCGGTAAGGGTGTCCTTTTTCGACAACTCCTCGAACCCCCTGCCTATCAGCGCATTTTGTATAAGGGTTGCGGTGTATCCGGCAAAGATCTCCAAAAGCGCAAGGTCATGGTCATCGTAGCATTGCTGCCCCTTCCTGTTTATAAGCTCGATAACGCCTATCTTCGACCCCCTGATCACAATGGGGGCGCAGATGATGCTCCTGGTCCTGCCCCCAAGCCTATGGTCAATGCCATCATAAAATTGCGGGTCTTTCATTACATCCTTGCTAATGTAAGGCTTTCCCCGCCGGTATGTGGCGCCCGCTATGCCGCACGCCTCCGGTAATAGGGAGGTGCCGATAATTTTCTGGGAGCCGTGTCCATAGCAGGCTGCAAAGTAGAGCTGCTCGCTGAAACCAGGATTCCACTTCAAAAGGGGGTCGTCAAGGAGAATGGATCCTGCTTCGGAAGGCACCAGTTTGTTGGCCCATGTCAGTATCTCACCGAGTATAATGCCCAGGTTCACCTCATGGGCAGTGTCTCGGTATTTCTTCTTTCTGTGAAGAAGTCTGTTAAGGGTCGGTAAATCTGCAATATTTATCCTCACCCTGCCTCCAAATCATGATTCGGTTTTCTTCTTCCACCCGGTTTTTTGAAACACTCATCCCAAAAAACAGGCATTAAGAGTCTATCATAAAACACCCGAACGCATCACGGGCTTGGACTAGAAGAGAGCAGTATGCTCAAATGACAAAAAATCCGAGTAAAGTCCTTCGGTAGTCGAAAAAGAGGAGACCTTCAACCTAAACACCCCCCTGCCGGCCTTCGTATAATGACTGATAAGAGGGGCCGTGCGCGTATGAAAGATAGCGAGCTTCTTCCGGATCATTTCGACCCCGTCATCAGACCTCCCCATCCGGTCTCCGCCTGTGTTATGCCTTATCCTTTCGAAAATGTCTTCTGCGTCACAGTCCAAAACAACAAGCCCCCTGACTTCCATCTTCCTGTCAATGTCCTTTGCCTGGTCTTCATGTCTTGGCAAACCGTTAAGAACCAGAATATCGCCCCGGCCAAAACCTTTCCTTCTCAGGAAGGAATCAACCACCTTTTCAGCTATAGGGAAATGCTCGTTTTCCAAAAGAAGCCCCTTTTCAAGCACATCCCGGATGAAGGCTTGCTCACGGCGATTGAATCCTTCAGGCGGGAGTTCCTTCCCGGCAACGCTCCTTAACTCCTGGCCAAAGTCGAAATGAAGACACCGCCTCCCCCTGAAACCATTTTTTTCAAGGCATGAACCAAATGGTGTCTTTCCCACCCCTGTGGGACCTATAAGAAGGATCGCACCGACAGGTGACATACCGTTACTTTCTCAACTCTCTTTTTTCAGCGCTCTTTCGACTGTTCTTATCGCACAGAACTCTCCGCACATACTGCAAACATCCGATTCAGTCGGCGGGACCTCCGCACGCCACTCTCTAACCTTATCAGGATTAAGGCTGAGCGCTATCTGCCCGTTCCAATCGAGGGCCTTTCTGCATCTGGCCATTTTCACATCTGCCTCCATGGCACCCTTGATGCCCTTGGCGATGTCCGCCGCGTGTGCCGCGAGCCTGGATACAATGACGCCTTCCTTCACATCATCGACAGTCGGCAGCCGTATATGCTCCGAGGGAGTCACGTAGCAAAGGAAGTCCGCACCGGCAGCCCCTGCTACAGCCCCTCCGATAGCAGCTGTGATGTGATCATATCCCATGCCTATATCTGTAACAAGAGGACCAAGGACATAAAAAGGAGCGCCCTTGCATATCTCTTTTTCGATTTTTACATTGAGCTCCACCTGATTAAGCGGCACATGGCCTGGCCCCTCGATGATAACCTGCACACCTTTTTCCACCGCCAGGTCCCTCAATTCCCCAAGCGTAAGAAGTTCCTCAATCTGCGTACGGTCAGTGGCATCGGCAAGACAACCCGGCCGCATGCCGTCGCCCAGGCTAAGGGTCATATCATATTGACGCGCGATTTCAAGAAGCCTGTCATACTGTCCATAAAGAGGGTTGTCCTTTTCGTTATATACCATCCACTCAAGAAGGAGCGACCCTCCCCTGCTTACGATGTCCAATATCCTGCCCTCATTCTTCAACCTCTCCACTGCTTTCATGGTAAGACCGCAATGCACAGTGATAAAATCTACACCGGAAGAAGCGTGGTCCTCTATGACCCTGAAGAGATCATCGGCTGTCATTCTGGCTATCGCGCCCTTATCCTCTGCGGCCCTCACAGCAGCCTCGTAAATAGGCACCGTGCCTACCGCTACGGGAGACTTTCTTAGCATCATTGCGCGCAGTTCCTTTATGGGTCCTCCCGTTGAGAGGTCCATCACCGCATCAGCGCCATAGCGGACCAAAACGTCCAGCTTCTCCATCTCTTCTTCTATAGATATCCTGTCCTTCGACGTGCCAATGTTTGCGTTGATCTTCGTCCTTAGGTTCCTGCCAATGCCGATAGGTTTAATGCCATGTTTGCGGTTGATCGGTATGACGCTCACACCCGAGGCGATGTCCATAGACAGCCCTTCAGCCGATACGCCTTCTGCCAAGGCGACCTCCTTTACTTCATCCGTCATGATCCCTTTCTTTGCCAGTTCGATTCTCGTCATTTCAATAGCCTCATAAATTCTTCCGTGCTGGATTTTATATCTTCAGACGCCAGTATAGCTGAAATAAGGGCTATCCCATAAGCGCCCGCTCTTAACACCTCTGCGACTCTTTCATGCCCTATGCCGCCAATTGCAAAAACAGGTATCGAGACTTCTTCCCCTGCCGCCATGATCGTCTTAAGTCCCACCGGTTTTCCGTAGCGCATCTTGGAGGGCGTCTCATAGACAGGTCCGAGCGTAACAAAATCAGCTCCCTCATCCTCCGCTCTTTTTGCCTCATCGACGCTATGGGCCGAGGCCCCGATGAGCATGCGGCCTCCGGCGGCTCTCCTCGCAGCATGCACCGGGATATCAGTTACGCCAAGATGAACACCGTCAGCGCCGACGGCAAGGGCAATATCAACCCTGCCGTTAATGAAGAGCCTTGCCTGATTTCTGTTGGTAATATCCCTTAGCATATAGGCCATATTAAGCAACTCTCTTGTACCGACATCTTTCTCTCTTAGCTGAACAGCCTTCACCCCCCCTTTGAGGGCCTCCTCAACTGTAGCAGGCAGGGTTTCATCCGTCCCAAGCAGCTTTCTGTCAGTTATAAGGTAAAGCCTGAAATCTATTTTTGTATAGCTCACTGCTTTTCTATCAAGTTCATTAGTAAATATTTTGAACGGCCGAAAACCCGTACCTGGATTCCCCGATCAAGTCGGGGAATGACCAAAAGGGACAATCAATTAATACAGTCATCCTCGGACTAACAAGACAGCTTGGTTCATTAACTTGCCACCTTAAAGGAGCATTCCTTCAAGCGGACTGCTTGCAGTCGCATACAATTTCTTGGGTATCCTGCCCGCAAGATATGCAAGACGCCCTGCGATAACCGCGTGTTTCATTGCAGAGGCCATCGCCACAGGATCTTTTGCGCCTGCTATGCCGGTATTTATCAGGACGGCATCGCAGCCAAGTTCCATCGCAACCGCTGCGTCAGAGGCGGTACCGACGCCGGCATCCACCACTACCGGGACCTTAACGGCAGTCTCTATAATGATGCGTATATTGTAAGGGTTGCGGATGCCGAGACCTGAACCTATCGGCGCTCCAAGCGGCATTACCGCTGCAGCCCCCGCATCTTCGAGACGTTTCGCCATGATCGGGTCGTCGTTGGTGTAAGGAAGTACGATAAACCCCTCCTTCGCAAGTATTTCGGTGGCCTTAAGAAGCCCGATCGTATCAGGAAAGAGTGTCTTTTCGTCTCCTATCACCTCAAGTTTTACAAGGTCTGAAACGCCAGCCTCCCTTGCAAGCCTCGAATATCTTAGCGCATCTTCAACTGTATAGCAGCCGGCAGTATTGGGCAGTATCTTATATTTTTTCGGGTCTATATAGTCCAGAAGGTTTTCGGATTTCCTGTCGGTGATATTTACCCGCCGTACTGAAACCGTGACCACATCGGCGCCTGAGGCCTCGATGACCGTCTTTGTCTCTTCGAAATCCTTGTACTTGCCGGTGCCCACCCATAGCCTGGATTTGAACTCTATCCCCCTGATGATCAGCTTATCTTCCATTTCTCACCTCGTATTAAAATAATGGCAGGAGATTGCCATTGAGCGGTTTTTTGCCCGCAATTCTTATCGTACCTTCCCGATATAAAATCGGGCAAAGCCTCGGAGGTCCCGGGTCACCGGGATCGAGAACGAGCGAAACGGCGATCTCCTGCCATTACAGTCACCCTCCCCCCACAAAATTAACAATCTCCACCGCGTCTCCATCCTTCAGTGCAAAACTGTCGTAGTCAGCCTTCCTGATAATAGACAGGTTCACTTCCACTGCAACCCGGCCTGAATGGACATTCAGTTCATCGAGAAGTTCGATGACCGTGGCCGCCTTTACATTGTCGACAGTCTTTCCGTTTATCTTCAGTTTCATAAAATAAAAAACCGCATCCCCTATGGGATACGGTCGCCTGAAGCTTTAATCCCTAATCCCTACGCCGGAATTGTCCGTATCAGGTTCAAGGGGTCTCTCCCGCAAAACGAGAAACTCTCAGGCACAATGGCCTCCCCCAAGGGTTAGTTCAAGTATAGTGCAGCAACTGATTTATTGTCAAACCAACAGGGTCTTCCAATATCATCCCTTCTCATCTGATCCTTCCTCTCGTTCTCTCGATCCATATCCTCAGACGGTCGAGATAGAGATACACTACAGGCGTCGTATAAAGCGTAAGCGCCTGGCTGAAGATCAACCCTCCAACGATAGCGATGCCCAGCGGATGGCGAAGCTCCGACCCTACTCCTCCTCCGACAGCAAGCGGCAAGGCGCCAAGAAGCGCAGCCATCGTCGTCATCATTATCGGCCTGAACCTCAAAAGGCAGGCCTCGTAAATAGCGTCTACCGGCGACTTACCCTCCTTCCTTTCTGCCTCCAGCGCAAAGTCGACCATCATGATCCCGTTTTTCTTAACAATACCGATCAGCAGGATAATGCCAATCACGGCAATAACGCTCAGTTCGGTGCGGAAAAAAAGTAATGCCAGTATGGCGCCCACGCCTGCCGAAGGAAGCGTCGAAAGAATTGTGATTGGATGGATATAGCTTTCATACAATATGCCAAGTACGATATATACCGTCACAAGCGCCGCCAGTATCAGCAGGGGCTCATTCATAAGCGAGGCCTTAAACGCCTGGGCCGTACCCGCAAAGCTGCCTCTGATGCTTGCAGGAAGGCCCATCTGCCGTGTCTCGTTTTCGATCACCTTCACCGCCTCTCCCAATGCCACTCCGGGAGCGAGGTTGAACGAGGCGGTCACAGATGGAAACTGGCCCTGGTGGCTCACCGCGAGCGAAGTTGTGGTGCGCTCGTAATGCGTGAATGCGCTCAGTGGGACCATTCCGCCGTTGGAAGAGGGCACATAGATATCCTTGAGCGATTCAGGCCGCTGCCAGTAATAAGGCTCGACCTCCATCACGACGTGGTACTGATTAAGAAGGGTATAGGTAATCGAGACCTGCCTTTGACCAAACGCATCGTAGAGGATATCATCGACCTGTCTGGCGGTGATTCCCAGCCTCGAAGCGGTGTCGCGATCGATCACCAGCGATGCCTGAAGTCCCTTGTCCTGCTGGTCGCTGCTGACGTCCACCAGTTGTGGCAGCGTCCTGAGTTTCTGCAGGAGACGCCTCGCCCAGTCATTCACCTCTGTGAAGTTGTCTCCCTGAAGCGTATATTGATAAAGGGCGGTACTTATCCGGCCGCCTATACGCAGGTCCTGCACTGGCTGAAGATACGCAGGTGCCCCGGGGACCTGACCGAGCTTTTTTCTCAACCTCACGATGATCTCAGCCGCACTGGCCTTGCGTGTAGAGAACGACTTCAGGGCTATAAACATTCGCCCGGAGTTGGTCGTCGATCCGCCTCCTCCGCCTCCCCCCGTAAAACCCGTCACGTACGTAACGTCAGGGTCTGTTCTAACAATATCCACGATCTGGATAAGCTTCTCTCTCATCGACTGGAAGGATATGTCTTGGGCCGCCTGGATGATCCCCACGATACGGCCTGTGTCCTGTTCAGGGAAGAACCCCTTGGGGATGACCGTAAAGAGATAAACATTGATGCCGAGCGTAGTCAGTGTAAGAGCCAGCATAAACCTCTGATGCCCGAGCGCCCAGCGCAGGGTTATGTCATAACGGCTGCGCATCCAGTTAAATACACTCTCACTAGCGCGGTACAGATATCCGTGGCTGCGCACTTCAGCCGGCTTCAGAATCGTAGCACACATCATCGGCGTCGTCGTAAGTGAAAGAATGAGCGAGACCACGACCGCAGTCGAAAGCGTCACTGCAAACTCCCTGAAGAGGCGCCCCACCATGCCTCCCATAAGAAGAATCGGGATGAATACAGCAACCAGCGAGATGCTCATAGACAATACCGTAAAGGCGATCTCCTTCGATCCTTGCAGTGCCGCCTGAAGCGGTGGCTCTCCTTTTTCGCGGTAACGGGTGACATTTTCGAGGACAACGATAGCATCGTCAACGACAAATCCTGTGGAAATTGTCAGGGCCATGAGGGAGAGGTTATCGAGCGTATATCCGAACAGATACATCACCCCGAAGGTGCCTATTATCGAGACCGCCACCGCAACTCCCGGGATGAACGTGGACCTTACGTTTCTTAAGAAGGCAAAGACAACCAGGATCACCAGGGCCCCTGAGATCAGCAGGGTCAACTCCACATCCCTGAGAGAGCCGCGGATAGGAGGTGTGCGGTCGAGAACCACCGAGAGTTTAATACCTCCGGGAAGGGCCGCCTCAAGATGAGGCAGCAGGAGGTTTACGCTGTCTACTGTCTCGATGATATTTGCCGCCGGCTGACGAAATACGATCACCATCACGGCGGGTTTGCCGTTTACGAATCCGGCAGCACGGAGGTCTTCGACCGAGTCCTCGACCTTCGCCACATCAGGCAGCCTCACTGCTGCGCCGGACCTGAAGGATATGACAAGAGGCTCGTACTGAGCCGCCCTCCTTAGTTGATCGTTTGTTTGTATCTCCCATGTCTTGTCTCCGTTTGTCAGTTGTCCCTTAGGCCTGTTGACGTTCGTGTTTGTAAGCACACCGCGGACAGCGTCCAGACTGATTCCGTACCTGCTCAGTGCAGTCGGGTTCAAGGAAACGCGCACGGCCGGCAGTGAACTTCCGCCGACAAATACCTGGCCCACGCCTTCCACCTGCGAGAGCCTCTGCTGAAGGACCGTCGAGGCCGCATCATACATATCCGCAGTGCTGACCGTATCAGACGTAAGCCCAAGTATCAGGATCGGCGCATCCGCAGGGTTCATTTTGCGATAAACCGGATTGCTCGGCAGGTTCGGCGGAAGAAACCCGCGCGCCGCATTGATCGCTGCCTGCACGTCACGCGCCGCACCGTCTATGTTTCTGCTGAGCTCGAACTGAAGCGTAATGCTCGTCGTTCCCCGGTAGCTCGTGGAGGTCATCTCAGTGACCCCTGCAATGCGGCCGAACTGCCGTTCAAGCGGCGCTGCGACTGAGGTCGCCATCGTAAGCGGATCGGCCCCGGGCAGCCCTGCTGATACGGAGATCGTAGGGAAGTCCACCTGCGGCAATGGAGATACAGGCAGCAGCCGAAAGGCGATGATACCGGCGATGACCACACCCGCGGTAAGAAGAGTCGTGGCAACAGGCCTTCTTATGAACTGCTCCGAGAAGTTCATCAGGATCCCTGGCGGCGGATGCGACTGGCCAGGCGGTCGAACCAAAGATAGATGACAGGAGTGGTATAAAGGGTGAGCGCCTGACTTATGATGAGACCTCCGACGATCGAGATTCCAAGCGGATGCCTAAGCTCCGATCCAACCCCGCTTCCCACAGCCAGCGGCAGTGCACCCAGAAGGGCTGCCATCGTGGTCATCATGATCGGCCGGAACCGAAGAAGGCAGGCCTGATAAATAGCATCGACAGGACTCTTCCCTTCTTTTCTTTCTGCATCGAGGGCAAAATCGATCATCATAATACCGTTTTTCTTCACGATGCCTATGAGGAGGATAATACCGATAATCGCGATGACGCTCAGTTCAGTCCTGAATACCATGAGCGCAAACACAGCTCCCACCCCGGCAGAAGGAAGGGTTGAAAGTATCGTGACAGGATGGATATAACTTTCATAAAGCACGCCAAGGACGATGTAGACGGTTATGAGCGCCGCCAGTATCAAAAGAGGCTGATTGGTCAAAGAAGCCCGAAACGCCTGTGCCGTCCCCTGGAAGCTGCCGCTTATGCTCTGAGGAAGACCCATCCGGGTTGTCGTATCTTCTATCGATCTTACCGCCTCCCCAAGCGTCGCATCCGGTGCGAGATTAAAGGAAGCAGTCACTGCAGGGAACTGCGCCTGGCGGTTGATGACGAGCGGTCCTGTCGTCTCTGAGGACTGGCTTATCGCGCTTAGCGGCACCTGCCCGCCGTCGGCAGACCGGATATAGAGCGACTGCAGCCCTGCCGGATGACTCTGAAATCCGGGCTTTACCGCAAGGATCGCGCGATATTGATTCAGCTCTGTGAATATCGTAGACACCTGTCTTTGGCCGTAGGCGTCGTATAGGGTATCATCGATAAGCTGAGGTGTAATTCCGAGACGGGATGCGGTCCCGCGGTCTATCTTAATGGAAAACCTCAACCCCTGGTCCTGCTGGTCGCTGCTCACATCACGAAGTTCGGGCCGGTTCCTGAGAGCCTCCACGACCTTCGGGGCCCATAAGTTGAGCTCATCGGTATTGGGGTCCTCGATCGTATATTGATACTGGGTGCGGCTTACGCGCGCATCGACCGTCAAGTCCTGAGCCGGCTGCATAAAAAGTATGATCCCTTCGACCTTTGCTAGCTCAGGCTGAAGACGCCTGATCACTTCGCTCGCAGAGACCCTCCTTTTTTCGAGCGGCTTTAGGTTGATCAAAATTCTTCCGCTGTTTAAAGTCGTATTTGTCCCGTCGATGCCTATAAAAGATGAAAGGCTCTCGACTGCCGGGTCTTTTAGCACAACACTGGCCAACTCCTGCTGGCGCTCGGCCATAGCAGGAAATGAGATCGACTGGGAGGCCTCTGAAATGCCCTGGATCACGCCAGTGTCCTGTACTGGGAAAAAACCCTTCGGCACTATCACATAAAGAAGCACCGTAAGTACGAGTGTGCTGAGAGCGACAATGAGCGTGGCCGTCTGATGCTTAAGCACCCACTTTAAGCTCCTTCCGTATGACTCGATAATACTATCGAAGGCATGCTGCGAAATGCGGTAGAATTTACCCTGCCTCTCTTTAGGAGTATGCTTTAAGATCCTCGCGCACATCATCGGCGTAAGGGTCAGAGAGACTGCCGCGGAAATCAGGATCGTCACGCCGAGCGTGACTGCAAACTCCCTGAACAGCCGGCCCACCACATCTCCCATAAAAAGAAGCGGTATCAGCACCGCAATCAGCGACACCGTAAGAGAGAGGATCGTGAACCCGATCTGCTCGGCCCCCTTGAGGGCCGCCTGATATGGCGACTCGCCCTGCTCGACATAGCGCGCGATATTTTCGATCATGACTATCGCGTCGTCAACGACGAAACCTGTCGATATGGTAAGGGCCATCAAAGAGAGGTTATTAAGGCTGAACCCCATAAGATACATCACGCCGAACGTGCCGACAAGCGACAATGGCACGGCAACGCTGGGGATCGTTGTTGCGGCCATGTTTCTTAAGAAGAGAAATATTACGAGCACCACAAGAGCAACCGCAAGCATCATCTCAAGCTGGACGTCACGCACAGATGCACGGATCGTCGTGGTCCGATCGGTAAGCACAGAGACCTGTATCGAAGGAGGCAATGAACTCTGAAGCTGCGGCAGGAGCCTCTTGATGCGGTCTACGACCTCTATCACATTTGCGCCGGGCTGCCTTTGAATATTGACGATCACCGAAGGGGTTTCGTTCATCCATGCTGCCTGGTTGACGTTTTCGGTATCGTCGATCACCTCGGCGACATCCGAGAGTTTTACCGGAGAGCCGTTTCGGTAGGCGATGACCAAGGGACGGTACTCTTCGCTGGTAAAGAGCTGGTCGTTGGCGCCGATGATATAGGACTGGCGCGGACCGTCGAAGCCGCCTTTTGCCAGGTTTACGTTTGCTGAAGTGATCACCGTGCGGAGGTCCTCGAGGGTAAGACCATAGGCGGCAAGCGCCGTCGGGTTTGCATGTATTCTTACAGCAGGCCTCTGTCCTCCGCTTATGCTTACTAGCCCGACGCCTGCAAGCTGTGAGATCTTCTGGGCAAACCTGGTATCGGCCAAATCTTCGACCTTCGGAAGGGGCAGTGTCTTTGATGAAAGCGCAAGCGTCAGGATAGGCGCGTCAGCGGGGTTCACCTTGCTATAGACGGGAGGGTTCGGAAGGTCGCGGGGGAGGAAGGTGAAAGAGGCATTTATCGCAGCCTGGACCTCCTGTTCGGCAACATCCAAACTCAGATCGAGGCTGAACTGAAGCGTGATGATCGAACTTCCGCTGGAGCTTGCAGATGTCATCTGCTTAAGGCCTGGCATCTGGCCGAACTGCCTCTCAAGCGGCGCAGTAACCGAGGAGGCCATTACATCAGGACTTGCCCCGGGATAAAAGGTCCGGACCTGGATTGTGGGATATTCGACCTGAGGAAGGGCAGACACCGGAAGCTGCGTGTAAGCCACCGCCCCTGCCAGAAGGATCGCCGCCATCAAAAGCGTGGTTGCGACCGGCCGCTCGATAAATGTGCGGGAGAGGTTCATCAGCCCCCTCTGCGCTCAGAACCGCTGCTGCCTTCTCCCTTGTTTTGGCCTTTTACTTCAATCTTGGCTCCTTCGCGAAGCCTTTCTGTTCCCTCTGACACTACCAACTCTCCGACGGCAAGGCCTTTCAGTATCGCTGCCTCACCTCCCTGGATCTCTCCGACAGTCACGGGGCGCACTGTCGCAGTGCGGTCCCCCTTGATAATATAGACAAACGTTCCCTGCGGACCGCGCTGGATTGCCGCGGCAGGCACAACGATTACATTGCGCAGCTCATCAACTAAAAGACGGGCGTTTACGAACTGATTGGGAAAGAGTTCGCCTCTGTCATTTGGGAAAAGGGCTTTGAGGCGCACCGTCCCTGTGGCAGGATCGATCTGGTTGTCTGCGGTAAGGAGGGAACCCCTCGCAATCATCTCCTTCATCGCCCTGTCATATGCCTCCACGGGCGGCCTCGCTCCTGCATTGAGTCCGGCCATCACCTTCGGGAGGTTGTCCTCGGGGATCGAAAAAATGACTGTTATAGGCTGGAGTTGGGTGATCACTGCAAGTCCGTTGGCGTCATTTGCATGGACTATGTTTCCGGGGTCCACGAGCCGGAGCCCCATCCGGCCGCTTATGGGCGCGGTGATCCGGCAGTAAAACAGTTGGAGCTTCGCGTTATCGATCTGTCCCTGATCGGTCTCCACCATGCCTTCGTACTGGCGCACAAGAGCATCCTGTGTGTCTTTCTGCTGTTTTGCGATCAGGCCCTGATCCGAAAGCACCTCGTAGCGTTTAAGATCGAGTATCGCGTTTTTAAGAAGCGCCTGGTCCCTGGCCATCTGCCCCTCAGCCTGGGTCAGCTGCACTTCAAAAGGTCGCGGGTCGATTTCAGCGATGAGGTCACCGCTGTTTACGATCTGCCCTTCTTTAAACAGCACCTTCATCAACTGCCCGTCGACGCGGGTCTTCACCGTAACGGTATTGAGCGGCGTGACCGATCCCAGGCCTGAGATATATACCCCGACATCCGCGGTCTTGGCAGCAACGGCCGTTACCGGAATGCTGACGGCGGGTTTCGGTGATTTCTTTGACTCGGTCATACCCGATCTGCTGAGGAAGAAATAGGTCCCTGCAACGAGGGCGCAGATCACAAGAAGCCAGACCATCAACCGTTTGCGCGGATTGGAGGAAGGCGCCTTTCCAGGCTCGTCTGTGTTTCCGTTTTCTGAGGATGTCATAGTCATAGCCCAAATCATATCCTGATCAGCGATATGATTTGTTTATATCGCATTATAATATATTTTTCAATTAGGTATTGGAATTTCAGACCGGGAACGACCAATACTTTATAACAGCGTGGGTGTAACGACTGAGAGAACGGCGTGCCACATGTGATACTCTCTCAGACATGAGAAAAAATTTAAACTCTGCCAACCACTCTTAAAGCTTAGTCCGTCTGATATGCATCCGGTCATATTTCTCCCTTTCTTGAAGGTCCCCAAGTGTTGAATAGGCAGCATTCAAATAAGCCAATATTGCATTCAACTTTTGCTTTAAATCATCAGAGGCACTGGGAAATTTATCCGGATGCAACTCATTGACCTTTCTAAGATAGGCATATCTTATCTGTTCATTGGCTGCATATTCTTTAATGTCAAGCATCTTGTAATATCCCATGGTTGTATGCCATTTATATAAATACTCCACCTTATCTACGAACTCTTGGGGAATGACTGGGACATCCTTATTATCAGACTCGCCAACAGTTTTTTTCGACTCGTTTTCTGTTTCCGTATTAGTTGTAGCACTATGCACTTCCTCTATTTTATGACTCTCAATAAGATATTGAAGGTCCGTTACCGTTTCGATGGACATATCTTTGAATTGCATGCCGGCTGAATATATAGGCACCACTTCTCCCCGGGACGCCTTCCTGGTGTCGCCGAGTGTGCACCATACGACAGCGCATCTCATAGAGATAGTATTTCTTCCTTCTAATTTAAGTTTATAGTCACTGCCGATATTAAGCCTACTGCTTGCCTCCAGAGATATGCCGCCGATACTGATGTCAATAACCTTTACTTCATTAAACAATGTCATTTTGGCGTTGATTCCGCAGTCGTTCAGCTTGAATCTTTTGTATCTCCGTGTATCGTGCATCAAATCCCCCCCTCTGCAGCTGTCATTTTCATTCCTTAGATCCCTCCAGGAAATTTCGTCCACAGACAATATAATGCAGACCAAATGGGAAATCAATATATTTTTAGAATGGCGTCAGCTGCACCGATATTTGTTTCCTGGGAAAGCTTGTGTTGAAAGCTACAGCGCTACAGTTTGCAGTCCGGGAAAAAGTCCTGCCTCTCTGCTTCACAGCCTTTTTTGTCATTGGGCAATTTTCGAAAAGGCAGCAATATATCCTTGAATTCTAGAACTTCCAATGGATACTATAAGTGGAGAGCAAGGGACAGTTTTTTTGGCAGTAACCTTGTGAAAAGGAGGTTCGATATGAAATGCTGGGAATTTACTGAATGCGGACGCGGGCATGAAGGGGGATGCCCTGCGTGGCCTGACAAAGGGGAAATATGCGCTGAGGTTGTCGGGACGTTTTGCGTAGATAAGGATCGCATCCTGGGCATAAATGCGATTAAGCTCAAAGACTGCACCAAATGCTCATTTTTTAACAGTATCCATTACAGAGGCAAAAGAGAGCTT
Organism: Candidatus Sulfobium mesophilum; assembly: GCA_900302705.1. Lineage (GTDB taxonomy): Bacteria > Nitrospirota > Thermodesulfovibrionia > Thermodesulfovibrionales > UBA6898 > Sulfobium > Sulfobium mesophilum. The sequence goes on from OUUY01000074.1 coordinate 15,447, forward strand.
TAAACTGCGCTGAGAATACGTTCACGCGATAATACTGTAATCTCTGCCTGCAAATTGGGTCTGCAACGGAAGTTGAGGTTCATTTTTCAGCAAGGATTCTTATGTCTGAACTTCGCAACATCCTGAAATCCGTGTCTCCGGATATAGAAGGAGCTGCTGAATCAGAACATTGTTGATCATATTGAAATTCACAGACTTCTGCCGTATTCACCTCCCCGGCCTTTTCGTTTGCAGAGATTTCTCCTGAGCTATTGTATCCGTATCCCGCCGATAATGAGCGAGCCGCCCGACATTTTGAGCGAACCGGTTATGACCATGAAGGAGGTCGGCGGCTCCGTTAAAGCACAGTCTTACCCGCCCTTTAGCGTCAAGTCTTTGCCGCTGAAAACAAGGTCCCCTTCCGACGCAATATTGCGGAAGCAAAGTTGACAGAATGATGAAGGTTTCAGTCCTGACATTCCGAATGGAATTGGGGCGCGAGGCGCTCGACCACTATTCAAATTCAAATTTATTATCATTAAAAAGAATCAAACAGGCATCTACCGCTTTAGGATCGTAGAGAATACCTCTGTTTTGTGAGATTTCGTTTAGGGCCTTTTTCGTACCAAGAGTCGCTCGATAAGGCCTGTGGGAAGACATAGCTTCAACGACATCTGCTACAGCCAAGATCCTTGCTTCAAGAAGAATCTCTTCACCTGACAGGCCTGCAGGATATCCGGATCCATTCAGTCTTTCCTGATGTTGAAGAACTGTTTTGGCGATAGGCCAGGGGAATTCGATTGTCTTCAATATTTCATACCCGACTTGAGCATGAGTCTCTATAATCCCGGTTTCCAGATCACTTATCTGGCCAGGTTTAGTAAGAATTTCGGATGGTACATACATTTTCCCGATGTCATGCAAAAGGCCAGCCATACGAACCCCTTCAATTTGATTTTGCGGTAGGCCCATCTGCCGAGCAATTGCACATGCAAGTTGAGCCACGCGACTCTGGTGACCCGCTGTATAAGGGTCCCTCCGTTGCGACATCTCTGCCAGGGCATAGACTGTTCCGGCCAGGACTTTTTTCACCTTTTCAAAACTTTGTTTCCGGGCTTCTTCTGCCAGCTCGTGTTTGGAGCGCAACTCCATCGCACCAATTCCGTAGGCTATATCATTTGCCAATTCGGTCAGCAGCTTTACTTCCTCATCATCAAAAGCATCAGGTGCGGCCGAGTAGATATTCAACGAACCTAAAATCCGCTTTTTCTCAATCAAAGGAAGAGCAATCGAGGACGCATACCCACGCTTGGCAGCTTGGTCTCGCCAGGGGACAAAACTGGGATCAGTGAGGATATTCCTTACAATAACAGGCTTTCCGGTTCTTATAGCCGTGCCGGTAGGACCTCTCCCACGTTCGGTATTTGACCATGCGATTTTGACTGCGTTCAGATACCCTTTTTCATATCCGTATTGGGCTACGGGACGTACAGTCCTGTGTTTGTCCCGTTCCGCAAATCCCGCCCATACCAGACGATATCCACCAACCTCCACAATAATGCGACATACCTCTCTCATGAAGTCCAGAATATTTGTTGCTCGTATAAGCTCCTGATTGCAACGGGTGAGCGCCTTGAGAGCTCGGGTGACCTTGCGCAGCTCGGTCTCGGATTGCTCATGCTCAGCCACTATCTTCTTAAACTTAGCAAGCTGCCGCCTTAATGCTGCAGATTCCCTTGCAAGTTGCTCCTTTGTCTTGTCCCTATCTTTCATTTATAGCCTGCCGAAAAGAACATCCTGTTTATTTATATTGTATGAAGATTTCCGCCTGAAATGAAATTCTTTATGAATTTATAATTTTTGCTTTCACGTGGGCACGCTAAAGCATCAATTCTGAAGGGGTGATTTTTTTGCCAAATGTTGAAGGCTCTAGACCGCCGATTTCTTTTTGGCAAGTGAGGTGGCGACTAATTGTCCCTACTCCAGGACTTGAGTATGATCTGGTTTCTGATGGGTGAAGTTTTAATTCTTACATGTCATATACTTATCTGTTGCGTTCAGTTTTATCATCGCAACTAACATCTCCTGACTTTGGTGCAATATAAAATCCTGGCAAATCCTTTTCCTGATAAATCACTTTTTCTTTCAATAATTTATTCCACATGGCATCCTGAGTCTCCTCCGAGGCATCGGGAAACAGGTGTGAAAAGTCTTTTTTAGATATACTTTCTTTACTTAGAACTCCCATTGTTCGACGATCAATCCACGCAATAACATAAGGATATAGATATTCCACTTCCTTTTCTATGTTTTCCGTATCTTGTTCTCTCCTTAATTGAAGTTCTAATAATTTACTCTCTCTTCTCTTTTTATGGAACTCACATAGCCACAAGGTAATTACCTCTCAATCTGATGTCCAAAAGAGGAAGCCAACGATTATCATCAAAATCTGCAAAATGCAAAAGCCATCTGACCGATTGCGGGCTCACTTCTTTATCCTTCCAACAAAAAATCTTATTCATTTCTGCTTGTTATATGAAAATTATAGCAGATTCAATTTGCGCGGACAGTGTCCGCCGATGACTCCTCACTGCCAACATTTTCAGACTTCAAGATTACTGATAAAAGTCCTCGCAGCGAAGCGTCAATGAATCTTGTGCTGTACAAACACAAATTTTAGCTTCGTTTGCAAGTCAGCCTGCAGGCGCTCGTCGGATTAATGCAGGCGCTGGCAAAAACTCTTGAAATGTATCAGAAAAATAAGAAAATCCCGTTTATTAAAGAACTGTAGTCGAAAATATGATTTTCCGGCTCTTTGTTAAACGATTGCACATTCGCGCATTTAATCCAAGAAAGATAATATGAGACTAAGAAATAAAGGATGAAAAGTGATATGCTTAACTATTCAACTCAATTAAATGTGATTGACCTCTTAGCGCCGAATCAAAGTGGTCCACAAGCGATTTGGCTTAACAGAGTCGGACATTTCCTTAGGCAAGTGTTGATGGCAGTATTTCTGGCCTTAACATGTGCTGTACCGGTCATGGCAGCCTCGATCCAGTTGCCGGCGATTGTTGAGCCAGCCAGCCAAGAGCATCACATCGGCAAACTTGTATTAGTCGAATTGGTAACGCCGGATCTCGCTGCCTCCAAGAAATTCTATGGCGGACTGTTCGGCTGGACATTTCGCGACATTCAGGCCGATGGGATTGAGTATGCCGAGGCATTGCTCGACGGTCATTCGGTCGCAGGGCTGATTCATAAGAATGCACCGTCTAGCGAGCATCGACGGCCGAAGTGGCTGAGCTTCTTCGCCGTGGGCGATGTCGACGCGGCAAAAAAGGTTGCCGTGGAAAATGGCGCCAAGGTGCTGTTCGAGCCGCATAGCATCCCTGAGCGTGGCCGAGAAGCAGTCTTCTCGGATCCGCAGGGAGCAGTCTTTGTGGTGCTAGCCTCCAGCAGCGGTGATCCGCCTGATGTTTTGGCCGAACCAGGGGAATGGATCTGGAGCTCTTTAATCACAAACGATCCTGACGCAGCAGCTGCATTTTACCAGAAACTGTTCGACTACGAAGTCTTCGAGCTGCCTGCGCGTGATGGCGCAAAACATCTCCTGCTCGCATCAGACAACTATGCTCGAGCCAGCGTGAATACGCTGTCCGCGGATAAGCCTAAAGCCCATCCCCACTGGCTCAGTTACATACGCGTTGAAGATGCGGTCAAGATGACTGAAAAGGTCGTTGCGCTTGGTGGCAGGGTGCTGGTATCGCCGCGGATTGATCGCCATGGGGGGAAGGTCGCTGTGGTCGCCGACCCTTTGGGAGCACCCTTTGGATTGCTTGAATGGTCTGACACTGAGAGTAAAGAGGTGCCCAAGTGAAAATCTCAACATTATCGTTAATGTTCGCCCTCGTGGCTTGTATGTTGGTGGTACTCTTGCTTGGGTGCGTCTCGACTGGTGGCGTGTACTACGAGGGCGGGGATTACTATGAACCCTATGTTTACGACTATGGTGGATGGGGGCCTGACTTTTATGTGGTGCCGTTTCACGAAGAGCATCATCATGGCGGCGACCATCGCCCAACTGAAGGCAGGCACTATGAGCGCGCTTACAGATCCGCACCTGCTTCCCACTCTATTCCATCCATTCCTTCGCGGTCGCGTTCTGGCGGCTCGCGATCATATTCAAGCCCTGCGAGGAGGTAATTTTCACAGACACTCCTCATCATTGACCTTTACAGAAGAAGCACTGCCTCTCGACTTCGCCCACTACCCCACACAATTCGATTTATTGCAACAGTGAAGATTTACGACAGAAATCCGTGGGAATGCGGAACTGCGCGGCGACGGCCACCATATTACAGGTTTACACCGCGAGTTTTACGCCGTCCGCTCCAATGATTCCTTGGATGCCCTTTTTTCTTCCGTTAATTCATTGGCGACGAGTTCGATTTGTAGGTAGCCTTAAACTGATTTCAAGGTTCATCTTTTTGTCCAGCGGTTCCCCCCATCATCAACGAAAGTCTTGCCTTCAAGCTTCCCTCGGACGGGTTGGCCTGAACCGATATTTAGGGTAATTTGTGTGCCCTCAATTTCATATTTCCCTGAAACGCTACGCGCTTGGCCATCTCGGCGTGCCTGAAGGAGAAAAGTCCCGTCTGCCTTCAATTCTAAATAGTCATTAGCGTTTTTCTCGTTGATGTACTTCCCAGCAGGACCAACGTCCTGCGCCTCTGTATTACCAGGCGTGGCCTGGACCGCTCGCCCTGGCCACTGTGCCTGGGGTTTCGGTTCCTCCTTCTGTTTGCAAGCGAACACAATAAAAGCCAACATTAAAAGCACTACTATATTTTTCATCTCTTCACCTCGTAAAAATTTATTCCATTTTAGCAAAATATGCAGATTATTGATAATGGTTGCCCTGACCATCTAATTCCGAGAGAAACTTTATGCTATAGCAATAAAATTACAATGTTGGTTCCAGGAAGGATTCGTTAAAAAAAGGGGTAATCACCTCAATCGTTTAGTTCACCGACTCCCATTAGAGGGCATTGTCAAGCAAAAAAGTTCCTACACGAGAAGTTTTTGATTTTTTAACTTCTCTTCTTTATGAGCTGCCGGCACTCTTTGCCAATACCGTTTTTTCATTAAGATATGGCGTCAGTCTTCACTGCGCCAGACTCCCATCAGGATCGAGGCCTCACCCAGAGATCAATCCCAAAAGAGGGCCCCTTCCGCTTCATAGCGGACCAGAAAACCTTCGGCTCCGTCCTAGGTCCATTTGGTATCGTACTATTCCTATGGTTTTAATACACCAGTCCTATAGGGCTCCCAGACCGGGCAGTAACGATGCCGGTAACTCCTATGTTGAGGGGTGCGACAGAGTTCCAATCTACTCGGTGGTTAAGTGCCAGTCGGTGCATGGGCTCACTGTCGCACCCATTCCTTATGCAAACATCCTCTCAGGCATGAATAAAACCCTATCTCTCATAATGTAATAGGCCGCTCTCGACAACTTGTTAGCGAGCGCATTGTACGCAACCGGTGCGTTTGTGCGCCTACGCTTTCGGTCATAATATGCCCTCGCTTCGGGGTCAAAACGCCGCGCAAGCTCTGCCGCCTCTGCATAAGCCCATGACAGATACTTGTTGCCGTTCTTCCTGTTGTTTGTCCCTTTCTTCTTCTCATTGCTGAATCTCGCTGCCGGTACCTTCCTGCAATATGATACATAGTTGCGAACCGTTGAAAAGCGATCAATAGGGCCTGTCTCCATCATGATTGTCAACGCCAGAACCCTTCCCACACCAGGCATACTTGTTAGAAGATCATACGGCGTCTTGAGAGTTATCTTTTTCTCTACAGCTACCTCGATTGCCGTAATCTGCCTCGTAAGAGAGTCAATCGCATCCTTGCTTACTTTACCGGCGAGGGAAAGATCATCATTGCCCGCCAACAACGGCGTCACATGGTCTGTTCTTAATGCCTTCATGCGGTTTGTATTCATCTTTGTCCCCATGTTCCTGGCGAGGATGTTCTGAAGGCTCTGGATGAGCGATGTCCTTAGCCTCACCAGATGCCCCCTCTTCCTCAGAAGATCTCGTAGAGGCCTTTGCTCCTTTGGATAAATATATCCCTCAGGCAGTATTTTTAGTCTCAGCATCTCTGCAAGCCAGAACGCATCATGTTCGTCATCTCCATGTTTTAGGCCTGAATACTGCTGGATCCTCGAAGGATTGGCCAGATGCACGTGATATCCTTCCTCAGTCAGAAGATCCACCGCCCAGTACCAGTTATAGGTCGACTCCACAACGACTCCAACAATATCACGTTTGAATCTTCTGAGCGTTGCTGAAATCAGACTGGGGTCGTTTCGAAGTTTCTTCTTCCATATCCTCTTGCCATCCTCATCGATGATCCCCACATAAGAGTTGGTTGAATGCAGATCAAAGCCCGTGTACAATTTCATACAGCACCTCCTAAGGTTAGATTTCCTCTTGCCTAGAGCTTACCGTCTAGACGATACGCTCCGGAGGTGCCCTCTATATGATTATCTACCTGATAGTTGTTCCGAATCGAAAGTATTACAGATTTCCGAAAGAAATGTTGCGTGCGCCATGCCTTTCACTGATGGAACCAAAGCCTATTTTTCATACTGTTCAGCATTGCGGCAAACGACATGAGTAACGCCTGTCAGGGCTTGGTTTGCGGTATTGCTAACTCGGCTCGAACCAATCTTCGCAGTCCATTTGATCGGCCGCGTCCCGCTCTTAACACATATAATTCTGGAAATGAAGCAGAAGTTTGTCGGCTTATTCAGCTCACTCACTTCGCATGTCTTTGTCGCCTGATAAGCCTCTTTGATTTGTTGGTCACTTGCACACTCAGTAGTCCCACTGCCTTATGATATTCATACTCTCACGCCACTTATGCATATGCTCGACTTTGTCTGAAAATTCCCTCGGGTCTCTGAACCACTTTCTGACGTGTAAACAGGGGCCTTTTATTTTAGCGGTAGTTGCATTTTTTTGAAAGTGCCAACTTGTTGGGAAAGACAATAGCAAAAAAGGCCCATAGTAAAACCGACACGATTTGCACTCATTAATGACACATATTGTTATGCATATTAGGCATATAGCCTATCGCGCTAACCGTGTTTTGTATTTAACATATTAAAATAATTACAAAAATTGGTAAATAAAAATAATAACTGCATCAGGCATTAATATTGCTCACTCTGTCCGGGTTAGAGAGCTAACTGCAAAGAGCAAAAAAAGCGCTAAGAAGCGCAAAAAAAAGGAGAAATTTATGAAGAAACTTGTTTTGGTCGTGGTAGCAGTAGCGCTAATTGCAATGACAGGAGCGGCATTTGCGGCAACAGCGACAAGCAACCTCACTGTTACGGCGAATGTTCAGAACGTCTGCACCATTTCTTCAGCGCCTGGAACTGTGGATTTCGGTAATTACGATCCTACAAGCACTACGGACAACATTGCAGGCTCGACCTCATTTGGCTACAAGTGCACAAAAGGTACGGTCTTCAGGAGTTACATAACGAGAACGAACCAGATGCTAATGGGCGGCGTTGACCCCCTTACATATGACCTATATGCTGACGCTGCCAGGACCACGGTATTTCCTGCAACATTTGCTGCGGCTTCGTCACAGACAAGCCCAGACAACGGGCAAAAAACCATGAATATCTATGGGAAGATACCTAATTCACAGAACGTCTTATCCGGGGTCCACACGGAAACTGATGTCATAACCATAGAGTACTAATCTAGCTTTTACATAACAAAAAAGGGCGGTAAAACGCCCTTTTTTGTTGAAAAAATACGACCAAAGAATTTATCATGTCTGCCATGCGGACTATTGTCGCCGTGTTGGGAATGTTCCTTTTTTCCCTTTGTATTACGCCTGGCAGCGCCCTTTCAGCGGACTTCACAGTAAATCCGGTTAACTTATTTTTTGCCGCCAAACAGAGGACTTCTCTCCTAACGATAATGAACAATGCAGAGAGCCCCTTGACTCTCCAGGTCACGACTGTTGCATGGACTCAGGATGATGAGGGAAAGGATGTTTATTCCCCAACGGAGGACGTTATCGTATTTCCTAAAATATTTACAGTCGAGAAGGGGCAGCAGAGGCTTGTGAGAATAGGGGTGAAGGTGTCTCCGGTTTCAAGCGAGAGAACTTTCCGCGTCTATATGGAGGAAGTTAGGCCTTCACAAGAAGAAGAATTTAGAGGGGCTATGCTGACTACCCTGACGAAAGTCGGCATACCAGTCTTTATATCCCCTGTCAAGACATTGCCGGAGGGGAAGATTGAAAAGGCCGTCATTTCAAAAGGCGCCTTATCCTTCTCGATTGTAAACAGAGGCAACGTCCATTTCATGCTGCGGGGCGTGAAGGTTGAAGGATTTGATAAAGGAGGAACTCAGGTCTTTCGCAAGGATTTCGGCGGGTGGTACGTGCTTTCAGACAGGATTAAGAAGTTCAACACGGAAGTTCCGATTGAAACTTGCTTAAAAGTGGATACTATTAAGATAGAAGTCGCTACAGATATCTTATCTTTGAGAGAGAGTTTGAGTGTTCTCCCAGAGATGTGTTCTCCTTAGTCTCGTTGCACTTGTCCTTTCGGTGCTTTTCACCCTTCCACCGACAGTCTCGGCTGAAGAGCAGATTGTATTGACCGTGTTTCTCAATGCCGAAAATAAAGGAGATTACTTTTTAATACTGACGCCTGAACATGACGTGCTCATGAAAAAGGAAGACTTTCTTTCCATGGGACTCGTCGAAGCATCCGGAAGTACGCTCTCTGTTTCCGGTGAAGCCTATATTTCCCTGAGTTCTGTTGCAGGTCTTACCTTTTCTATGGACTACAAAAACGCCTCACTGACACTCATCGCCGCTCCAAACTTATTCGAGAAAGAGGCATTGGACATTTCTTACAAAAAGCCCTACTCGGTGTCCTACACGAGGGATACATCGGCTTTTCTCAATTATGGGGTTCAATACACCGCTCATGAACCAACCTTCAATGTATCGACTGAATTGGGTATAAGGATCGGCGATTATCTGGCTACCTCATCCTCCAATTACTTTAAGAATGACGAGACAAACAAGAACGTAAGACTGTTTAGCTCTATTAGGACCGATAACCGGGCAGCGCTAAGAACAGTCATAGCTGGCGACGCTCCAGCAGTTTCCGGGCAACTGGGCTCAACCGCGGTTATTGGCGGTTTTACAATCGCTAAAAATTATTCCGTTGATCCTTATTTCATTCGTTACCCCTCCCTCTCTTTGTCCGGAACGGTCATGACCCCCTCAGAGATCGATGTCAGGGTAAACGGAATGACCGTGCGGAGGGAAACTCTGCAGCCAGGTCAATTCAGGTTTAATAACGTTCCAGCAATCGTCGGCCTCGGAACTGCAGATGTCGTCATCAAAGACGCCTTTGGCAGAGAGACTGTTATATTGCAGGACTTTTATTACAGTGACCGGCTCCTCCAAAAGGGACTACATGAATATAGTTATAGCGTCGGTTTCATAAGAGAGGACATCGGCACAAAGAGTTTTTCTTATGGCAAGGCTGTAGTCCTCGCCTTCCACAACTACGGTTTTTCTTCCGACCTGAAGGGAGGGGTAGCGCTTGAGGCATCAACCAGCAGCGCCACTTTCGGTCCGACAGCATCCTTTCTAATATCGAGGATAGGCGTTTTTGACAGCGGGCTTGCCATGAGCGCCTCAGAAGGAAAAACGGGATGGGGAGCCTATCTCAACTATTCATTCCTAAGCCCTGTTTTCAACGCAAGCGCCTTTGTGCAGTCTCTATCGCGAAATTACAGCAATCTGTCCCTAAGCCCGGCCGATGACAAATCTTCCCTAGCATTCAGCGTCTCTGTTGGAGCGACCGACAAAACTCTAGGGTCTATCTCGTTAGCTTACTCCCTTTCCAGGATGTATGTTCAACCAGATACAAAACGCTACGGCGCATCCTATACGAAAATCATGACAAACAATGTCACGTTATTTGCTATCGCCAGTCGTACTGACGACCAGAACGGGAAAAATGACCAGCTTTTCTTCGGTCTCAACATATATTTCGGGAAGGGAATCTCCGGAAACCTCAACTACACCTTCAAGAATGGCAATAATATAGCAGAAGCCAATCTCCAGAAGAACCTTCCTACAGGTCCCGGCTACGGTTTCAATATAGACGTGGCAAATCAGGACTCGAGAAGCGACGTAAGAGGACTCATTCAGTACCAAAACGATTACGGAATATATGGGGTGGGTTATCGGAGGATCGACCGCCAAGAAGACTATCTCCTTTCCGCGGCTGGAGGGATTGGGTATATAGACGGATCTGGCTTCTTAAGCAGACCGATCCTGGATGGCTTCGCCAAAGTCAACGTTGATGGCCTCGAAGGGGTTCGAGTCTATGAATTCGGCAATGAGATCGGAAAGACTGATAAGAATGGAAATGTGATCATTCCCGATTTCCGATCGTTCATCGACAACAAGATCGACATAGAGAACAGGGATATCCCGATCAACTACAGCATATCTGCCTTGACTCAGTACATTTCACCTCCCTTCAGGGGTGGTTCACTCGTGAGATTTGATGTGACGAAAATACAGGCTATCAGCGGCCGTGTCTTTTTGGTCGAAGATGACAGGAAAATCTCCTTGGAATCCGGCAATATAAAAGTTTATGTTGGGGGAAAGATAATCTCGGGTATTATCGGAAGAAACGGGGAATTTTATATCGAAAATGTTCCCCATGGAAATCATTCCGCTCAAGTTACCTACGATTCAAAAAAATGTCATTTTGAGCTCACGATTCCAAAGAGCCAGGAAATGTGGATAGACATTGGTGAAGTCACCTGTTCACTGTAGTTACTGCAAAGGTGATTTCATTACATAAGCCGTTTGTTCTGATATAATGCGTAAAAGGAGATGCCAGGTGTTCAATCCATCGATATGCGTCACCAGACGGACCATAAGAGGATTTCTATTTTGCATTGTCGCATGTGTTATTTTTCTTCATGTCCCTTATGCCTATGCTGCATGCACTGTTTCCACCGCATCGGTAAGCTTCGGCTCATATGATGCGACTTCTCAGAACCATCTTGCCTCAAACGGCAGCGTCACTGTTGACTGCAGCGTGGGTGTAGCCCCTCCAAATCCCTCGGTTAATGTTCTGATCATAATAGGCCAGAGTCCGAATTCCGGGAGCTTCAATCCGAGGAAAATGAAGAATATAACCGGGGCCGACCTCCTCAACTATAACCTATATACCAATTCTTCAATGACTTCCATTTGGGGCGACGGAACAGGAGGGACTTCAACCGTAACCCTTGGCAAAGTAAACAGGAACGCCCTTCCCATAGTCACAAGCGTTTACGGAAGCATCCCAGCAGGTCAAGATGTTTCGGCGGGTTCATATAGCGATATACTGATAGTGACCATAACGTGGTAGTTTGATGGTTGAGCTTCGTGGAATGGTTAATCGCCATACTACTATCCTGGTATCAGAACTCTCAGCACAGCTACCAAATTTATAATATATTTATCACAGGCTATAAAGGGAAGACATGAAAATACTTGATGTGGATTATGAACACCTCGTCCGATGGTTTCTTGACAGGACGTTCAGAAGAATGGGGCATGACGAAATGTCGAGGATGCATCAGCAAAACTCAGTTCAGCGGCTATAGATGTTCTAATCATCGATCTCAGAATACCGGGGAAAGACGGCGCAGAACTCATCGGAAAGGTAGATATGAGGAGGAAGAAGCCCAAGGTGATAGTCTGTTCGGCATTTGTCTCTATAGAGCTCGAAGAGGAACTGAGACAGAAGGGTGCGTGTGTGCTGAGAAAGCCCATTATGCTGGATGAGCTCAATGAAGCCCTCCAGATCTGTCTGACGAAAGATCAAAGAAAAGAGATTCGGGAACAGATCATCGGAGATCTGTTATGGTCTTATTCTCCTTCCACAGATAAAAACAAGGGCATGCGCTTAGAGGAAAGCAGATCCGGCATAAGCATGACGTATGTCCCATTAAGAGTGGGCAGCGTAGTGAGAATTGACATGGACCGTTTCACGCTATGCAACCGTTCAATGGTGTCGAGAGGCTGCCCAGAATCAATATAGGTGCGGTCTGTTTGTGACCAAGTATTACTGAAGTAATGGACCTTTTTTGGTTGTCCGACTGCGTTGGAACCAACAAGCGCCTTATCGATTTCTAGAAGAAACGAATGGGCTTAGGGCAGTCTAGTAACGTGCTGCTTTCAGGAAGGAACCTTGTGCTGGACTCAATTTTTTTTCACAGTGCGTCTTTCGCCCCGAGGCCATTCCCGATCCCATCGATTCATTAGGCGCTGTCGATTCCGGGATTTCACCCGATAATGAATCGCCCCACGTTAACTGAGCTTCAGGATCTTTGGCGACCGCTTTCTTCCAGGAAGCTCTCAACTGCCTGCCAATATGCGTTGAACCGTTGAACCTGAGGGAGGTGTCCCACCCCCTCGATCTCTACAAGCCTGCAATTAGGAATTGCTGCCTTTGCCTTGCGTCCCAACTCCGGGTAGTTGCCCATCCTGTCTTTCACACCTGCAGGAGCCCAAGCCTTGCCTAACGCCGTACGATCCCTTTGTCCAATGATCAACAGAACAGGCATCTTGAGATCCCGGAATTCATAGAGCACCGGCTGCGTAAATGCCATGTCAGTAGTCAGGGCAGATAGCCAAGCCATTCGGTGCCAATCAGGTCCTCGCATCCAGCCAGCTTGTATCTCGACAAGACTTTCATAGTCCGGCATCCAAGTGCCACCAAAATAATTATCCTTCATGTAATTGCGAATCCTATCCGGGGTAGACTTGAGTTCAACTGCATAGATCTCATCGATGGTCTTGTAGGGAACTAGCCTCTTCCAGTCCTCCAATCCTATTGGATTAACAAGAACAAGCCGCTCGACAAGGTTGGGAAACATCAAGCCAAACCGAGTTGCCAGCATGCCGCCAATGGAGTGGCCAATCACAGTTGCCTTATCGATATGTAGACTATCCAGCAGAGCTCGTGTTTCCGTGGCAAGCTCCTGAAAGGTAAACTGGAAATGTTCCGGTTTCGATGACTTTCCAAAGCCTATCTGATCCGGGACTATGGCTCGGTACCCTCTGGACACAAGCGCTCGAATCGTGGGTTCCCAGTAAGCGGCACAAAAGTTCTTGCCGTGCAGAAGTAGAACAGTTTGACCATTTGCCTTCTCGGGCATCACATCCATATAAGCCATGCGAAGAGACTGCCCCTGAGCGGAAAAGGAGAAGCCCTTGACCTCAAATGGATAAGAGTAACCAGATAGATCGGCGTTGTAGGCAGGGGCTAGGTCATCAGCCTGGGCCTTCCAAACAGACAAAATTAGAGTTCCCAAGATTATTAAGGAAAGCAGCTTACTATGGGTCTTCATGCAAAGCCTCCTGGATAAAGGCGCGTCAGTCTTCTAGTGATTATGCAGTTTTCTGGATAACATCCCATCATTTTATCATTTCCTTTTTGTCTAAGCACAAAAAAAGATTTTCTAAGATGTAAGTACTGCACGGAGGATATTATCCAGAAGCTGTCTATTTTTTAACTCGAACCATTGTCTCATGTCTCACCGCTGTTAGGTTCAAGAAGACTTTCTTTATGATCCCAGGATCGCCATTGCCTCTTTCCCCCCGAACTCTGCACAGGCTTTTTGTTTGATTCAGTAGAGTAGAGAGCTGGCGTAGTAGCCAAATGGTTCTATCTCCAGCTCCCCCTCATCGAACCGGACAGGCGGTTTTCCCGCATACGGCTCTCCAATCATCTTCTTCCAGAGGCTTTCACTCTCGTTTGGCCTTCCAGTATAGCTCCCACCGGAGATCTCGGAACATTTGGAGTTAATAGCGTTACCGCAATCTCTTTTCCTTCTCTCCTTCAGAAGCATGATGAAGGTATTGCCCCTTCCCTCTCCCAAAGTTATGTTGTCTTTGAGATACAAGCGGTACACTATGGGCAACTCCGACTCCCTTGCCGACCCAGTGAAATTTCGTTTCCTTATATCCACCAGTTGCCGTTTTACACAGCATCGACAAGGGTCTCCCGCGTTCATTATCATATGGCTTCCTCTGCGTGTCACCTCTGTCACCCCGGAAGTCCATCTATCGGTTACGGTAGTTAT